>CAINGK010000226.1 GCA_903848465.1 uncultured Verrucomicrobiota bacterium
ACCTCGTTGAGGTTCGTGCTCAGGCGTGGAGGGTGGGTGGCACGGCTCCCAGGAGAGCACTCGCCAAGGCTCGGCACTCCTGGGCTGCATGACGAAAGCCCGTTGGGCTTTGGGGACGACGCGCGGCGTGCGGCCCTTGAGCTGGGTTTGGAGGTTTCGCTCTTTGGCGGCAGCGGAGATCTTAGCGGTCATGCTTTTTCCGGCGCTTCTTCGCTTCACCAATGATCGAGTCGGCATCGAGCGCGACAAATTCTGATGCATCGGCTGTAGCGCCAGCTTGCAGTTCTTGCCGCAGCCATTGCCACTTGCGCTGCTCTTCGCGCTCGTAGTCGTGGCGCACTAGATCGCGAATGTATTCGCTCGCTGAGCTGTACAGTCCTGAAGCGCTGGTGCGTTGTTGGACAAACCGCTGAAGTTCGCCCGCAAATCTGACATTGACTCCTTCGGCCATAAAAAGTTCCTTGTGAGGCAAGGTGTCATTGTCCCACAAGATGTCAAGACTGTGGGACATTTGACTCTTTTGTGGCGCGTGAGGTTGAGGTTGACCAAAGCCTCAGACCTCGAACAGATGGAGCGGTGAGCTGTTGGTCTTGTACTCACCTTTTTGGCCGAGGCTGCGGCCGTTGCCATTGCTGTCGCGGTTGGTGGAGGTGACGACGAAATGGGTGCCGTCGGGATGTAGGGCCAGCGCGTGGCAGTTCGCCATCTTGGTGTTCACGTTGAAAGGTTCCTTGTCCGCCGGATGGGTCAGGAGCAGCATGCCGCTGCCTGGGGTGCCGGAGGTCACGGCCATGAGGAAACCCTGCGGATGCTGCACGAGATCGTGAATGAAGCCTTCTTTGTTCGCGCCGTGGGTGAAGGTCTGAGTGAGCCTGCCGCTGGCGAAGTCGAAATGCAGGATGGTCGGGATGCTTTGCGGGGTGGCTCCGTTTTGCGGCGTGGTGCCGGCGGCGAGCAGTGTTTTGCCGCCGTCGATGAACAGCAGCGTGCGCAGGCCGCCGAGATCCTGGATGCGGTCGAGCTTGTAGAGCAGGGCGGCATCGAGCGTGCGCTGGGTCGTTTTGAGGGCTCGATCCATCACGACTAACCGACCGCGCATGTCGCCGAAGACGAGGTGCTGGCCATCGGGCGAAAAGGTGAGTGCATACACGTCTTCAGCCGCAGCGTGTTCGCTGAGTTTTTGCCCGGTCGCAGCATCCCACACGCGTACGAACTGATCTTTGCCGCAGGTGGCGATGCGGCTGCCATCTGGTGACACGGCGATCTGGCGCAGCCAGCCATCGTGCGCGGCTTCGTGCTGCCAGAGTGTTTTGTCGCCTTCACAGCAGCGGAGCTGGCCCCAGGAGTCGGCACAGAAGAGATGCGGCAGCTTGGGATGAAATGCGATGGCGGTGCTGTAGCCGTGAAAGCCTTCGAGCGGGGGCAGGGGCGTCAAGGTCTTGCCGTCAAACTGCCAGCGGCGCAGCAGCGGCTCATAACCTGCGGCCACGAGCACGCTGCCGTCGCTGCTGAAGCGGGCAGCGGAGATCTGGTGGTCGCTTTTGATTTCAGCGATCTGTTTGGGTTCGCGGTTCATCACGCCAGGGCCTCCTTGATGGGCAGCATTTCGTCATGGGCGATGGGCAGCGGCTGTCCGGCGTTGTCGAACTCCGTTTTCAGCGGGTCGATGCCCAGTGCGCGATACCAGGTGTGAAACATGGAGCCGATGTCATAGGGCTGCGACTTGACCCCGGTGCCTTTGTCGTTGGTTTCCCCCACGAGGGTGCCGTGGCGAATACCATGACCTGCCATGGCGATGCTCCAGGCTTCTGGCCAGTGATCGCGGCCCACATGGCCGTTGATGCGCGGAGTGCGGCCGAATTCACTCAGGCAGATGACGAGCGTGGTTTTGAGCAGGCCGCTGGCTTCGAGATCTTCGAGCATGGCGCTGAAGGCTTGGTCAAATTTGGGCACCATCGTCGCATGCGCGTTGAAGTTGTCGCCGTGGGTGTCCCAGCCGTAACTGGTCACTTTGACGAAGCGTACGCCTGCCTCAAGCATCTGCCGCGCTACCAGCATGTGCTGGCCCAAATCATTCCGCCCGTAGCGCTCACGGTCACGGTCAGGTAGCTTGGAGGTGTCGAAGATGTCCGCGCGGGCCATGAGCTTTTCCGCCATGTCGAAGACCGAGGTGTTGGCTTCGACCACACGCTTCTCGCGCTGGGTGGCAAAGCGTTGGTCCAGCATCGTGCGCAGTTCATTGCGCGCGGCGTCCTGCTCCGCGCTGATGTCTGGATGGCGCAGGAGATTCTCCGGCGGCTTGCCATCGCCGAAGGCCAGCGAGCCGTATTTGGGACCGAGGAATCCGGCGTCTTCGGCACGAAAGCCACCGCTGCCGGGTTTGATCCACACATAGGGCGGCAGGCCGCTGGTGCCCGGCCCCAGCAGCTTGGCCACACCCGCGCCGAAATGCGGGTAGGGCACGCCGCGGTTCTTGGGATCGCCGCGCTGGATGCGATCCACGCCCGAGGAGTGGGCATTGTCCTTGGTACACATGCTGCGCACCACGCAGAGCTTGTGCATCTGTTTGGCAAGCTTTGGCATCAGCTCGCAAAACTGCACGCCGGGCACGGAGGTCTTGATGCTGCGGAAGGGACCGCCAAACTCGGTGTTCGGTTTTGGGTCCCACGACTCAAGCTGGGAGAGGCCGCCATCCAGCCAGACAAACAGCACCTGCTTGTCCTGCTGCCGCATGGCCTCGGCCAGCACGGGGGAGGCGAGCAGGCTCAAACCACCGCCGAGGAAGGCGCGGCGGGAGAGGCTGTGGTCGCTGGGAGTGCAGAGCGGATTCATGGGGAGTGACGCAGGTCAGTGGTTCACGAAGAACTCGGTGGAGCTGAGCAGCGCCCAGGCGAAATCGCCGAGGGCTTTGGGTTTATCGGTAGCATGGGCGGCCAGCCAGGACTTGAGCCGGTCTTTCTCTTCGGTGCTTGGCAGTCGCGTCAGCGTGCTGAGATAAAGGTCTGCGGCAGGGTCGGACTGTGCGGCGAGACGTGCAATCAGATTGCCGGGGCGTGGCATGAGCGCCCAATGGACGTGATCGCTGTTGCGGAAAAACAGCGCACTGCGCAGCGAGGGATTCGCGGCGAGTTCGGGTTCCTTGGCAGGATTGGCGAGCGCAGCGGCGAAGGCTTTTTGGAAGTCGGCGAGACTGTATTTGGCGGCATCGACCTTCACATCGGGCTTCGTGTTTTTCTCAAGGCGCTCACGCTCGCCAGTGGCGATGAGGAAGGCGCGGAGCTGCTGCTCGGCGGTGAGGTGGCGCTGGTGGCTGCCTGCATCCGTACTGCTGCGCTGGTAGGTCTGGGTATGAGCGAGTTCACGAATCAACCAGCGCAGGTCGAAGTGATGCGCGGTGAGTTCTTGGGCGAGGAGATCGAGCAGCGCGGGATTCGCCGGTGGGTTGTCGCTGTGGTGCAGATCCAGCGGCTCGACGATGCCTTGGCCCATGAACAGGAACCACACGCGGTTCGCGATATTCTTGGCGAACAAGGCGTTTTCCGGCGCGGGCAGGCGCTGGGCGATCTCATGCAACGGGCTGAATTTCGGCTGGCCGACCTCCTTGGTTTTGCGGTCGGGCTTCACCAGCCAGGCCTCATCGGCCGTCAAAGCAGGAATGATGACCTCTGCGCCAAAAGGCACACGCGGCGCGGTCTGCGCCTTCTTGCTGGTGAGCACGGAGGCAAACTCGTATTTGGCGGTGATCACCCCTTCGCTGACCCACGGTGTCTTGTGTTTCTCGTCGGTGCTTTGCAGCTTGAGATTTTGATACACGGCAAAGAGGCCGCTGAAGTCGATCTGCTTGTACTCAGACACGCTCAGGTGGCGGTGGCACTGGCAGCACTGCAGGTCAATGCCCATGAACATGCGCCCGACATCGCGCGTGAGGCCAGGGTAGTCCGTGTCCTGCTGCCCCACCTTCTCCAGCCGCCGGGTGATGAAGTATCCGGCCCCCCGCTGCTTCTCATTGAGGAAATCCGGTGCCAGCATCTCCCGCACCATCGCATCCCACGGTTGGTTGGATCGAAACGCCTCCACCAGCCACGCCTTCCACGCGTCATTGTCGCCCCGGCGCTCCATGAGCATCACGTTGAAAGCCTCCGCCATGCGCTCCGCAAAGCGTGGCGCGGCGATGAGTTGGTCGATCAGCTTCGCTCGCTTGTCCGCCGCCTGGTCCGCCAAGAACGCGCGGGCCTCATCCGCCGTCGGAATGCCGCCCGCAAAATCCAGCCACACACGGCGCAGAAACTCCGCATCATCCGCAGGCGTCATCGTGTGCCCCTTGGCTTTGTCGAGCACCCGAGCGTCAATGCTTGCGGCAAACGACGGCTCAGCCGCCGCCGTAGCGGCTGTCAGCAAAACCATGCTCGCTGCGCATGAAACCCAGGTCCGAACCATGCAAGCAAGTACGACGCCGAGCCGCCCTTGTTGCAGGGGGTGGAGGAAAAGCGGCTCGTCATTGGGTGCGGTGGGCAGGGGGGGGATTCCAATGAGACACTGGCATCTTGAATGAGTTAAGCTTTAAACCTGTGGCATCTGCTTCCAAAGTCACGCTCGGGGTTCCCTTGAAGCTGTCGAGGACTTGTCGGAAAGTCCGTGCTGGCACTGACCATTCACCAGCGCCTACGACAAATGCACCACAACTGGCGGTGCCACGTGTGGATTGAAAGGTTATTTGCCCATCTCCTGCCGTGATCTTCAGCATTTCTTTTTGAGGAGGGACAGCAGGGAACACTTTTCGGATTAATTCTCCAAGCATGGATGCTGGCACCGTCACGCCCACACATGATGGGCGGGTTTGAGGCGCTGTCGCAGGCGTGCGCTGCGTGGAGGCTGGAGCGATATGCGCAGGCACTTCAGTGAAGTCCACCACCAGCAGATTCTTGTTCACATCGACGGTTAGCTTTACCGGAACAGGCTGTGGCATGAGTTTTACTCCGCGCTTGGCGAGCGTCAAAAGACGTTGCGCTTTGATCATCAGCCTGCCGTTGAAGCCGCCTTCATAGGGCATGCGGGTTTCTCCCCAGTCAGACTGGAGGAGGAGTTCACCATCTTGAAAGATGAAATCCACCTCTCCCACGCCTGCCTGTTTAAAAGCGGCCACGGACATCAGCCAGCCAGTGAACTCCTGGCGAGGCACGCTGAGAGCAAAGGTTTCGGATGCCATGGTGTGAATGCAGTATCAAACCTCTGCCAGAATCACGACTTCCTCTCCCAACATGTCCACGATCTTCACGGCCACGGTCGTCTTGCCTTCGGGCGCAGGAAGCGTGTAGCAGCCATTCACGAGGTCTGTTTTCTTCTCGGGGAGATCGGTGAGAGCGATGTTAAAAGACAGGCCGTTGTAGGCGGGGTCGATCATGACGCAGTCCACCAGGAACCGCCAGTCGGTGACGTGGGCTTTGAAGAGGCGGCTGTCCTGACTGTCGAGGCGCTCGATGATGGTGGGGCTGATGAAGTCTTCGAGATTGACGTGCAGTTCACTGCCCTTTCGCTTTACGCTCACCTTGGCGCTGGCGGGCGCGTGGGTCATGAACTTGCCGTATTTCGGGTCGGTGCGCAGTTCGATGACTTCGATCTTGTTCGGCACGTCGCCGCGCTTGCGCAGTCGGCTCCACTCGGCCAGCCAGCTCTCGCAGGCCAGTTCTTTGCCGAGGCAGACGAGCAAGATGTCGCGCTCCTCCTTCTCGCGGGCTTTGAGTTCGCCCTTAAGTTGTTCCAGGTCGGTGGGGCTGAGCGGGTGGTTGAAGGGGATGATCTTCACCAGTCGCTTGCCCTGCGTGCCGTCGAAGTAGCTGTCCGTCTTCGTGCGCTGCACACCGATGTGTTCGCAGGCCAGCGCCACGGCTTCGTTGTGCTGGATGGCCATGTCGTAATCATTGACGCGATGGCTGCGGAAGGAGAACGCGGCAGGCGTGGCATGGACATTCTTGTCCGTGCTCTCCCCGCCAAACAAATCACCCTTCGCTTTGGCCGCTGCCTGCTCCTGCTCCGCCAACTGCTCGCGGATGATGCCCTGAAGCCGCTTGCTGGTAGTTTGAATGGCTCCCTTGTTGATGTCGCAGCCGATCCAACGACGCCCGAGTTTCTGAGCAACGGCGGCTGTGGTGCCGGAGCCGATGAAGCAGTCGAGAACAATTCCTCCGATATTTGATCCGAGATCAACAATGCGACTGAGTAAGGCTTCCGATTTTTGCGTAGGATAGCCGGTTGCCTCAAGTGCTTGAGAATTCACTGGATGCACATCGTCCCAAAGGTCATGAACTGGCATCCCGGACATCTCATCCAGATACTGTTTCTTTCTCGGACGCCCCTCAGCGGTGATAACAACTCGTCCTGCTTTATCGAGCGCATCCATTTTATCAGGCAAAGTGCTCCAAACACGACCAGTTGGAGGCCACACTCCTTTGAATTCATACATCAATCCTTTTCGAGGTCCTGGCGCAGTTAGATCGACGAGTTGATATTTGCGGCCATCCGCATCTGCAAGAGAGTAATGCGACTCGATATATTCTGGTGAGTATGGGACAAAGGTTTTCTTGAGTTTTGCCTCGGCGCTTTTGGAATAGACCAGAATGACATCATGAACATTACCAACTCCTTGCGTGTCAGCGTGGGCTGCTGTGCGCTTCCAAATAATCTGATTGTGAAAGCAGTCCGGGGAGAAAACTTCGTCACAGAGAGATTTACAATAGTGTGATCTGTCGAGATTGAGATGGAGGAACAGGAACCCATCCTCTGACATCAACTCCTTTAATAGAATGAGCCGCTCATACATGAACTGGAGGTAATTGTCGTTGGCCCAGATGTCGGTGTATTGGACCTGCTCGCCAAGGGAGTAGCTTTCGCCTTCGAGCTTGGCGAGCGCGCTCTTGCCTCGCAGCGTGACCTTTCGCACATAGTCTGCACCGGAGTCGAACGGCGGGTCGATGTAGATGAGGTCCACCTTGCCGCGACAGCCATTAGCTAGCAGGTGGGCCAGCACCTCCTTATTGTCGCCGTAATAGAGATTGCCCGTTTTCGATGCACCATTTGCTGTGGCGAGTTCGCCGGAGGGATCAAAGGTCTCTGCAAGTTGTGCCGGAAAGGCGGTGACTCTACTCAACGGCTTCTTTCCCACCCATTGCAGCATGGGGCGTCCCTTGGCGGCAGTGAGCTTCACTTCCATGGGCTTCGGCGCTGGTGGTGCGGCAGGCTCGGCGACGACAGTTTCGGCTTTGCCCTTGCTGGCGGCAGCTTTGGAGGCGGCACGCACTTGCTTCTTCACCACGGGCTTCGCGGTCTTCTTAGTGGATGTCTTCTTAGCGGGCATGGGTCAGGGAACTGAAGCGGTTTATTGGGCAAAGGTGGCAGCGGCATCCGTGGCACCGGGACGCAGGCCGGTGCCTGCATAGACGAACTCGTATTTGAGCCGCTCAGCGTTCAAGCCTGTCCAGCGGCGCAGGGCGGCGGCTTTGATGCCTTCATGCGTGATGGGCGACTGTCCGCTGGCCTCGCGGTTGAGGTCTTCTTGGATGCCAGCTTCATGCTGCTCGCTCTTCACTTCGATGATGAGGCAGCGGCCATCTTTGCGCCGGAGCACGAAGTCAGGCGTGTAGCTGCGCCATTTGCCATCCATATCTTTGTATTCGATGGCGAAATCGGTCTTGCTGGAGCTGGTAAGGGCACCGGTGAAATAGAAGTCCTCCACGTCGTCGGGCTTGAGATTGAGCTGATGCAACAGTGTGGTGAAGAAGTCGGCCTCAGGCTGGGAGTCGAAGTTGTAGGGATCGTAGTGGAAGCCGAAGTCGTGAGTGTTCGCACTCTGGCACTTCTCCCAGGAGAGCAGCAGATGCTCCCGCGAGACGGGATAGCTGATCTCGGCGGTGTAGGTGTCCGTCTCGCTATCGTAGTCGAAACCCTCCGGCTTTACGAGCGCAAGGGCTACATCCACCTGCTCTTCGATGATGTCATAGGCACTGGTGGACTGCTCCACTTGCGCGGCAATAGCCGCGAGATGGTTCTCTGGCACTTCGCCCTCGGGATAGAGCGCGGTGAGCTGAGATTTGATCGTCCAGAAGTCAGCGCGATACACAGCGGCGAGTTTGGTGGCAGCGGTGTAGATGTCGATGCACTCCGCTGCTGTGCTAAGTGTGACGATGGGTGCGCTGGCGGTAAGGATCTCCCCTCGTGTGTTCGTGCTGGCGAGATCGAAGCTCTGGCGGGTGAACATGCCGTCTGCGGCGACAACGGGAAGCGTGAGCACCAGTGGAGCGGGAGGCTGGGCGCTGCGCTGCACGCGGCTGATCGTCTGCTTCACCACCAGCGGCGGAATTTTGACCTTGCGCAGTTTGATCACTGCGCGCTTGCCCTGACTGCCAGCAATGTTCAGGTCGTTGAGCGATTCGTTGTAGGTCTCCTGGAGTTCCTTGTCGAGCGTGCGGCGGTTGTCCTCCGTGAGGTAGATGCTGGCAGGGTGGTTGTTCCCCGGCACCTGACGCAGGCAGCGGCAGGCGGCCTGAAGCACGAAGTTGTTGCTGCTGCGCAACTCACGGGCCAGCGCAGTAGCGAATAGGCTCGGGCAATCCCAGCCTTCCGTGCCGATGTTCACGAGCAGGATGATGCGGTGACGTGACTCGGGATCGTTCAAGCGCTCGAACGCGGCTTTCTCGGCGGCGCTGGATTCATTCGTCATCGCCAGCACGCAGTCAGTCGGATAACCGAGTGACATGAGCTTGGCCTCAATGAGAGGGCGGGCCTCTTTGAGGTCAGCGACCTGCGGAAAATAGAGAGCGAGCTTGGCAATGTGGCCGGTGGGCAACGTGACTGTGCCGTAGGTGCTGATGAAGTCCTTCAACACCTCAGCAAGGAAGCCGTCGAGGTTTTGATTGTCGAAGGTGTAAGCGTGGATGTGCCCAGCGACGGATTTCAGGATGCCATCGCGAATGCCGGTGGAGAGGCCATACCAGAACACGACATCCAGTAGAGGCTGACGTTTGAGGTAAGGCGTGCCGGTGGTGTTGATGACGGCGATGAGGTTTGTCTGGCGATGGAGGTAGTTGATCGTCTCTCGCACACGCTTGAGGCTCTTCTCCATGCCTGCGCCGTAGGTGTGGTGTGCTTCATCCGAGAAAACCGCGAGATGCGGCAGACTGGCGATGGCTTGCAGCCGACGGTTGGCAAGATCGGTGCGTGCTTCATCCGCCTTCGATTCGGAGAACAAGCCTTTGAGATCGCCTTTGCGAACGGTCTCCTTCGTGATGCGAATTTTCTCGGTGTTTGTGACAACGATGTTGAACGAGTCGCCGCGTATGACCGGAATGTCAGGATCGCCATCACGGGTGAAGATGAGCTTCACTGTTGCGGCAAAGGTCTTGTAGAAGCGCGGCGGCAAGATGCGATCAAACGGCATCGCCGCGAGCTGCCGCAGCGAACGCATGATGGTGAGGCCGGGCGCGAAAACGAGCGCATTCTGAATGAACGGCCCCTCGGGATATTCCAGCGCCATGGCAAACTCGGTGGCGATGATGGAGCCGATGAGCGCCGTCTTTCCTGCACCCATGGTGAGAGCGAGGATGTAGCTGGGATAGTCGAGCGCCACCGTCTCGCGAAGGCTGTCGAGCTTGTGGTCTTTCACGAATCCGTCGTCATCGCGCACTTTGGCTAGCAGGCCTTCCAGTCCTATGTCGAGAATCACGTCACGAATCGCATTTGTCGTGAGTCCAAGAGCCGTGCATAGGGCAGAGTTGGAAGGATAGATGTCCTTGTAAAGGTCCAGCATCGTGGGGGTCTTTTTCACGAGGCGCAAATACCAGTAAGCCGTAAGCGCTTCAATCTGTGCGGCACGCAGGTAGCGGGACTCACGCGGCAGATTGGGCTCCGTCTGGATGATCTGGTGCTCCAGAATGTCCGCAATGACCGGGAACTCCTCACAAGGAAACCCTGCCTGCTTCCAGGCGGTGACTTGATCGGCGATGAGGGCATGGAGGTGGGCCATTGTGACACGATCAAAGCGAGGAATAGACTCGCAGGCAAGGAAACAAGCAAAAGAGAGCCGGATGAGCACCAAACTGGAACGGACGGAGGGGCAACTGCTAAGGATTCTTTAGCAGTTCGAAAAAGATGCCAGGCCCGTTCGCAACCGCTCCTGCGCTCCTTCAGAGCGCGGTCTTGGGAGAGGCGGGGCGGTGTCACCCGAACCCAGGGCTTGCTCGTTCCTCGCTGCGGCCTGGGCTGACTCCTGCGGCCCGTTGGGCCGCCAAACCGACCAGCTCTGTTCTCGCGCTGGTCCGCTCTCGCCTCGGGGTGGAGGGGTGAAAAACCTTCCCGTCGGCGGAGGAACTTTACCCAATTCCCCAAATTCTACGGGAGGGGGGACACGCGCAGAGGCTGCTGCGAGAGCAACGCCCACAATCTCAACATTCTCAACGGGGGGTGTACCCGCGCAGTGCCTGCGGTGTGGAGAAACATCAGCAACATCAACAATATCAGCGGCACTCCAATTCCATGCGCCGCCTGCCGGGGAGGAAGCATCAACAACATCAACAATATCAACGCCACCCCAACTCCACGCACGCGTGGCATGGAAGCCAGGGAGGGGGATGATCTCGCACTCGAGGCGGGTGGTGGTCTGTGCGCCATGATGGCCAGGGCTGGAGGCAGAGCGGCGGGTGAGCTGGTGGTGGGTGGCTTCAGCGCTGCGGTGGCCGGGTGGGTGGCCAATGATCTGGGCTAGCAGTCATTCAGCGTTGTTTGTGACTTCTGTAGGCTGGCCAGTGGGTTCCTGATCCATGAATCGGAAGCGGCGCGGCTGGAATTGGGGTGAGTGTTGGGGCAGCAGTACGCGCTGGGATGAAGGAATCTAGGGACGCGCACAGCGCATCCCTACCGGCTCTGCGTGTGGCGGCACCTCAAGGCTGGTAGGGAACCGCTGTGCGGGTCCGTGATTCCGGGTCTGTGACGGCGCAGGCGCTGAAAAAGGTCCGCCGTCCTAGTCGTGGTCTAAAGACGGGAGGGGATCAGCCACTTATGCGTGAGGGGCTACTTTTGAAAGTGGGTGGCATGCGACCGTATGCGACGCGAAAGCGCTGCTGCTGCCGCAGGCCGAATAGATGGCTGTGGACGGATACCACGCTGGACCCCGCGAAAGCGGTGCCGCCGATGCAGGCTCGCGCCGTGCATCTCTGTCACCGCAGTCCAAGACGCTCCGCGCTGGCGTGGGCGCTGGAGCTAGCTGCCGCGCTCCTTTGCTCCCTATGGCTGGGTTGCGGCTGAGACGCTGCGCACGAAGTCGCGATGGTTTGCCAATGGGGAATCTTCTGAGATAGGATGCTCGCGCACTGGCACACTGTCCGGCGGCGGTAGCGGGAGGGAGTTGAGGTGGTCCGCGTGGAGTTGGGGTGGCGTTGATATTGTTGATGTTGTTGATGCTTCTCTCGCAGCAGGCGACGTGAAAAAGAGACCCGGCAAGGGGGGCAGCGGGGGTGGGTTTCAATTTCTATTGGAGAGGTATGATACAGGGTCACAGGGCCACTACCTATTTATAGGTAGTGGCCCTGTGGCCCTGGCCTCGGAGCATTCGCAGGCTGGGGCGTTTGAGATGAGGCACGCGCTGGGTGATGCGCAGGCGTGAGGGATCGGGACGATCCCACTCCTCCAAGGCATGCGCATGAGCGAAGCTCTGGAGGAGAGGGACCATCCTGGTCCCTCAGCGCTCCGCTAGGAATCGCGTTCTTAAAAATACGAAGCTGCTGGGGGATGCGGTGCCGGGGGGCGTTGAGTGGGAGCGGAGCGTTGGGTGATCGCGGAGCGTTGAGGGATCGGGACGATCCCACTCCTCCAGAGCCTCTGGAGGAGGGGGACCATCCTGGTCCCTTAGCGCTCCGCTAGGAATCGTGTTCTTAAAAATATGAAGCTGCTGGGTGACTCGGTGCCCGGGGGCGTTGAGTGGGAGCGGAGCGTTGGGTGATCGCGGAGCGTTGAGGGATCGGGACGATCCCACTCCTCCAGAGCCTCCGGAGGAGAGGGACCATCCTGGTCCCTCAGCGCTCCGCTAGGAATCGCGTTCTTAAAAATACGAAGCTGCTGGGTGACTCGGTGCCGGTGGGGACGTTGAGTGGGAGCGGAGTGTTGGGTGATCGCGGAGCGTTGAGGGATCGGGACGATCCCACTCCTCCAGAGCCTTCGGCGGAGAGGGGGACCATCCTGGTCCCTCGGGGTTGGGCGGCGGTGGCATCAACGGTGAGTTCTAATTCCCATTGGATGAGTATGGTGCAGGCTCATGAGCCTATTAGGCTCACGGTTTGAGCCTGAGCCTGGATCATCACGCGCGCAGGGTGCTCGTGGACGGGCGGGCTGTCTATGGCGAGAAAGTCATGGGCTTCGACGGCGGCTGGCTGAGGACGGCCAGCCCTACCCGCGCTGGGCTGGCGCGTGCCCGGCGCGAGGTAGGGAGGCTTGTCCGCAAGCCTCCGCCGCGTGTCGCCACGCGTGCTTTGCGGAAAGCCGTTTTGGAAAACGCTGAACGACGTTGCTGATCCGTGCCCAGCCGTGGTCCTTGAATGCTGGGAAATACCACTTTCAACCACGGATGGCACGACCCGCACGGATGAATCATGAATCCAGCAGCGGCTTGCAGAAACTGACAGACTCTTTCGCGCGGGCGCAGTTTGGCGCGTGATTACTTCATGCGCTGGGCTGCGGCTCTGGCGGCCTCACTGCACGACGGGTGCTGGTGCCGCTGCGGGCTGGGGCTGGCGGATGTTTTGGAGGGCCTGGTTGAGGGAGGCGGTGAGATCGGCGGGCAGGGTGGTGGAGGCGCTCTGCTGCTGGAGCCAGGTGGCGGACGTGGGATTGGTGACGTTTTGCACGGCGGTGAGGACGGCCTGGCGGAAGTCGGGGTTGGTGTCGCCGGTGCGGTAGGCGGCGCTGATGAGGCCTTCCAGGGCGTCGGGGGTGCCAATGCGGGAGAGGGCGAGGACGGCGGCGTATTGGAGGGGTAGCTCCGATGCTCCGGTGAGGTCGTTTAAGGCGCTGGTGGCGGCGGGATTGCTGATGGCACCGAGGGCGGAGAGGACGTTCTGGGGCTGCTCGGGGACGTTGGGTGGCTCGCGGTAGAGTTCGGCGAGGAAGTCCACGGTGTCTGCGGTGGCGAGCTGGGAGACGGCGCTGATGAGGCTGCTGCGCAGGGCGGGGTCGCTGACGGCGGCGAGGGAGGAGCTGAGGGTCTCAAGCCCAAGGGAGTTGGTGATGCCGCCGAGCTGGCTCACGATGGCGGTGCGCTGGGCGGGGTCGGTGAGGGCGCCGAGGCTGCCGACGAGCTGGTCCACGGATTCGCTGTTGCCGATGCGGGCGAGGGCGCGGGCGAGGACGGTTTTGGCGGGGATGCCGGGGGCGCTGCGGAGGGCGGCTCCGAGGTCGTCCACAGCGCCTTCGCCGAGCTTGGCGAGGTCTTCGGCGATCTGCTGGAATTCGGATTCGCTGGCGTGCTCAGCTTTTTTGAGGGCTGCGGCGATGGGTTCGGTCGTGGTGAAGACGGGGATCTTGACCGGGGCCGGAGCGGTGGGGGCGGGCAGGGGTGCCTGCGGTGCAGCGGCCACCTTTTTCGGCGTTTGCTGCACGGGGGCTGCGGCGGCAGTAGGCCCTGCCGGGGCCGCCGTGCGCTGCGGGATGAGCTTCCATGCTAGCATGAGGACTAGCATGGCAGCGGCAGCCGTCATGATTTCGCGCTGCCGTGTACTCAATTGTGGGACCGAGAGAATCATGCGCAGGCGGCGGGGCGGGGCTGGGTTACTGGCTGGAGCCGGTGAGCGTGGCGGTGAAGGAACCCGCGCTGGCATCTCGGCTGACGACGGCAATGGCGGAGACAAAGCTGCTGGCGGCGACGCTTGGATTGAACTGCACCTGGATCACGCTGGTGGCACCGGGGGCGAGGGTGTTGGACTGGATGCTGAGGATCTTGAAGGCGGGTGGGAGGTAGTGCCAATGGCCGGAGGTCCTGGTAATGGTCAGCGGGTTCAGGAGGACATTGAACTGGAGGGGGCCACCGCCGGTGTTGGTGACGGTGAAGCTGTTGGTGATGGGGCTGCCCACGGGGGTGACGCCATAGCTGGCGATGCCGCCGGAGGCGACGGTGCCGCCGGAGAAGGCGACGGAGATGCGGCCGGATTTGGGATTGGGATCGACGTGGCCACCGAGATTGATGCGATAAGGCACGCCGGGGGTGACGTTGTTGTAGATGAGCAGCAGCCCGGCTTTGTCTCCTGGTGTGGTGGCATTGAGGGTGATCTGGACATTGGCAGATTTACCGGCGGCGACGGTGGAGGGCAGGGGGAAGGGGCCGGAGAGGCGGAAGTCGAGGATGTTGCTGGTGGCTGCTGCGACGAGCTCGGGGGCGATGATGCCGCAGAGGGCGGCGAAGTCGCCAGCGTTGAATCCTGCCAGCGCGGGGACGGTGGTGGTGGGCTGGGGCGGAACAATGATCCAGCCAGTGAGCTTGAGGTCGGACCTACCGGCATTGGCCACGGTGATGGTCTGCGAGACGGGCACTCCCACGGTGGTGCTGCCAAAGGGCAGCGCGCCGCCGCTGGTGATGGCGGTGGTGCCGCTGGTGACGGCGATCTGTGCGGTGGAGGCGGTGATGATGCCGGTGAGGGCGAGGGTGAAGGGATTCTGCGTCTTGTCGTTGCTGGTGATGACGAGATTGACGGCGGCGCTACCAATCACATTGGTTCTCAGGCCCACGCGCACGGTGCCGGTGCTGCCTGCGGGGATGCGTGCAGGCGGTGGGGTGACGATGGTGAAGCCGGGGGAGGTGGTCACGACGGCGGTGCCGGTGCCGGCCTGCAGCCCAGCGGAGACGATGAGGTCGGAGTTGCCGACGTTGGCCAGAGTGATGTCTTGGGTGACGACGGGGCCGCCCTGGGTGGCGGTGCCGAAGTCAATGCTGCCACCATTGGCGAGGCTGGTGGTGCCTTGGCTGACGGCGAGGAGCGGCGGTGGCAGGACCGGTATGGTGTAGATGCTCAGGGCTGGAACGAGAGAGGAGGAGACGGGGGAACCGAGGCCGGTGACGAGGTCGTAGGAGGTGGTGTCGAGGTAGCTGCCGTTGGAGCCGGAGGTGATGTCGCGGAAATCGGTGGCGTAGCTGGTGGCGGCGAGGCCGTAGAGGGCGGCGGCTGGGGCCTGCAGGGCGCTGGCGCGGGCGGAGTTTGCCAGGGCGGAGAGTGCGGCCCACTGCGGAGAGCCTGCGCTGGTGCCGCCGACGACGATCCAGCCGGTGGTGCCGGCGTAGTTGCTGATATAGACGGGGAAGCCGGTGGCGGGATCGGCGGCGTAGCTGACATCGGGGATGGTGCGATTGGCGCTGGTGTTCCAGCCATTCTGGAAGCCGGGGCGGATTTCAAAGGTGCTGATGCCACCGCCGCTGCCTGCCCAGCCGGTTTCGGAGAGCACATTGCCCGCGCTGTCCAAATTGAGCGTGGTGCCACCGACACTGACGACGTAGGGGGAGGCGGCTGGCCAGGAGGAGCCTGCGCCGTTGTCGCCGGAGGCGGCAAAGAAGGAGACGCCGGGGACGTTGAAGTGGAAGTCAAAGCCGGTCTCGCCAGCGAATTCGGAGCCGCCCCAGCTCATGGAGATCTGCGCGGCACCGTGGCTGACGGCGTAATCCACCGCAGCGAGCAGATTGGTCAGAGAGGCGCTTTTGGCGACGACGACGAGGATGTTGGCACCGGGAGCGATGGCGTGTGCCCATTCGACGTCGAGGGAGGTTTCGAGCGCCCAGCCGCTGTCTCCAGACGGTGTGCCCTGCGGGTAGGCTACGGTGATGTTGGCGGCTGGGAGGCCGTAGGCGGTGGAGAAGGCCGCGACATCCTGCTGTAGCGTGGGGCTGCCGTAGGCGACGACGATGCCGATGGTCTGCCCGGCACCGTTGCCAGTGATATGGTCAAAGCCATAGGCGTGGCGGATCTGCGCGGGGGTGTAGCCGCCGGAGCCTGCTGCGGAACTGGCCTTCAGCGTGTTGTGTACGCCGCCGTGTGTCCAGATGGGGTTCTTTGCCGTCACCTGGTCCGTCAGGCGGGAGTCGCCATGGCGTGCGTAGCTCTGCGCGTTTGCGTTGTCGGCCGCACTCAGAGTGAACAGCGCAACGCCGATGGTGGAGATCAACGAATGCATTTTCATGGTTTGAAAAAAAACAAAAACCCAGGTGGTTGTCCTCGGTCGCGCCTATATAACCCAATTCGGGGAAAATAGTCACGGTTTTTTTTTTTGAGGAGACGTAGTCTCAAGAGGGGGGCGGCATCTGGTGGCAGAATTCCAGTTGCGGCGCAACTGGACAACTTTGCTCGGACTGCGGAGAGTGTGGATGCATGACTGACCCCACCGATGTTTTACCTCCGCTGATCAAGGCCAACCTGCCCGTCTTTGGGGTGGTGGCGGGCCTGTATGTGGCGCTGTTTCTTTACCGGAGGTTCAGCCTCGGCCGCCAGGGCTCGCTGGAGCGGGCGCTGGTGAACAAGGGGGCCTTCCGCCAACTGGACCCGGAAGCCTATCGGTGCTTTAGCGATCTGTACCTGCCGCGCGCGGAGGGCGATGGCCTGACGCAGGTCTGCCACGCGGTGGTGTCGCCGTTCGGGATTTTTGTGATCGAGACGAAACGCCAGACCGGTGCCATCCATGGCGCGGAGCACCAGGCGCAGTGGACGCAGACGTTTGGCTCCGGGGGCAAGAGCGCCTTTCCGAATCCCATCTGGCAAAATCGCCTGCACCTGCGGGCGCTGGCGCATTTTCTAGGGCTGCCGGAATCGAAGTTTCATGCGGTCATCTACTTCCTGGCCGGGCGCGGTTTCCAGACGGAGTTGCCGAGTTATGTGATCGACGGCGGACTCGCGGGCTACATCACCGGGCATCAGGAGGTGCTGCTGCAGCCGGAGGAAGTGGCGCAGGCGAATGCGGCGCTGGCGGCGCTCGTGAAGCGGACGGATAAGCGCGCGGCACGGCGGGAGGTGGCGGACGGAGTGAGGCGGCGGGGCGGGAGGTGAGGGGGGGCTTGTTCTTGGTTCTTGGTTCTTGGTTCTTGGTTCGTAACCGGCACAGTAAACACCTCAAGCCGCAGCTTGACTTAGAGCGGTCACACGTCGGTGCGATGACCGGTGGCCAGCGCTTCCAGCTTTGGCCTTGGCCCATGCATCAGGCATGATCTCGTCGATCTGCTGGTTGGTCA
>CAINGK010000227.1 GCA_903848465.1 uncultured Verrucomicrobiota bacterium
CACTCCGCAGCCCCCAATGGGGCGTGCATTGCAAGGCTAAAGCCTTTTACAGAACAGACTTTACACCCCCAATTCATCACTCAGGTCAGTCGCGTTTTTGTCTTCAGTATTACCATCGCTTTGCTTTCCAGTTGTGCCTTCAATAAGCCGGACGGAGACGTTTTTTCTCCCCACAAGATTTCCAATCCAGGCAAGGCATTGGTCTATTTCTATCGCCCGCTGGGTGAATCGAGGGGTTATGATCGGACCTATTATCTGCATATCAACCAGCACAAGGTGTCGAATCTTCTTCACGGCGGTTACTTTCCATACGAGGCGAGTCCGGGCAGGCTTTCCATGGTGGCTGATGTAAACAAATCGATCCGACAGATGGTCATGCTGGATGCGGCCCTAGTAGAGGCGGCGATGAATGCTCAGCCAGGCAAGCTGGACTTGCGGGTGGATGCGGGCAGGACGTACTATGTCAGAATGCATCCCGAACCGGGATTCTTCCACTTTAGTCCTCAATTGAAACTGGTGTCCAAGGAGGAGGCTGAAAAGGAACTCGCCGAGTGCAGCTTGATCACCAATGATCAGAGATAAGCGCCGCTAGATAACGGCGCATCAACCTCATCAAAATTCAACTGGCATTCACTGCCAGCAATCCCAGATCAACGGCGGAGCTTTTTCTTCAGGCGCATCCAAGTCGGGACGTCGAGGTCTTCACCCTGCACGATGGAAGGTTCGGTGTCCTTGAACCGGCCACGGTCTTCTTCGCCAAGGCTGAAGGTCTGCTGGCTATCAGCGGTGGACTTGCGGGTGAGGACAGCGGTGGCGCTGATCATCGTGGATTCGTGCTGCTCGTCGAAGGAGATGAGATCATCCTGCGCCGGGGCGGCTTCAGTCTGCAAGGTGACGCTGCGGGCCACGACGGCGGCGAGGGTTGATTCTTTACCGTTACCGTTGCGGGTGGCATCGGCCAGTTCCTTCGCCACGGGCGTGCTAGCCGGAATGCGCGCTGTCTCGGGTATGGAGGCGAATACTGGGGCGGCAGCGATCACAGGTGGCTCTGGCTCATGCTCCTCAAAGGCTGGCTCCTCTTCCTCCACAAGTGCCACATCTGGATCTTGAGTTTGCACCGGTGCCGCTGCTTCTAGGTGAAGGCTGGTCAGAGGGAAGGCTTCGCCCACTGCAGGGACGGAACTGAATGCCGCTGACTTGAAGAGCAGATCAGGAGTGGACTCCACCGGTGGGGCATACGGCGCGGGGGCCTTCCTCGCCGCTACCTCACGTTTCGGTGCAGGGGCAGGGGTGACAGCGGCGGGTGCGGGTGCAAATACGGGTGCAGGTGCCGCAACTGGTGCGGTCACTTCAGCGCGCGGCTGGAGCATTTCGGACGGCGGCGCAGCGGTGGCGTGTGCGTTGAGCTGGTTGAGTCCCAGCGAGCTGATTAGCGTGACGGCAACGGCGTCTCCCAGTTTCGCATCGACTCCAAGGCCGAAGAGAATGTGGGTTTGATCCGGCACATGACGTCCCAGTTGTTTCATGACCCCCTCGACCTCGACCAGGGTGAGCGATTCGCCACCGGCCACGTGGACCAGCAGGTTCTTCGTCTGATGCAGGAGACGACCCGAGTCGATGAGCGGGCTCTTGAGTGCCTTTTTGAGCGCCTCGGTACCACGGTTCTGGCCACGCGCCTCGCCAAAGCCAAAGAGGCAGCGGCCATTGGCATTGGCCAGCGCGGAGGTGAGGTCGTCGAGGCCGAGCTTCACCAAGCCCGGAGTCGTGGTGATGGTGGAGATGGCACGCAGGCTCTGTGCAATGAGCTGATCCGCCTGATTGAAAGCTTTTTGAATGCCATCCTTCGGCAGGATGAGTTCTCCCATGCGGTTGTTTTCAAACAGCACGAGGGCATCCGCGCGCTTCTGCAGCAGTTCCAGCGCTTCCTCAGCTTGGGCCAGACGGCGGCGACCTTCAAAGCTGAACGGCATCGTGGCCACGACGAGCACCAAAGCCCCTGTGTTTTTCGCGATCTCGGCAATGACGGGGGCCGCACCGCTGCCGGTGCCGCCGCCAAGTCCGGCGCTGATGAAAATGATGTCGTGATTCTCAATGGAATGCCGGATTTGATCACGCGAGAACAGCGCTGCCTCACGTCCAAGATCAGGATCGCCACCGGCACCGATGCCCTTCATGAGTTCGGCTCCCAGTTGGATTTTCACCGGTGCCATCGAGTGGCCGAGCACCCGCACGTCCGTATGCGCGCAGACCAGAGTGGCATCGACAATGCGGTCCAGGGTGATGCGATCGACAACATTGGAACCTGCGCCGCCGACGCCGACGATGCAGATGCGTGGTGCCGCTGTGCTGGCACCTTCAGGTGATTGGGAGCGGTCGTATTCTACCATAATCGTGGGTGGTTAGGATTGGGCTGCTGGCTGCTTAAAGTGTGATGGATGAGAGGAGTTCCTGCATGCGCCTGCCAAGGCGCTTCAGCGGAGAGAGAAAGGGCTTCTCGCTGTCCAGAATCTGCGCATAACGGATGAGGCCGATGGGTGCGGAGTATTGCGGATTCTCGAATGTGGCTGTGATGCCGCTGACGGGAGCCGAACCTGCGCGCGTGACTTTGATCCCAAACACTTCGCGGGCCACTACGTCAACGCCTTTCATCATGCTGACACCACCGGTAAGATAAATGCCCGCACCCAGGCGCCCGAGATGGTCTTCCACCCGCACTCGCACCTGGATAAGTATTTCTTTAGTGCGGAGGTTCATGACCTCATTCAAAAACGCCCGCTCGATCTCGCCGAGAATCAAGCCGGTGTCGTCCTCAATGCTGAGCATCTCGCCTTCCGGCACCTCTTCATACAAGACGCTGCCTTCCTCCACCTTCAGCCGTTCAGCGCGCCCGTTCGGGATTTGCAGCGCCATGGAGACATCATTCGTGATGTGATCGCCGCCGAGCGGCACGCAGCCGGAGGCGGTGATCATACCGTCTTCGTACAAGACGTAATCACAAGTGCCAGCACCAAAGTCGATCATGAGTGCTCCCTGCATTTTGGCTTCACGAGTCAGCACAACCTGTGCCGCCGCGACGGGATTGAAGACCACGTCCTCCACTTCGAGTGGGATTTCACGCACGCAGCGGATCGCATTCTGTACCCGGCCGCGCACGCCGTGGATGATGTGGTAGTCCGCCTCCAGCACGCGGCCCTCTCGCCCGATCGGCTGGCGCACGGCCTCCTGACCGTCCACGATGTACTGCCGCGTGACGCTGTGCAGAAAGACATTCGATTGGGGAATCGACACACTGCGCGCGATCTCCTTCGCCTCCTCAACGTCATCTTCGCCGATTTCCGTCTGCTCATCCGGCAGGCGATGGCGGCCGCGGTTGTTCAGGCTCTCAATGTGCGCACCCGTGACGCCGAGGAAGACATTGCGGATCATCACATCGCTGCGGTCCTCCGCACGCACGAGGGCATCGTTCACACAAGTTTGTACCTTTTCGAAATCGACGATCTCGCCTTTGCGCACGCCCCGTGAGGGGGCCTGGCCGACGCCGAGAATCTTGATGGCTCCATCACGCTTGGCTTCCCCCACGACGACGCAGATCTTGTGTGTGCCGATTTCCAGACCTGCGTAAATGGTGCTTTTTGCCATGAGATTCAGCGTGCGGGTGGAGTGGAGGCGGTGTCCGCCAAATTCAGCCCGGTGATGTCCGGCGTTTCATGAAAGGTGACGGGGGTGTTGCTGCTGGCAATCAGGTTCAGCGTAGCCACGCGCCACTTGCGTGTGCGTGCCTCCTGCATCACGCGGTCAAAGCGTGCCAGTTGCGGGGTCATGTCATCCACGCCGAAGGTCACCTTGGCATCGCCCCTGAAATGCGCGACGAGCGACCATGGATTCGGGATTTCGATCAACTCCAGCGCGGGCTGGCCCTCTTGCTGGCGGCTTTGCAGCTTCTCCATCAGGCGCAGCGCAGCATGCACCTGAAAATCAGGCGAGGGCTTGCCGGGAATGGCTTCACTGAGTGCCGGGAACTGGATGCGGGGCATCGCGAGATACTCCCGGGTGATGACATCACAGGGCACCAGCGCACCTTCCGCATCAATCAGGCAGCCTTTACCGGTCAGCGCTCCCATGAGCTTGTGCTTCGGGCATTCAATCCAGGCCACCGGCAGGCGCTGCACCACATCGAGCGTGAGCTTGCCGTGATAGTCGCGGTGAATCACCGC
Source organism: uncultured Verrucomicrobiota bacterium (assembly GCA_903848465.1). GTDB lineage: Bacteria > Verrucomicrobiota > Verrucomicrobiia > Verrucomicrobiales > Verrucomicrobiaceae > Prosthecobacter. The sequence continues at coordinate 4,215 of CAINGK010000227.1, forward strand.
TGACTTCACCTGGGGTAGGCGTTCAATCTTCGCCCGCACTTCGCGCAGGTTCATGGTCAGCAGGTTCGTGGCTTCGGTAAGCCCGGTGGCGGCCACGAGCTGCTGCCGTGTGAGGGTGCCCTGAGTGTTTACCTCCACGGTTTTCAGCATGAACTGCGCATTCTTTTCCAGCGCCTCATGCCACGTCACCCAGCAGACGCCAACGACGATCATGGCCGTGATCAACCACATCGCCGTGCGAAAGCCACGACGGCGGCGCTCTTCTGCCTCATGCTCACGAATCGCCGGAGATTCCGGCGTATAGTCGATCACATGGTTGCCCAGTCCCTTGCGCTTACGTGAAGAGCGCTTGGCTGGTTTTTTCGAGCCATTCTTGGCGGCAGACATGGGCAGGCGTGAACAAAGTCCAGTTCCAGGTAGAGGCGGAATTGGTAGTTAATGGGCCTTAAATAATGGATTCTCAGTCCGATTGCCATAATTATTCGCGAAAAAATGCTTCCCCTGTATTCACAGCCTGGTGGGTTATTCACATTTTTTGCGGGGTAACCGCCTCAATTGCCTGCTGCAAGCGGGGCGCTCACACTACTTCCGCACCACCCAAATATTGCGGTAGCGCACCGGGTTGCCATGGTTCTGTAGGTAGATCGGCCCAGCGGTGTTCGCCTCTTTGTTGGGGGCGGAGGCGGTCGTTCCCGGCAGTTCCTGGTTCTCATGGATCACCACACCGTTGTGTTTGACCGAGATCTTCGCATTCGCGGTTTTCTTGCCCTCGGCATCGTATTTCGCAGCAGTGAAATCCACATCATAGGTCTGCCAGGTCAGTGGTGGCAGGCACATATTCACCTTCGGCTCGGCGATTTTGTACAACCCGCCGCACTCGTTGTCCTTGCCATCGAGGGCGAAGCTGTCGAGCATCTGCACTTCATAGCGGCCTTGCAAATAGAGACCGCTGTTTCCCCGGCCCTGACCACGGGCGTCGGGCATGTAGGGCAGAAAGAATTCCACATGCAGACTGCAATCGCCAAACGTGTCCTCGCTGGTGATCCCCTCCATCAATGCGCCCGTTGGCTCATCGACACGCGATTTGGGGAAACGGTTCACTCCTTTGCCATCAAACAGCACCACCGCGTTCTCCGGCGGTTGGGCACCTAGGGTGGGAGATGTGCGGTTCATGCGATTGAGTTCCATGACTTTCACCCCATCGGCATTGTTCACCAAGATGTTCGCGCCGTTCACCTCGGCCTTGATGGAGCCATCGGGCGTGGCAAAGACCGCACTCTTTTCGCCTGCGGCCCGAGCGCCGCTGACCCGTGTGATCGTGGCCCGGTCGCCATCCCAGCCTGCACCGGGCAGTCCGCCAGGACGGCTCACTGCCTCGAATTTCCCGCCGCCCTGTGCCCAAATTTGCACCCCGTAGGTCTTGCCGTCGATTTCGCCCACATACTCGCCCTGAATCGTGAAATCCTCATCCGTCTGCGCCGGGTCCGTGTAAGCCTTCGGCTTCGGCGCGGCAGGCTGCTGGGCATGAACGACAGTGGCAAAAAGGAGAGCGGTGAGGATGTGGCGCATGGCTGGCAAATCTGACGAGAAAACAGATCTTCGCCAGTCCAAGGAGCAGCGTTCCGCTTTCGATGGGAATTGAAACTCACCGCTGGTGTCTTCTCTCCCCTTACCCCATCCGCTAATTGTCCACTGTTCTCAGGTTCAAACCAGCTCCCGCAACGGCGCCCCCTGATCCACGATGAAGTTCGGCCTGCCCTGATGATCGGTGTAGGTCGCATCCAGCGGGACACCCATGTGGTGGTAGATGGTGGCTGCAAGATCACCGGGGGTAACCGGGCGTTCGTCAATCTGGCCGCCGTCTTTGTCTGAGGCACCGATCACCTGGCCGTGGCGAAAACCACCACCGGCAAGGGACATGGACATCACATACGGCCAGTGGTTGCGGCCATCGGTGCTGCCCTGCGTGCCGAGTGTGGGCGTGCGGCCAAACTCGCCCATGGTGATGACCAAGGTGTCATCGAGCATGCCGCGCTCGGCGAGATCGCTGACGAGCGTGGTGATGACGTGATCGAAAACGGGGAGCAGCGGGCGTAGCCCGTTCCAGATGCCGCCATAGGGTGGGATGTTGTCGCCGTGATTGTCCCAGGTGCCGGAGGCGCCGTGATTGCTGAGATCGATGGTGACGAAAGAAGAGCCGCGCTCCACGAGACGCCGCGCCAGCAGCGCTTGTTTGGCCCAATCATGCTCGCCGTAGCGGTCGCGTACTTTTTGTGGTTCCTTGCTCAGATCAAAAGCCTCCTGCGCCCGGCCACCAGCGACGATGTCGAAGGCGGTCTGCGAGAAACTGTCCATCGCGCTCATCATGCCGCTGGCGTCGATCTCGGCACGCAAGCCGTCCATTTGTTTGCTCAGCGTCTGGCGTGCATGCAGGCGGTCCATGCTGAGACCGGAAGGCAACTGGAAGAGCTTCGTGGCGTTGCTGCCGTCGAAGGGATCATACTGCGTGCCAAGATAACCGCCCCAGGCGACATGCCCACGCGCCTTCATGTTCAGCACCACATACGGCGGCATAGCCGGATGATTCGCCCCGCGATGCTTCGCCACGATGCTGCCGAACGACGGATAATACTTCGCCTTCGGATTGGTGCGCGGCTCGTTGGCCAGGTTCGCGGTCTGCATGACCATGTTCGGCTCATGATTGCTGAAGCGGCAGTCCACCGAGCGGATGAGCGTGAACTTGTCCAGCATGGCGGCCTGCTTTGGCAAATACTCGCAGATGTGTGTGCCCGGCAGTTTGGTCGGGATCGTTTTGAACGGCCCGCGAATCTCACGCGGGCGGTCAGGCTTCGGGTCCCAGGTGTCGATCTGCGACGGCCCGCCTGTCATCCAAAGCAGGATCACCGCCTTACCGCTCTTGGTGGCCTTCCCCTCCGCACGCAGCTTTGTCAGCGCAGGGAGGGTGAGCCCGCCCAGACCCGCGAGGCTTGTCTTCAACACCGAGCGCCGGCTGTGAACGACCACGCCATCCCGCACACGCGGGTTCATGAACGTGAATGCATGCGGGGCACTGTGGCCGACGCAGGGATGATCGGGTGATGGCATCGAAATTCAATACGCAGTGCCAGGAGGAACTCTAACCGCGCCTTTCACTTCGCCACCTTCAAATACGCGATCAAATCCGCCAACGACTGCGGCGTGAGCGCAGCCTCTAGCCCCTCCGGCATCAAGGACAAGCCCGTGCTCTGCAAACTCGCAATCTCGCTGCGCAGCACCGACTTCGTCAGATTCCCCGCCATCTTCAGCGTCAGACTCGCACTCGTTTCCGTGGCGATCACTCCATAGAGCTGCTCGCCGCTTTTGAGCGTGCAGTTGTACGCCATGAATCCGGGCTCGATGATCGCGCTTGGGTCCAGAATGGAATTCATGAGCTTCTCTGCGTCATGCTGTACCACACTACGCAGATCCGGTCCCAGCTCGATGCCCACACCGTCCAGCTTGTGGCAACTGATGCACACTTGCGCGAACACCGCTTTCCCCTTTGCCGCGTCTCCCGTTAGTTTCAGTGCTGGTTTGAACTTCTCCACGACTGCCGCACGCGTGGCGCTCGTGGCATCCGCAAACACCAACGCTGCCTGCTTGGCGATCTCCTTTTTCGGATGTTTCGTCAGCCGTGCCCGCAGTGCCGCGTCACATGCTTTTGCCTCTGGCCGCTTCAACAGTGCCAGGGTCCAGGTATCGTTGGAGAGCAGCGTTTCGATGATCTGCATTCGCACCGCTGGTGTTCGTTCATTCCAGTCCGCCAGCAAGAACTCCGGTCCGTCCTTCGGCTGCAGCTTCGCTACTAAACGCAGCACCTCGGTGTTTGCTGACTTCTTCCACATCTCCGGCAGCAGGGCCTTCACCATCTCGCGATGTTCACGGTCTGAGGCCAGCAGCGCCACTGCCGCCATGGGCGGAGCCGCTTCGGCTGCTTTCACTTCCTCCGCCGCCTTCGAGAGCATGTCGGCCATTTTCTTCAATCCCTGCTGCGCCTCTGCCGAAGTGACTTGCCGAGTGAACTCGGCGAGCGATAGCCCCTTTGCATCAATAACAGTCAGAAACTCTGCTGCGTGCTTTTGTGCCCCCTGGTGAGCCAGAAGGGCCGCGAGCGCCTGCTCATTTTTCACCGCCAAAGCGCAGCGGAACAGCATGCCAATGGCCTGGTTGTTATCCGGTCCTGCCCCTTCAGGAAAACGTGCGCAAACGCGCTCCAGATTCGGCAGTGCCGAACTCAGCGCAGCGCCTTGCAGATACGCACCCGCTGGAGCCACCTGCAGCAGATCAGCCAGCAGTTCCGCCACCCAGTCGCCCTTCATTTCACCCAGTGTGCAGGCCAGTTGCAACTGCACCTTCTCGTCTTTGTCTTTCACGAGTTTCGCCAGTGCTTTTTGAAGGGATGAGGCTTTCGCACCTTCCCACTCCAGTTTTTCTGCCATCTGCAATGCCTGCTCACGCACGCGTGGCGATTCATCCTCCAGCAGTTCAAGGCAAGTGGCAGCACTAAGCTTCTTCATCGCCAGCAACGTCCACGCCGCTTGTGGCCGTGTTTGAGGCTGCTTTGATTTCAACAGACCTTCAATGGCACCCTTCTCGCCGCTCCATGCCATCTGCATCTGCGCCTTGTCACGCTGCCAGCCATTCGAGGAACCCAAGCCTTGTAATGTAGTCCCGCCTTTAGGCGGTTCTGGAGTGCGCGTGATTTTCCATATCCTCCCCTTGTCGTCCCCCTCACGGTAATGCGGCAGCAGTTCATCCTTGCCGTTCTGAGGCAGCCACTGCGGATGTTCGATCATGTAGCGGTACATGTCCGCCACCCATAACGCTCCATCCGGCCCGGTGCGTACCATCACGGGGCGGCACCAGCGATCCTCACTGGCCAGAAAGTCCATTTTCGACTCCGCCGGATCACGCGTGGCCTTGAACGTCACGCCATCATCCTCCAGCACATGATGCTGCACCACATTATGAAATGGCTCGCAGGTGAAGGCGTGGGTTTTGCCATCATCAAACAGCACACGGTCGCGATACACCTCAATGCCGCACGCACTCGTAAAGCGTCCCGCCTCGCCGAAGCTGTGAAAGCGCTTCTCCATGCTGCTGGCGGGATACACCGGCGGATTGTGCGGGAAGAGCTGATGAATCGGGGCCGGCGGAATGATGTAGGGGTTCCGGCGCAGGTAGTGATCCTGCAATACGTAGTGCCAGAGCGGGTGACTGTTCTGCACGCCGAACCAGTGGCCCCAGTCATCCTTGGCGCGACCAAACTGCGACGGGCCGCTTTGCGGATCAAACTCGCCCGTGTCTGGCTTAAAGCGGAAGTCGCGGCTGCCGAGATCAATCTTCTCGCCAGTGAACTTGGATTCAATCTGCGTAGTTTTGTTGTAGCCACTGTTGTGCGCGCCCGCCGCGCAGTACACCCAGCCGTCCATGCCCCAGCGCAGGCCGTTCACCCGCAACTGCTGATTTCCCGTGCTGAAGCCGGTGAAGAGCACCTTCTTCGTGCCATTTGGCGAAATGAAAAAGATGTCCGGCGCAGCGGTCACAATGACGCCCTCGCGCCAAGTCAGGATGCCAGTGGGGTAGCTCAGATCATTCACGATCACCGTGCGCTTGTCATACCGACCGTCCGCATTGCTGTCTTCCAGCATCACCACGCGCCCGCCGGCCTTGCCATTGCCATCCATGCCCAGCGGGTAATCTGCCATTTCGATCACCCACAGCCGCCCCTTATCATCCCAGTCAAACGCCACCGGATCTAGCACCACCGGCTCCGCCGCGACGAGTTCGATGCGATACCCTTCACGCACATGCCACTTCTTTGCCGACTCCTCAGGAGAGAGCGGTGGTGTGGCCGTTTGCAGCTTCGCAGGCGCGGGCGGCGTCATGCCGCTGGCTTTGTAATGGGCTGCAACTTCATCGGCTGGCAAAACGCGGTCATAAAAAGCAGCCTCGTCGATCTTGCCTTCAAAATTGAACAAGTTGTCGCTACGCCCACCGATGAACCATTGGTCTTTTGGCGTCTGAGAAATGTCGAGTTCGCCTTCGATTTCTGGCCGCCCATCGAGATAGACTTTTACATGCTTCCCGGAACGCGTCATGACCACATGATGCCATTCTTTGAAACCCAGCCGAGTTTTACCGAAAAGCAGTCCCTTCGATTGATTGCCATTGTACAAGATCAGACAACCTTCGTTGGAGTGGGTGCCACCAATGCCCAGATGCTCTCCAGGACACGCACGATCGCCTTCCGGGCCGTTAGAAAAGAAATAGCCTGTAACTGGACGTAGATGCACAGGCATGCCGTTCCATATCCACAATTCGACACTGCGCTTTTTCCAGTCGTTCCAGTTAGTGCTGAATCCTCTCACTCGACCTCCTGCGAAGTGTGCAGCCCGGTTGATTCCTTTATCCACAAACGCCTTTCCAGGCACACCGTCGAGATACCGTGCCACGCCAGGCTCATAAGTCGGCACCATGCCATTCCAGGGTGTTTGGGGATCCAGGGCAACTCCTGCAATCTCGGCCATGCGCCAGTAGGAGGCCGGTTTTGATGCTAAAACCGTTCTGGCATAGTGGCCGTAGTCTTCTCCCGAAGAACGTCGTTCTTTGCGTGTGACTTTTTCATGCGCTCCGAGCAGCGTATCTACGATCTTCGTTTCCGCTCCGACCTCCAAACCTGCTGTGCGCGCGGGCCAAGTCGTGTAGCCACCGAGATCATGCTGTTCCGGCGGCGGGATGTAGCCTTCAGCACCATTGGCCAGCTCGATGGTAAAGTGGGTCTGCATTGGAGACCAGGCTTTCAATTTGAGCCCCGTGATCGCATACACCTCGTTCGGCAGCGTCGCGATGCTCAAATCTCCAATGCGGATCGCCTGCAGTTTCACAGTCGTCTTCTGCCGCTCATGCAGGATCAGCGCTTCACGGGCATACACTTCCTCCTTGTTCTTCGGTACGTCGTTCTCGATCTTCGCCGCGATAGGCCGTGCCCAGGCGAGGCGCTTTTCATCGGGCACGCGGTATTTGAGTTCCAGGGTCTTCTCGATCATGCCAAGCGGGGCGTGATCGACATACTTCACGGTTTTCAGGGCTTTCGTGGCGCTGTCGGCCACGGCTTCGGAGTAGCTGTTGAGAGTGATGTTATTTTTCTCCGCACCGTAGTCCATCCACATCTGGTCTCCGCTGGTGCCCTGGCTCATAGCGCAGACAAAGGGGCCGTTGCCATCGCCCGGCTGGCCCAGCTTATCGGCCAGGCGTTTGCAGAACAGGCCAAAATAATCCGCCGAAATCGGACCGCTGCCAAAGTAGTGCTGCGAGTAGTTCGCCAGCACGCCGAGCGGTTTGCCATCAAGCGTTTGCAGAGCGATGACACTGAGCTGTGGGTCCACTGGACCACTGGGGCCAACGACGTCTTTACTAAGGTAGCCGGGGTGCATGTTCGCGCGGCCCGAGGGCTTGCCGAAGGGATCGACGACCTCCTTGCCCGGCAGTCGAATCCAGCGGCGGTTATGCGTGTGCTCCCAGTCATCAAAGCTGCCCCAGCCGATACGGGCTGGTTGCAGCGCTGCATTCGCCGCCACGATGGCCTCAGCGATCTTCGGCGTGAGAAATTTTGCATACACGGTGTCTTTGCGTGTGCCGAGGCAGCCCATGGCCGCTGGTGCAGAGTGTGTGTGCGTGGCACTGACCATCATGCGGTTCACCGGGATGCCGCACTGCTTTGACGCGAGCGCCTTGGCCGCATCAATGAGCGACTGTTCCATCATGCACGTGTCCACGATGGCAAAGGCAATCTTCATCTTCCCGTCATCGAGCACAAAGCTGCGCACGAAGAGATTGTCGGCCAGCTTTTCACCTCGTCCCTCAAGAAACCCTCCGGCGATGATGCGCGGAAACTCCTTCGGCGAAACGTCGATGGCGGAGACGCCCGCGCGGAAGGTCGGCTGTGCCTGTGCGGTGATGACTGCGAGGCCGAGGAGAAACAGGAGGTGCTTCATGAGATTGGCTCAAACCAACGCTCATGAAGACCACTTGCTTGCCCGCCTATTAAGCGATCAACGGGCCAATCGCGGGTTCGGCGAGCAGCCTTTGCACTTCTTCAACTAGGCCTGCCACCGGCACCGCACTCTGTGAACGGGCGAGCAGGTTCTTGATCACGACCTCGGGATATTCAGCGCCGAAGACGATGGCAAAGCGGGCTTTGCGATCCTCCGCAGCCTGAAACTGCTTCCCGACTTTTTGCGCACCAAAGCTGTAGTCGATGCGGATGCCTGCGGCACGCAGAGCCTGCACGGCGGCGAGCGCATGTGGGCGTTGGGCTTCATCGGCGACGACCACAAACGCGTCGATGCTGCTGGCCGCGAGGTAGGCGCTGGTGAGCTTCATTTGCGCGCCGGGCGTGCGCTTCAGCAGGATGCCGAGCACGACATCGCCCATGGCAAATCCTGCGGCAGGCATGTCCACGCCGCCGTCGCTCATGAGGGCGCAAAGCTTGTCATAAGTACCGCCGCCAGCAAGGGCGCGCAGGCCGTGCTTGAGATCGAAGACTTCAAAGACCACACCCGTGTAATAGGCAAGACCGCGCACGATGGTGGCGTCGATCTTGATAAACTGCCACAGGCCACGTGCCGTGAGGTTTTCACGCAGTGCCGCAAAGGCTGGGTGGTTCTCATCCGTGGAGGACATGAACTCACGCACCTCGGTCAGCGTGAGGCCGATGAGACCGAGTTTCTTCTCAGTCTCTTCAGGCCGTGCGCGTTCGATCTTGTCGATGATGCTCAGGAAGGTCGTGGTGTGTTCCTCGGCGATGTTCTTGTCCGCGAGGAAGATGCTCCAAATTTCGCGATTGCTGAGGCGAATGATGAAGTCATCCGCGCTGACACCGAACTCACGCACGACGTCGATCGCGAGTGCAATCAGTTCGGCTGAAGTCGCGGGCGAGGAGTCGCCGAGGATGTCGGCATTGAACTGGATGAACTCACGGCCACGGCCCTCCTGCGGCTCTTCGTAGCGGAAGCAGGGGCCGATTTGAAACCACTTGATCGGCTTTTTGAAATCACGCTGCCGGGCGGTCGCCATGCGGGCCAGCGATGGCGTGACTTCCGGGCGCAGGGAGATTTCGCGTTCCGCCTTGTCGAGAAAGCAGTAGAGCTGGTTGGTGATCTCATCGCCGCTTTTCTTGCGGTACAGGTCGGTGCTTTCGACCAGCGGGGCTTCATACTCCACGAAGCCATAGCGACGTGCGACGGAGCGCCAGGTTTCGGTGATGTAGTTTCGCAGTGCGCATTCCTCGGGGAAGAAGTCGCGAAAGCCTTTGACTGTGCGGAAGGAGGCCATAGAGGGGGCGGGATTCATCTTCATGTGCAACGTGAACGCAACCGGAAATGCGGCGTGGTGCATAAGTGTTCGATTGCATGCTCTCCGACCTGTTTGTGCGCGATTTCCGCTGCTTCGCCGAGGCGAAGCTGGAACTGCATCCCGATGTGACGCTGCTGGTGGGGCGGAATGCCCAGGGGAAAACCTCCCTCATCGAGGCCGCGTGCGTGCTGCTGCGCCTGCAATCTCCCAGAACATCGAATCGTGCCGAGCTGGTACGCTTTGGTGCAGCCACGTGCCTGGTGGAGGCGCACTGGCACGGCAAACGGCTGCGCTATGCGCAGTCGGCCACCACGCGGCGGCTGGCAGTTGATGGTGCCACCTGCGGCAAATCAGCGGACTATCTGGCCGCCTCGGGCGTGGTGGTGTGGATGGATCATCGCGACATGAATTTGCTCCGCGGTGGTGCGGAGCATCGGCGCCGATTTCTTGATTTCGCTGCAAGCCAAATGTTTCCCGACTACCTGCATGCCCTGCGGGGTTATGAGCGTGCGCTGCGTGGCCGCAATTACGTTTTGAAGCGGGATGCCAGCATCGCATGGAAACAGGCGGATGCCTTTGCGCGGGTGATGGACGGCTTTGCGCAGACGCTCTGGCAGCGGCGCGCAGAACTGTGCACAGCCTTGGGGCCAGAGGTGTCGCTGGCGCATGCAAAGCTGAGTGATGGCGCAGAAAATGTGAGCATTTCTTTTCAGCGCACCAGCGATGCAGCGCTGAGTTTGTTTGAGGCGCTACAGACCGTGCGGGATGATGAAGCGCGCTCCCGCTCGACCGCATTCGGGCCGCACCGCGATGACATTGGAATGTGCTTGAACGACCTCGATGCGACCACCTATGCCTCAGAAGGTCAGCAACGCTCCTTTGCCCTGGCCCTGAAGCTCGCCCAGGCACAGGTGCTGGAGCACGCTTGCGGTTCAGCACCGCTGATGCTGATGGATGATGTCTTCGGCGAGCTGGATGCGCACCGCCGCCGGGCCTTGCTGTCCTGTTTGCCCCCAGGAACCCAAAAAATCATCACGACCACGAATCTGGATTGGGCCGATGCGGATCACCTCGCGGGGCGGGTTTATGGGGTTGAGCAGTCGGTATTCAGCCGTATTCGGGGCTGAAAAGCGTGTTTTTTTGCCCAAAATGACCCGAAAATGCCAATCCCAACCTTCCTAGAAACATCCCTTGACGCATTTTCAGGCGGTTTTAGCTTTACTATGGGTTAGAATGCCGTGCGCGCGTTGCTTTTCGTGATTCTCAAAACAGTTAGAATTCTCCGTCGCGCATCTGGATTCTGACACCTGTTCGCATCAACACCTTTCCCCTTTATTCTCAATGTTCGGCAAACTTTTCGGCTTCGTCGCCCAAGACATCGGCATCGATCTCGGCACGGCAAACACCCTCGTTTATGTAAAAGATCACGGCATCGTCCTCAGAGAGCCTTCAGTGGTGGCGGTTAAAACCGGCACCAACGAAGTCGTCGCTGTGGGTGATGATGCCAAGCGCATGCTTGGACGAACCCCCGGCGGCATCACCGCCATCCGCCCCCTGAAAGATGGCGTGATCGCCGACTTCCGGGTCACGGAGGCCATGCTGCGCCACTTCATCAAGAAAGTTCAGGGCGGCGGGCGCAAGATGCGCGGACCACGCGCGGTCATCGCCGTGCCCTCCGGCATCACCGAAGTGGAGAAGCGCGCCGTCAAGGAGAGCGCAGAGCAGGCTGGCGCACGTGAAGTTTATCTGATCGAAGAACCGATGGCTGCGGCGATCGGCGTCGGTCTGCCAGTGCAGGAAGCTGCGGGCAACATGATCGTCGATATCGGCGGTGGCACCACCGAGGTGGCGATCATCTCGCTCTCCGGCATCGTTTACAGCCGCAGCGTGCGCGTAGCGGGCGATGAACTCGACGAAGCCATCATCAACTACATGAAGCGCGCCTACAATCTCATGATTGGCGAGCGCACCGCGGAAGAAATCAAACTGCGCATTGGTTCTGCCTTCCCGCTGGGCAAGGAAACGACCATGGAAGTCAAAGGCCGTGACATGGTGGCTGGTCTGCCGAAGACCATCACGATCACGAGTCAGGAAGTCCGCGAAGCCATGCTGGAGCCGCTCAATGCGATCATTGACGCTGTGCGCACCACACTGGAGCGCTGCCCTCCCGAGCTTTCCGCTGACTTGGTGGACCGTGGCATCATGCTTGCCGGTGGTGGCGCGCTGCTGCGCGGCCTGGACAAGCTCTTGCAGGAAGAGACTGCTCTTCCCGTGCATGTGGCGGAAGACCCACTTAGCGCCGTCGGCGAAGGCACCGGGCGTGTGCTGAGCGAGCTCGAATTTCTGCGCAAAGTGAGCACGACCGAAGTCTGATGACCATTTCGCGCTGCGTTGCGTCCGCTTGAAGGCCTTTGCCGCAGAGCGCCGCCCCCAGCCCGGAGGAAAGGCCAATCATGAAAAAGCTCAACATCCTCGCGCTTCTGATCTTCGTGGCAGGACTGGTAGCCGTGTTCACCTTTGACACGGCGACCACCCGCATGATCCAGTCTCGTGTCATGAGCCTGCTGTCGCCGTTCATCCACAGCAGTGCAGCGATGGAACAGGCGGCCGAGACCGCAGTGGCTCCACAGGTCAATCCCACCGAACTGAAGCGTGAGAACGATGAGCAGCGCGTCCAGTTGGAACGTCTGCGCATCATTCAGCAGAAGTACAATCAGATCATCGAGGAGAATGCCAAGCTGCGCCAGATCATCGAATTCAAGCAGTCGGCCCCCTTCAAAATGACCGCTGCCAAGGTGATCCGCCGCAGTTCCAGCAGTTGGTGGAACAATCTGATCATCGACAAAGGTTCTCTGGATGGCATCGGCACCGACAGTCCGGTGATCACGTCCGTCGGTCTGGTGGGCAAGACCTCCACGCTGGCCCCGCACATGGCCAAAGTGATTTTGCTGACCGATGAAATGTGCCGTGTATCAGCAAAAATCGAGGGGACGCTGGAGCAGGGCATCCTCGCTGGCGAACGTGCCGCGCTGGAGGTTCGCCCTGAACTGCATCTGCGCTTCCTCAATCGCAACTCCAACATCAATGCCGGTGCCGGGGTTTATTCTTCGGGTGAAGGCGGAGTGTTTCCCGCAGACCTGCTGCTGGGCCGGGTCAAGCGCTTTGAAAATCGGGAGATTTCTGGAGAGGCTGTCATCGAACCCGCCGTTGATTTCTCCACCTTGGACTATGTTTTTGTGATTGAAATGCAGGTGGCCGAACCCACGCCGGAGCCTGCATCGACGTCGGCACGCGCCAAGCCCTGAGCTGCCATGTTATTCCATCCGATCTCCATCATTCTGCTGCTGCTCACCTTCATGGTGCAGGAGTTCATTCCCGGGCTGGAGATTGCCCAGTTCGCCACGCTGTTTCTGCCTGCCGTGTTTTTCTTCAGCGCTTCGGTGGCCGCACCCTTTTCGATGATGCTGGTGCTCGCCTTCATGACGGGTTTCATCTGGGACGCACGTCACCTGCCTGGGGTGGTGGAGAGCTTGTCGGGTGCGGAGGATGTCTTTGGCACGGGAGCGGATTTGGAGCTGGGGGCGGGCACTCATCCTCTGCCGTTCGGTCTTTCCATCGTACTCTTTGGCATGCTCGGTACCCTGCTGCAGGGCATCCGCCCCTTGTTTAAACGTGGTCGCCTTGAGCTTCCGGTGCTCATGGTAGGACTTGCCACCTTTGTGTGGCTGCTGGCGCAATATCTTATCATTACCTTTCTGCGTGGTTCCCTGCAGTTCCCGGCAGGTGTGTGGTCGAAGATGATCACCGACTCCTTGCTTGCTATGCTCGCGGCACCGCTCATCTTTTTGCTGCTCTATTCGCTGGCCCGCCTGTCGAGCTATGAAATCAAATACGAAGGCCTGAGGTACCGTTTCGATGGTCGTTAAATATCGCTTCCGCCTCTATCTGTTCTCTCTCGCCATGATGTGCGGGTTTGGACTGCTTGTGTTCAGGCTGTGGTCGCTACAGATTGATCGCCGCGAGGAATTTGCCAAGATGATTCCTGGGGCGAAAAAGGAACGTGCGCGTATTCCCGGCCCACGCGGGGAGATCAAGGACCGCAACGGCGTCGTCCTCGCCACCAACAAGGCCAGCTTCGAAGTTCGCATCAATCTTGCAGAGGTTGTCACCGAGTACAAACGCCTCGCTAAGAGCAAGAAGACGGCTGTGCCGGAGATCACCTTCGAGATCTCTGAGCGGGGCATCAAGCGGATGAAGCCCGAACTCGACATTTACAAAATTTTCGAGGAGACGATCACCGCCCGCATGCTCGAAATGGGCGTGCACAAAGACTACTCTGTGGATTCCCTGCGGGTGCATTATCGCAGCTTCGGCGGTGCCGTGCCGTGGGTCTATCGGGATGATCTGACCTTTGCCGAATTCAGCCGCATCGCCGAGCACAATCTGGGATTGCCAGGTGTCACCGTCGCTGAGCGTGCATCACGTGTCTATCCGCTCAAATCAGTCGCCTGCCATATCCTCGGCTACGTGCGTTTGCCAGATGACCAGCGTGCATCCGCTGAAGATCGCAAAGGCTGGGATTACTACGTGCCGGATGACTTCGGTGGTGCTGGCGTGGAGAAGAGTTTCGACAACTACCTACGGGGCAAGCCCGGCGTGCGCGTCATGCAGCGAGATCAACGCGGCAGGCCCGTCGGCGAAGTGGATAACGAATATGAGGAGCCGCGCAAGGGCAACGACGTGTACCTCACGCTCGATGCACGCATGCAAATCATTGCCGACAAGGCGCTGCGTGACGGCAAAATTGGCCGTGGTGCCGTGACCGTGATCGATCCGAATTCCGGTGAGGTGCTGGCGATGGTCTCTGTGCCCTCCTTCGATCCGAATCAGTTCATCCCCAGCATCCAGCAGTCCGACTGGGATGCACTCCTGGGCAACAACACCATCCCGCTGCTCAACCGCGCGGTGAAAGGCCATGTGCCAGGCTCAACCTTCAAAATTCCTATCTCGTTTGCCGGCTGTCTTGCGGGCATCCAAATGAGCCATTTCAACTGCAGCGGCAGCGTCACCTATGGCAACAAGCCTATGCAATGCTGGATTCAGCGTCAGAGCGGCGGCTCTCATGGCACCCTCGGTTTGAGCGACGCCATCAAATTCTCCTGCAACTGCTTCTTCTACCGCTATGGCAACGCCGCTGGCATCAGCAACATCACCAAGGTGGGTAAAATTCTCGGCGTGGGCACCCGGACTGGCATTGAACTCGAAGATGAAGATCCCGGGATTTTGCCCAATCCAGACTGGCTGCGCGCGCATCGTCCCGCCGAGCGCTGGAGTGATGGCTACACCGCCAACACCTCCATCGGGCAGGGCATGGTGCTGGCATCTCCCCTGCAAATGGCTTCAGTCAGCGCCACTGTGGCCAATGGTGGCAAGGCCTGGAGTCCGCATCTGCTGAAGCGCGTGATGGATCATGACCAGGCGGTGCTGGAAAACCCGCCCAGCTTGCGTGGGGATCTCTCCGCCAGCGTGAAGCCAGAAGAAATCGAAGTCATTCGCAAAGGCATGTGGAAGGTCGTCAACGATCCCTCAGGCACTGGCAAAGGAGCGCGCATAACGGGGGTTGAGGTCGCGGGCAAGACCGGCACCGCGCAGAACTGGCGTCTCGACGAGAGGCGCGTCAAACATGACGACAACCACACCTGGTTCATCTGTTTCGCTCCCTATCAGAATCCTCGGTTTGCCGTCTCAGTGCTCGTGCAAAATGGCAAATCCGGCGGTGGCTGTGCCGCTCCCGTGGCGCGCCGCGTGCTCGAACAATGTCTGGCTTTGGACAATCCCAAGTACATTGTCCCCGTCACGGCGATGGAACCTGCGGAAGGTCATTTCAATCATATTGCATCCGTCCAATATGCCGACGCTGCGGTGCCAGAGGCACTCGGCGCGGATGATGACGCTGACGTGGGCACGGGTGTGTCCACGCCAGAACCGGATGATGCTGGCGCGCCGCGCGTGAAAACGACGCCCAACATCAAACCGATAGCCGATTCAGCGGGATCGGCGGGAAGCAACTCCGAACAGAATGTGCCCAAGGCCGTGCCAGTGCGCAGGGTCGGTATCTTCAACCGGGGAAGCTCCCAGGAAACCAAACCATCCGATCCCGCTCCCAGCGGTGGCGGATTTCTACGCAGGCTCTTCCGCTGAAGCGCAGCACCATTTCAGGGAGACTTTATATTATGGCATTGACCTTCGTTCAAAGAATCAAAGAACTGCTCACCGGCAAACGTGACATCAAAAGCGGTGTGCGTCTCGTCATCAACTGCGAGAAACTGGAGAACCGCGTTGCCTTGCTCGACAAAGGCGTCGTCGAAGAATACAACATCGAGCGTGTTGGCACCAACAGCCTCATTGGCAGCGTCTTCAAAGGCCGTATCCGCAACATCGAACAGGGCCTCAAGGCCATGTTCATCGACATCGGGTTCGACAAAAATGCCTTCCTGCATTTCTGGGACGCCATTCCCGCCGCGCTCGATGCCGGCCTGGAGGAGATCAACCGAGGCGGCAACAAAAAGAAAAAGCGCATCGAGGCCAAGGACATCCCCACCCTCTACCCGATCAATTCCGAGATCATGGTGCAGGTCACCAAAGGTCCCGTGGGCAACAAAGGTCCGCGCGTCACCACCAACATCTCTCTCGCTGGCCGTTTGCTCGTCTTGATGCCGCTGAACGACACCTGCGGCATCTCGCGCAAGATTGAAGATCCGAAAGAGCGCTCCCGGTTGCGCAAGATCATCGAAAAAATCAGCCTGCCGGAAGGCATGGGCATCATCTTGCGCACCGAAGCCTCCGGCAAGCGCGCTCGTCACATCGTGCGTGATCTGAACATCCTCCTCGACGAGTGGGATCAGATCGTCGCCAAGCGTGACGGTCAGAACGCCCCTGTCTGCTGCTTCCAGGAGCCTGATCTCGTCGAGCGTACCGTGCGTGATTTCCTCACCGAAGACATCGACGAAGTCGCCTGTGATGACGCTGCCACCGTCGAGCGCATGCAGCGCATGGCTGCACACATCTCTGGCCGCGCGAAGCGCCGCATCAATCACTATCAAGGCCAGAGCGCCATCTTTGAACACTACGGCATTCAAAAGCAGATCGACAACGCCTTCTATCGCCAGGTCTGGATGCCATGCGGTGGCTACATTGTGATCGATCAAACCGAGGCTCTCGTCTCCATTGACGTCAACACTGGCCGTAACAAAGGCCACAAGGATGTCGATAAACTCCTGCTCGAAACCAACCTCGAAGCCGCCGCCGAAGTGGCACGCCAGCTTCGCCTACGCAACATGGGCGGACTCATCGTGGTGGACTTCATCGACATGAAGCACCGCCGCGACCAGATGGCCGTGTACAAGCTCATGCTGGATCATCTGAAGCGTGACAAGGCCAAGACCCAAGTCCTCCAGATCTCCCAGTTCGGTCTCATGGAGATGACGCGCCAGCGCCTCAATGAAAGCCTCGGTACCATGCTCTATGAACCCTGCCCCTACTGCAAAGGGCATGGCCAGGTCAAAACACCGCTCACCATGAGCGTCGAGCTGCAGCGCCGACTTGTCTCGGTGCTTGGCCGTGCCAAGGAGGATCAGAAGAGCCTCATCGTCATTGTGCATCCTGAAGTGCTCAACCGCCTCAAGACCGAAGATGGCGAACTCCTGGTCGATCTCGAACGCAAGTATCAGGCGCGCCTTACCTTCCGCAGCGATCCCGCGTTCCACCGCGAGCAGATGACCTTGGCGAATGCGACCACCGGCGAGGAAATCCGCCCTTGATCGCGGTAGGCGGATCCCCAGACGCTTCATTCATCCAGATCGGAACTCTCCTGCGCTCATGCAGCGCAGGGGAGGCGATCATGAACTAGCTGATGTGTCCTACCTTGTCCGCCGCTGTATGTCTCAGCGCTGGGAGACCTTGCCGCCTTGCAGCAGTTTTTCGAGGTTGGCGTCTGGGCGCACTCCCTTTTTAATGGCTTCATCGTATTCGGCTCGTGCCTTGTCCCATTGCGGCGGGTCCCAGGTGATGTAAAGCACCGCCAGATTGAAGTGGGCTTCGCCGTAGGCTGGGTCAATAGCGAGCGCCGTCTTGAACTCGCGTTCGGCACGCTCGATCAGGTTCAGCTTGGTGGCAATGATGCCAAGATAATGTCTGCCGCTGGCTTGCTCGGGCCGTTTGGCAAGGCTCTTTTCGAAGTAGGTCATCGCATCCTTCCAGCGTTCCTGTTTGAAATAAGTGACACCGAGTGCGAAGGCGGCGGGCTCGTTGGCCGGGTCATAGGCAAGCGCTTTCTGCAGGGACACTTCGGCCTCCGCATGTTTGTTTTCACGCTGGCGTGTGATGCCCAGACCGATGAGGGCGGTGACGTTTTTCGGCTCGGCCCGCAGCGCATCCTGATAGAGCCGCGCGGCGCTTTCAAAATCCTTGTTCATGTAATCTTCGTTGGCCTGGCTGATGAGTTTTTCGACGGAGGTTGGCACCGGTGGGGCGGCCTTTTTATCGCTCTCTGGCGATGCATTGGCGATGAGCGTGGCCTGCACTCCCTTCGGTCCCAGGAGTTCTCGTGCAGCAGGATCGGTGAAGAGTTTTTCCTCATCCGGCGTCAGAATCATGCGCGCGTTCTTCATTTCTTCGACCTGCTTGACGAGATCGTTCGAGGCGTTCTCCATTTTTTGCAGCTCGCCGATCATGAGCTCTTTGGCCGCTTGCTGGCGGTGCTGGACGCGCAGTTGGCGCATGATGATGCCGCGCAGCAGTTCGTTTTCCTGAGTGAGTTCAGGAGTCGTGGCCATCTTGCCCTCCATGCCACCTTGCACCTCTTTGAGCTGCTTGGTCAGTTCAGCGACCTGGGTCTGGTAAGTGGCGCTTTCCTTGCGCAGTTCGGCTAGCTGACCTTGCAATCCGGTGAGCTGGCCGCGTAGCGCGATGATTTCTTGATCCTTGCGGCCTACATCTGCTTTCAGCGTTTCCACCTGCTTCTGCGCCTCGGCGATTTCATTTTTCAAGCGTTCATTCTCTGCCACGAGGCGCTTCATTTCGGCACTGCCGGTTTTCACTTTCTTCAAAGCATCCACATCAATCTGTAATCCCAGGCTGCGGGCGCTGGCGGCATCACGTTCCTTCACCGCTACATCTCGTTCTTTCACTGCTTCTTTGTGCTGGTTGATCGCGTCATCACGCTCCTTCACAATCTGTGCGCGTTCTTGGAGAATCTTGGCGCGTTCAGCCTCCACGGCAGCCATTTGGGTCGAGGCATTGGCCAGCTTTTCTGAAGCCTCTTTGGCGGCGGATTCGGCAGCGATCAGCCGCTGGCCGTTTTTGCGCATCTCCAGTTCCACCGCCATTTTTTCCTCCATCAGCTTGCCCACCTGAGCCTGCGCGGCACGGCCTTGCTCCACGTCACGGCCCATGGCCAGGATGCTTTGCTCCATGGCGGCAGCTTTTTGACCGAGGGCCGCGTTTTGTTCACGTGCAGTGCTGATTTCGCCAGAGGCCCACTGATACCAGTTCTGCCATTTGCCGAGATCAAGCTGCTGCTGGTTGGACTTTGTCTCCAGCTCCCCAATGCGCTGTTTGTACATGTCTTCCCACTGCTTGAGGAAGTCGTTGATGCTGGGCAACGGTCCGGAAGTAGCCGGAACTTCGGGTGCAGTCTGCGCCAGAACTCCAGGGCTGGGAACCACTCCTGGAGACATGGCGGGAGGGGGGGCAACTGCTGCTGTCGCGGTCACCGGGGCAGGCGCGGGTGCGGCTGCGGTGGCTGCTGTGGACGCCGGTGCCGCTGCGGAGCGCACCTGCAGTCGTGTCAATGCGTCCTGAATCTTCTGCTGACGCGCTGTACGCATCTCTGGCTGCCACATCGGGTAGTTGCGGGCGATGCTTTCCATGATCTCCCCAGCCTGCTTGAATTTGCTTTGGGCAAGGGTGAAGTCACCCGCAGTTTCCAGTTTGGCGGCTTCATTGTTGAGGACAAAGCCGCGAAAGTACTGGTCTGCCGCTTCGCTGTTGGCATCAAGGGTCTGGGCATGCGACACCGGAGCGGTCAGGGCGAGCGCCGCCATGAGGGTGAAGACGTGAAAAAAACGATGCATGGGATTTTGGAGAAGGGACGGAGTTTACCGCTTCACGGCAGTCTTGTAAATGGCCTTGACAGCCTGACTCAAGCTTGCCGCCGCCGCAGCACCGCTACCCAGCGGTCCACCGATTTGCCAGGAGCGTCCATTAGAGCACGGCTGTTCTTGTTGCGCTTGTTGCTGACGACTTCCATGCCCAGCGACTCCAGCGCGCGTAGTGCCAGCCGGTGTTCGACATCAAAGTAACTGGTGATGACCAGCATGCCGTCGGGGCGCAGCTTGGCGATGCCCTGGTCGAAAATCTTCTTCCACAGTTCCTGTCCATGCCAAAAGTTTTGGTGGCGCAGGAAGACCATGTTGAAATCATCACTCAGCTCTTTGTGCTGATCGATCTTGGTGGCGTCCTCGATCAAAAACTGTGCTGGGAGATGCCCGTGAGTTTCACGCGCCTGCCGGATTTCGCGAATGCGAATGTCTGCGCCAATCATTTCGACCTCGCCCCCCTGGGTGAGTTCGGAACCGACCTTGATCAGGGTTTCCGCCTCATCACAACGCCCGCAAGCGAGGTTGAGGATGCGCATGTCCTTCTGCCCCCCAGGCAGATGTGGCGAGAGCGAGTCATGCAGCAGCGATTTCAGCTTCGCCATGTCTTCGGCTATCGGAACGGGCTGCATGGTTCAAAACTTCAATTCCTCGCCGAAGATCATTCGTGCAGCCTGGGCGACATCCTTGTCTCCGCGGCCAGACAGATTCACCAGGATGATCTGATCTTTGCGCATGGTGGGGGCCACCTTGTGGACTTCAGCGATGGCGTGGCTGCTTTCCAGGGCGGGGATGATGCCTTCGACCTGGCTGAGTTCCTGGAACGCGGCGAGCGCTTCATCGTCGGTGGCGTAATTGTAGGTGACGCGGCCCTGCTCATGCAGCCAGGCGTGTTCCGGGCCGATGGCGGCGTAGTCGAGGCCCGCACTGACGCTGTGGGTGAGTTCGATCTGGCCGTCGGCATTGGCCAGGAGCCAAGTCTTCGTGCCTTGCAGAACGCCGAGGCGTCCGCCTTGGAAGCGCGCTGCGTGGCGTTCAGGGATGATGCCGTCACCACCAGCCTCCACGCCTGTCATGCGCACGTCTTTATCATTCAGGAAAGGATGAAAGAGTCCGATGCTGTTGCTGCCGCCCCCCACGCACGCGACGAGGAGATCCGGGAGCCGCTCTTCACGCTCCAAAATCTGGCGGCGTGCTTCGACACCAATGACGCGGTGGAAATCACGCACCATCATCGGAAACGGATGCGAGCCGAGCGCGGAACCCAGGATGTAATGCGTGGTGCGCACATTGGTCACCCAGTCGCGCATGGCTTCATTCACCGCTTCCTTGAGCGTGGCCTGCCCCGCTGTCACCGCGACGACCTTGGCTCCGAGGAAGCGCATGCGCGCGACGTTCAGCGCCTGACGCTCCATGTCCACCTTGCCCATGTAGATGACGCATTCACAGCCAAATCGCGCACACACCGTGGCAGTGGCGACACCGTGCTGGCCAGCACCGGTTTCAGCAATGATGCGTTTTTTTCCCAGGCGTTGCGCCAGCAGGATCTGCCCGAGAGCGTTGTTGATCTTGTGAGCACCGGTGTGCAGCAGGTCTTCGCGTTTGAGGTAAATTTTGGCTCCACCGAGTTTTTCGGTCCAGCGTTCGGCGAAATAAAGCGGGGTAGGGCGGCCCACATATTCGTGGAGCAGCCGATCAAGCTCCCGCTGGAAAGCAGGGTCGGCTTTCGCCTTCTCATAGTGGTCCGAAAGCTCGGTCAGTGCCGCCATGAGTGTTTCCGGCACAAACATGCCGCCGTATTGGCCGAAGTGGCCGTGACTGTCGGGCATCACGGGAAGGGGAAGTATGGAAGCAGCGGTCATGGGGGGATCAAATTAGATCGAAGACCGGAGCTTGGCAACGGCTGCGCTAGCTTCCCGCAAAGTTGTGGCCTTACTCAGGAATGGACTGTGCCGCCTTCGAGCGCGGCAAGTTTCTTTTCCAAGGCGCGCACACGCTCCAGCAAATCGGGAATCTTGGCTGGCAAGCTGAGCATCTTGCGCCCTTCCATGAGCGGACGGGCGGGATAGCCGGTGTAGGCACCGGCTTCAAGAATACTTTTGGTGACACCCGATTTGGCGAAGAACATGACTTTGTCGCCGATCTCAAGGTGTCCGGCCACGCCGACCTGGCCACCCATGGTGACGTACCGGCCCAGACGGGTGCTGCCGGAGATGCCGGTCTGCGAGACGATGATGCAGTGCTTCCCCAGTGTGCAATTGTGACCGATCTGTACCAGATTGTCGATCTTGCAGCCCTCGCCGATCCAGGTGCGGCCAAAGCGGGCACGGTCAATGGTGGTGCAGGAGCCGATTTCGACATCGTCATCTATTTGCACGATGCCGACCTGATCGATCTTCTGGTGGCGGCCCTGTACCAGTTCGTAGCCGAAACCGTCGCTGCCGATCACGGAGCCGCTATGCAGAATGACGCGTTCGCCCAGGATGCAGTATTCCTTGATGACGGCATTGGCATGAATGACGCAGCAGACGCCGAGTTTGACGTTCCGGCCGATATAGACGCCAGCGTGGATCGCGCAGCCATCACCGAGTTGTGCGCCGGACTCAATGACGGCATGCGGTCCGATGCTGACCTTCTGCGGGTCAAAGACCACGTCTGCTGCGACCGTGGCGGTGGCATGCACACCGGGCACAAATTCAGTGGCAGGAGGGCAAAAAAAACGAATGACGTACGAGAATGCCAGCGTGGGGTTCTTGTGGCGGATGAGGGCGAGCCCTTCTTGTACTTGAGTGGCGTCAAGATCCTCCGGCACCAGGGCTACGGAGGCACGGGTGGTTTTGAGCGCTGGCAGGTAGCGGGCATTGCCCAGGAAGGTTACATCTCCCGTTGTGGCCTCCACGATGGAGTTCAGGCCGGTGATGACGGATTCTGGATTGCCATCAGAGAGTGTTCCTCCGACGAGTTCTGTGAGTTTCTGCAGGGTGATCGATTTGCTCATGGTGCAGAATAAAAGGGGCGCTCAAACGAAAAAGGCACGTCGCAAACATTGCGGCGTGCCTCGAAACCAGACAGCCGCAGGCTACTTTTTAGGTTCAACGGGCTTAGGGGCTGGGGCGGCCGCATCTTCCTTCTTGGGTTCGGTTCCAGGAGGTGGCGCGTCTTTGTTCAGTTCGACGATGAGCTGATCAGTGAGGTCGGTGGCGGCACCTTCTCTGACGTGCAAAATGATCGGCACTGTGGAAAGGCTGACGCCGGTCTTATCAAAGACGATGTCGAAGGCGTCTTTCTTGGAACGGTCCCGCACGACGACGAGGATCTCCTCATAGAGGCCCTTGCGAATCTGCATGTCCTCCTGTTTGAGCTGCTGCTGACGACGATCTGCGAACTCCTGCATTTCCATTTCCATGGAGCGGATTTCCTTCAGTTTTTCATTCAGTTCAGCGCCGTATTTAGCCCGTTGTTCGGGGGTGATGATTGGATCCTGGGCGATCTTTTGCAGCTTTTGGGCCTCATTGGCCAGGTTTTTGTACACCTCTTGACGCTCCTGCATCTCCTGGTGGGCCTTTTCGTAATTACCCTTGTATTTCTCCGCTGCAGTTTTGGTTTTGTGGAACTCTTGGAACACTTTGGACATGTCGATCACACCGATTTTGAGGTCGGCGGCCTGAAGAGTGACGGTGGCGAGGATAAGGGCGATGAACGCGCTGCGAATCATAAGGGGGGGGAGTTTGGACGGGATTGGGGGGGCAGACAAACAAAATGTCCGTTGCACGGTGTTAGAACTTGTAGCCCATGTTGAACTGGAAGCGACCAGCCTTGCCTGAGGTGGGGTCCTTGCCGATTGGAATGGCATAGTCAACCCGGATCGGTCCGACAGGAAGGAAGAGGCGCAGGCCGAGGCCTGCATCGGAGTAAATCATTCCATTGCCAGTGGTTGCACCCGTGGCTCCAGAGATGCTGCCCACATCGCCGAAGACGACTACACGCGGGGATTTATCGGTGTTGGCAGTGATGTGTACCGGAACAGAAAATTCGCTGCTAGCATACATGGAGGTCAGGCCACCGATGGGTTCCCCAGTGTTATCCTTGGGGCCAGCATGACGGTAAGTGAAGCCGCGCAGATTGTTAGCACCGCCAAGAAACAGGCGCTCAAAGATGGGCACCCGCCTGCCGCTTTCCCAGCTATTCACGGATTGGAACGCTCCCTCGAAACTCAGAATGGTATCTCCCGGCAGGTTGAAAAACTGCTGGCCTTTGAAGTTGGCACCATAAACGGGAACATCCCCCCCCAGACCGGACAGCAGTACCCCCACTTCAATCTTGTGACCAGTGCGCGGAATGAAGATATTGTCGCGGGTGTCTTGTACGATGCTCCCCTCGATCTTACTTTGAATGTAGCTTCCAGCCTCCTGAGCGATGAGCGGTGAAGCACCGCTGGCGATGCCTTGAATCTTGACCTCCTGCAGGGTGTAGGTGGTATCAAAGTAGGTGTGTTCTCCCAGGCTTTTGCGCAGGCCGGAGGAGATGCCTACGTTGGTCTGATTGAAGAAGTTGGAGAGATAATAAAGGTTGTGGAAGAACGCCTCGACCGTGAGTGCCATCTGGCGCCCCAGGAACCATGGTTCGGTCCAACTGACAGTGACGTCACGACGCAGCGCTCCCGCTCGGATGCTGGTGTTGAAGCGCTGGCCGCCACCGCGGAAATCCTTCCAGTCGCTGATGTCAAAGTTGGTCTGCGTCACCTGAATGAATGCAGTGATGCTGTCGATGGAGCTGAATCCAGCACCGAAGTTCACGGTGCCGGTGGACTGCTCCGCCACGGTGAGATCCACATCCTTGTAGCCAGGCACGGTCGTGGGCGTGTTACGCGTTTCCACCGAACTGAAGTAGTTCAGGTTTTGCAGGCGTTTTTTGCCAGCTTCGATTTTCACGGTGTCCAAGATTTCTCCTGGGGCGAAGGGCAGTTCACGACGGATGACCACATCCTTCGTGATCGTGTTTCCGGAAATGTTGACCTTGCTGATAAAGGACTTGCTGCCTTCTGTGATGTCGTACGCTACCGCGACCTGTCCGGCACCGGTCTCTAAAATGTGGGTATCCACATGGGCATCGGCGTAGCCACGTGAACCGTAGTAGTCCTGAATCCTCTTTTCATCAGCCTTGACGTGACTGCCGACGTAGGGGAGGCCAGCTTCCGCCTGGATGCCTTTGTTGAGTTCTTCCTGGGTGAAGATGGTGTTGCCGGTGATTTTAACCGCTGACACATCATACTTGGCACCTTCATTGATCACGTAAACGAGGTCCATTTGCTTGGAGTTTACCACCTCGCGGCGTACCTCGGTCACTTTGGCATAGACAAAGCCCTTATCCTGAAATGCCTGCTCAATTTTCTTGGTATCCTCCTGCACGTCCTGGTAGCTCACCTTGCCTTTTTTACCCCACAGGTTCCAGAAATGGTGCTCCTGAGATTTGAGCTTGCCACGCAGCACACGAGATTTGATGGCGGTGTTGCCCTCGAACCGGATGTTATGAATGATGCCACGAGCACCCTCTTCAATTTTAAACGTCACTGTGGAGAAGCCCTCACGTACAGACGGGGTGATGTCATAGCTGGCGGTCACATCAGCGAACCCCTTCTTCTCATAGACTTCCACGATCTTTTGCTGCGCTGCGGAAAGCTTGATGTCATCCACTGGATCTCCCACTTTGACTGCGACATCCTTGCGCAGCTTGGCTTTGTCGATCGAGGTGTTACCGACGAAAAGAATTTCGGCAATTTGGCCGCGACCAATGATTTCCACGGTAACTTTGACACCACCTGGCACATCCACCGCATTGATTTCGATGTTTTCAATGGCTCCAGTGCCATAGAGCGTGCGCATATCTCGTTCCCCAGATTCATCCGTGTAAGGCTGGCCCACTCGGGTGGACATCTGGCTGCGAATGCGGTTTTCATCCAGCTTCACCGATCCCTTGATGATGACCTGAACTTCCTTCACTATTTTTTTTGTCCCTTGCGCCCCTGAGAGGCCCAATTGTGCCCGCACCATCTGAGGTGAGAAAATCATTACTATGATTGCCACAATGGAGGACAGTTTTAGGCAGGGCAGGGAATGAGATCCGAAATTCATAGGCAAAGGGCAGGCAAAGGGCAGGCAAAGGGCAGAGTGGACAGACGGTAAAAAGGACGGGCGGCGAGGCACGCCCAAAAAGAGGACGACTAGCCTGCATTACTGCTTCCGCACCGCTCCACGTCAAGGCGTAAGTTCGGCGGGGGTTCTTGCCATTTTTTGCGGTCATACTGTGGAAAGTGGCATTTGGGTGGTTTTCGTCCTGCTCAAGGCAGCTAAAATGGAGCTTTCCGCACCAGAACAACTGGGGCAACAGTTCTGTCACCAAGCATGCCCCGTTCCAATGCCCGCAATTACACCCAGTTGCATCTTGTCGTGCTGGCCTGGGGACTCACGGCGATATTGGGCAAACTCATTCGGCTTCCGCCTGTGGATGTGGTTTTCTACCGTACGGCGATTGCGGCGCTTTGCTTTGCAGTGCTGGCCTTGAGCATGGGGCATCCACTTTGCGGTTCGCCCCGCCGGATCTTGGCGATGCTCGCCGTGGGTGCCATTCTGGGCCTGCACTGGATTCTCTTCTTCTGGTCTGCGCGTCTGGCCACCGCCTCGGTCTGCCTTGCTGCCATGCCCACCGCCATGCTGTGGTGTTCGTTGATCGAGCCTGTGATCGATGGTTCGCGGCGTTGGCGGCCGGCCGAGCTTCTGGTGGGCGCGGTCATGGTGGGTGCTGTGTGGCTCATCTATCAGGTGGAATTTCGCCACTGGCTCGGCTTTTCCGTGGGCATCGCCGCTGCGGTGTTTGCCGCCTTTTTTGCTACTTTGAGCAAGCAGCAGGTCGCCGGTGACTCGCACTGGAGTGTCATCGGCTCTTATCAGATGAGTGGTGCTTGCCTTGCGGCCTGTCTTTCACGCCCCTTCCTTGAGGGCGGCTTCAGGCCCGTTGTGCCGGATCAGGCCTCCGCTCTTTGGCTGGGCGTGCTCGCGCTGGTTTGCACAGTGGCCGCTTATGCAGGATTCATGGATGTGCTGCGCCGCGTCAGCGTCTTCACGGTGAACGTCGTTTATAACATGGAGCCGGTGTATGGCATCGTGATTGCCGTTTTGGTGTTTGGGAAGGCCGAATACATGAGCGAAGGCTTTTACCTTGGTGCAGCGGTCATCATCGCCGTCGTGCTGACCTTGCCTTGGATTCGGCGTTGGGTGGAACGGTGAGAGTGCTGGACATGGCGCGCCGCGTGGGCTTGCATCGTCAGCACCGTGAACCGCCTCCGCCACATCCTCGTCTCCGCCTCCGCAGGTTCCGGTAAAACCTATCAGTTGGTCCGGCGGCACCTGCACCTGCTCGCTCTCGGGCAGCCGCCGGAGGGCATCGCGGCCATGACCTTCACGCGCAAGGCGGCCGGCGAGTTTTTCCAGCGCATCCTCCAGCGGCTGTCGGTGCTCTCGCAGCACGCGGAGCCGCCGGAGCAGTACTTTACGGGCATGGCACCGTTACCGGAGCCATGGCCCGAGTTTGTCACGCTGCTGCGCAAGGTCACGCAGCGGCTGCACCGCCTCCGCCTGGGGACGATGGACAGCTTTTTTGCCAATATCACCGCCTGCTTTCCTCTGGAACTCGGCTTGCCCCTGGGTGCCAGTGTGATGGCCGAAAATGAGGCGGCTCAGGCACGGCGCGAGGCGTTAGACGCACTGCTCGAACGCATTCATTCCTCGGGTGATGATCAGGCTGGCCGTGCCCTGCTTGAGGGTTTCAAGCAGGCCACCTTTGGTATTGAAGAGCGCAGTGCGGCACGCAGTCTGGAGGCCTGGATTGACGATCATCACGCCACCTTCCTCGACAGCGGGGATGTCTTGCGGTGGGGAGAGTTGCCCAAGGGGGGGCTCAATGATGCCAATGAGCTGGCCGCCGCTTTGGAGGATCTCAAAAATTATTTCGTTCCCGCCAGACCTAAGAGCGCCAATTTCATGGATGAATTGTTCGAGGAGGCACCCCGGTTGGAGCCTGGCAGCAAGCCGGAGGGCAGAGTGGAGGACTTCTTGAAAAAATCTGCAGCCTCATGGCGGGAACTACGTTCTGGCAATGCCTTGGTCGTCTGGGGAGGTGGAAAAAATCCGGTTTCAGGCCAGGCCGCGCGCGCCTGGGTTCGCGTGGCCGAAGCGCTCGTCGCCAATGAGTTGAAATGCCGTGCGCAGCGCACTCAGGGCATGGCGGCGCTCATGGCGTTATATGAGTCCGAGTATGCCCGCCGCATCCGTTCGCGCGGACGGTTGTCCTTCGCCGACGTGCAGCGTTTGCTCGCGGCGGCGACCACTGCGGGTGAGGACTGGGCGGCAGGTGAAAGCGGTGATCTCTGGTTCCGGCTCGACGGACGGTATGACCACTGGCTCTTTGATGAGTTTCAGGACACCAGCCGGGTGCAGTGGAATGTCGTACGCGGACTGGTGGATGAGGTGATGCAGGATGACTCCGGCAGGCGCAGCTTCTACGCCGTGGGGGACCCGAAGCAGTCCATCTACCTCTGGCGGCAGGCGGAGCCGGGCCTGTTTGACGACATTCTGCACGAATGGCCGCATCAGGGTCAGGATGGGCTGGAGCCGCAGACGCTCAGCCAGTCCTTTCGCAGCGCTCCGGCGGTGCTGGATGCGGTGAACAAGGTGTTTGCCGATCAGGCGGGCATCGAAGCATTGCTGCCGGGCTGCACCGCTGGGTTTGCCTTCAAACAACACGAGCCAGCGAAACGGAATCAGCAGCTCAGCGGTTATGCAGCGCTGCTCAGCGTACCTTATGAAGCTGGTCAGGGCAGTACCTCCACCACCCCCATCGTAACGGCACTGCTGAACGAGATTCGCCCCCTGGAGCGTGGATTGACGTGCGCGGTGCTCGTTCGTGGCAACAAGAACGCCAACGCCATCGCTGAAGAACTGCGCACCACGACGGGCATGGAGGTCGTGTGTGAATCACAAATTTATCCAGCCACGGACAATGCAGTCACACTCGCTCTGCTCTCGCTCCTGCAACTCGCGGCGCATCCAGGTGATACCCTGGCGCTGGAGCATCTTAAAATGACACCGCTGTGGCCGCAGATCGAGTTTCCTGGGCAGGGTTGGTCGCTAACCTGCCATCAGGTCCGAGAACTAGTATTTGAACGCGGCCTAGTCGGCTTCACGGAAGTCTGGACCCGGCATGTGCGCGCCTTGCTTCCAGAGATGGACGCTTTTCACGAGTTGCGGCTGCGGCAGTTGGGTGAATTGGCCGCCGAATTTGACTCGGGCGGTTCACGCGATCTGGATGCCTTCCTAGAGCATGCGCGTGACATGCCGATGCAGGTACGCGGGGCTGCCAACGCGGTGCAGGTGATGACCGTGCATAAAGCCAAAGGCCTGGAGTTTGACGTGGTCATTCTGCCAGATTTGAATGGCGATGCGATGAACTTCATTCGGACGCGCTCGCTGATCGTGAACCGCAGTGCGCAGGGCATCTCTTGGGTGCTTCAAGAGCCACCACGCATTTTTTCACCCTTGCATGCGGCTTTGCATGAAGAGCTGGAGACGGCGCGCCAGAGGTCCGGCTTTGAGTCGCTCTGCCGCCTGTATGTGGCCATGACTCGGGCGAAACGTGGTTTGTATCTGATTGCAGAGCCACCACCAAAGACGAAAGAACCCTCCATGAAGGAGGCGCAGTTTTTGCGCCGCAGGCTGGATGGAGCGGGTGAGGTTGAAGAGACTTCGTCGTATTTGATCGAATGGCAGACGGGTGCTGCCCAATGGTTTGCCACAGCACAGTGCACCGCACCTCCGCCACCAGAGACGGCGACTGTGGCGCGTCCATTGGGCGAGTTGTTGCGCGAGTTCCAGCCGCTGGCCCGGCGTGTGACGCCTTCTGGGGAAGAAGATTTCGAGATCAAAGGCAGCATGCTCTTCAGTCCGGGGCGTGAACCTAGCCGCAGGCTGGGCAATCTGGTCCACGAGCTGCTGGCTCACGTGGAGTGGTGGGATGCCACCTCAAGTGTCGCCGCTCTCGAATCGCGCTGGCAGGCCTCCGGTTTGCTACGCGGAGAGGCGATTGAGGCGACGGCGCTGGCCATGGTTCGCGGTGTACTGCACTCAGTCTCAGCGCAGTTTGCCTTTGCCAAACCTTCGCCAGAGGCTCAGGCATGGCGGGAGCGTCCTTTCGACTTAATCCGGGAAGGGAACTGGATCAGTGGCGTGTTTGACCGGGTCGTAGTCATGCGTGATTCAGTGCGACTGATTGATTTTAAGACCGATGAGGTGCCTGACGAGGCAGCCTTGAACACCAAAGTGGCGGGGTATCGCCCCCAGATCATGCTTTACCGTCAGGCCCTGGCAAGGCTGACGGGCCTGAAACTGGAGCAGATTGAATCTGCCCTGCTGTTCACCCGAAATTGCCGCTTGGTGGACGTAAAGTAATTTTTTTTGAATCCAGATCACCTTTGATGACGCAAAAACTTGTGTGACCGCAATAGCTCTGGCATGGAATCCGCACCTCGTAGCCTTTTCGGTACGACTTGTGCCCAAACCCCACATGAGCCAGCCAGAATTCAGCGAAGAAGACCTGCTCCAGCGTGCTGGACGCGGGGATGCGCGTGCGTTCGACCAGCTGTATGACCGGATGGCACCACGTCTTTTTGGTTTGCTGCGCCAGATGTTGCATGACGAGCGTGAGGCAGAAGACATCCTGCAGGACGGTTTTGTGCTGCTCTGGGAGCGCGCCTCCACTTTTGACGCGGACCGCAGCAAGGCCTTCACCTGGGCGGTGATGCTCTTCCGCCATAAGGCGATTGACCGCATGCGCATGCTGGGCCGCCGCAATCGCCTGGTGGACAGCGCAGTGCTGGAACAGACCATCCTGGCGGCTCCTTCCCACGTCAGCGTGGACGAAGAAGTGCAGGCCAACGAACGTGGTCTCGTGGTGCATGAGGCACTGAACGAACTGCCCAAAGAACAGCGTCAGTTGATTGAATTCGCATTCCTAAAAGGCCTCACCCATCATGTGATCGCCGAATCGCTGGGCATTCCGCTCGGCACCGTTAAAACCAACATCCGCCGTGGGCTGCTGCGCCTGCGCGACCTTTTGAAAGGAGGCGCATGATGGACGAGGAACGTTTTGAAGAACTGGCCGCCATGAATGCACTCGGCATGCTGGAGAACGACGAGAAGCGTGCTCTCGACGGTGCCATCGCGCGCGACAAAGAGGTGCGCGCCCTCACTCTTGAACTGGAGCAGGTGACAGCGGAGCTGGCCTATCTTATCCAGCCGGTGGAACCACCTGCCAACATGAAGAAACGCATCCGTGCCAAGATGCGTGCCAAAGGTGTCAAGGGGGCTGGTATTTCACGCGGCGTCGTCATCGGCGGCACTGGCTGGGCGCTGGCGGCCGGTTTGGCTGTGGCCTCGGTCTGGCTCTGGCAGGAACGTGCCGGCATGACTCAGCAGCTTGCAGCGGCATCGCGCGCCATGGCCCCGGTGAACACGGCCACTCCCGTGGTGGATGATGGCAAAACGCGTACGCTGGAGGAAGAACTTAAAAAACGCCGGGATGAATTCGAGGCGCAGAAGCGGGCACTTGCCGCAGAGATCGAGTCGCTGCACAAGCAGGAGACCGACTCCAAGGCACAAACCGCCAAGCTCACTGCCGAAGTCGCGGCGCTGAAACTTCAGGAGCAGCAGTCGCAGCTCCAGATCGCCACCTTGCAGAGCAAGGTCTGGGAATATCGCAAGAGTGAAATGCTCGTCGTCTGGGACCAGAAGCGCAGTCAGGGTGTGGTGGTGCTGGACAAGATGCCCAAGGTGCAATCTGACCAAGATTACCAGCTCTGGGTCGTGGATCCAAGCAAGCCCGATCCGGTGAGCGCCGGTGTGGTGACTGTCGATGCCAAAGGCTCCGTGACGGCCAACTTCAAGACCGTCGAAGCCGTCACCGGCGAGGCCAAGTTCGCACTCAGCATCGAGAAAAAAGGCGGTGTGCCCAAGAGCGAAGGACAGCTCTTGATGGTTGGGCCGTGAGTTAGGCTCCGCATTTCTGCGGAACGTTTAACCGGCACAAATCTCAACCATTCCAGCCGCCGCCCATGGCCTTGTAAATGCTCACCCAGGCCGTTGCGACGCGGGTGCGGCTGACGACAATGTCGTTCTGCGCACCGAGCGCGACACGTTCCGCATCAAGCACCGTGAGGAAATCGGCAATCCCGTCCTGGTAGCGTTTGCGCGCCAGGGTAGCGGCTTCACGGGCGGAGGCGGCTGAGGCCTCCAGATGGTGCAGCCGGAGGCGCTCACGATCATAAACAGTGAGTGCGTTTTCCGTTTCCTCCAGCGCTAGAAGCACGGTCTGCTCGTAGCGAGCGAGAGCGGCATCGGCACGACGCCCGGCGGCGGCGATCTGCTGGCGCACCCGGCCAAGATTGAAAGCGGCCCAGGTGATGCGCGGGCCAAAACTGAAGCCGTCGGCATTAGGCCGATCTGTCATGTAGGAGAGCGTGGCAGCTTCGAAACCGATGCGTCCGTTGAAGGTGACCCGTGGGAACAAATCTGCCACCGCGACTCCGACACGGGCGGTTTCAGCCGCCAGGATGTTTTCAGCGGTGCGAATGTCAGGCCGTCGGCGCAGCAGCTCTTCAGGTTTGACGATGCCGATTTGACTCGGCACGGCAGGCTGCTTTTTGCTGATCTGTAGCCGCGCACGGAGTACGGAGGGATTCTGCCCGCACAAGACGGCGATGCGATGGATGGACCTAGCGATGTTCTCCTGGTAGGTGGGGATTTGCGCCAGGGTGGCGTTCCACAGCGCATTGGCCCGGGCGACATCGAGCTGGGTGCCACGGCCACCCTTGAGAGAAGCCTGAGCGATATGCAGGGCATCCAACTGATTGCTGGCGTTTTCATTCGCCACGGTGAGCTGAGCCTGGGAACCGCGCAGTTCCATGTAGTTGGAGGCAACCTCTGACTGCAACGTGATCAACATGTCGTGCAGATTCGTGTTCATGGCACCCGAGTTTGCTTTGGCGGCTTTGACGGAGTTGCGGATGCGCCCGAAGAAGTCCAGCTCCCAGTCGGCATCAAACCCAGTGCGGTACAGCTCGTAATCCCGGGTGCGCAGGCCAGAGAAGGAGCTGGCACCATTGCGGGTGTTTTCATAGCTCGATCCCAAAGTGACCGTCGGCGCATAGTTGAAGCGCGATTCACGCCACAGAGCACGCGCCTCCAGCACACGTGACCGCGAGGCGCTGAGATCTTTGTTCTGCGCTTCGGCTAGGCCCACCAGTTCGTTCAGTGTGCTGTCGTTGAGCTTGCGCCACCAGGCGGCATCCACTTCGGCTGCCCGCGCTGCATTCGCCCGTGAGGCGAAGTCGTCAGGCATCTTGGGCTGCGGTTTGACGAACTTCGGCCCCACATTGCAGCCGGAAACCACGCAGATGATGAACAGGAATGGTTTAATGAGCTTCATGCAGCGTTGGGGAAGTGGCGGCGGGTTGAGTGCTTGCACGGCGTTCGACGAAGGCGCGGAGGATGACATAAAACACAGGCGTGAAGAGCAGGCCGAAGATGGTGACGCCCAGCATGCCGAAGAACACCGCCGTGCCGAGTGCTTGGCGCATCTCCGCACCCGCGCCCTTGGCTAGCACGAGCGGCAGCACGCCGAGGATGAAGGCGAAGCTGGTCATCAAAATGGGGCGCAGTCGCAGGCGGCAGGCTTCCACTGCGGCTTTGACGCGGTCCATGCCCGTGTCCTGCAATTGCTTGGCGAATTCGACAATGAGGATGGCGTTTTTGGCTGCGAGTCCGACGAGCACGACGAGCCCGATCTGCGTGAAAATGTTGTTGTCCTGTCCCCGCAGCCACACGCCGCCGATGGCGGAGAGCAGACACATGGGCACGATCAGGATGATGGCCATCGGCATGCTCCAGCTTTCATACTGCGCAGAGAGCACCAGGAAAACGAAGATGACGCAGAGCGGGAAGATGTAGAAGAGCGTGTCGCCGGCGAGAATCTGCTGATAAGTGAGGTCGGTCCACTCGATGGCAAAGCCCACAGGCAGGTTCGCTTTGGCCAGTCGCTCGATCTTCTCGATCATCTGCCCGGAACTGACGCCCGGCAGCGTGTTGCCGTTGATGTCCGCCGAGTAGTAAAGGTTGTAACGCTGCACGCGGTCAGCCCCGCCGGTCTTGATGACTTTGACGAGCGCGGCTAGCGGCACCATGTCACCGGCTTGATTGCGGATCTTGATGCGGCCAACATCCGTCGGGTCTTTGCGGAAGGCGGCTTCTGCCTGGGCAGTGACCTGATAGGTGCGGCCGAAGAGGTTGAAGTCATTCACATAGACAGAGCCGAGATAAATCTGCAGCGCTTCGTTCAGGTCCGCCAGGGAGACGCCCATGGTTTTCGCCTGCGCACGATTGATTTCGAGTTTGAACTGCGGGCTCTTGGCGCGGAATCCGGTGATGAGCGAGATCAGACCCGGCTCCTGCTGCGCGGCAGCGAGGAGTTTTTGCGTTGCGGCTTCGAGCGCAGGCAGACCGGCGTTGTTGAGATCCTGCACCTGGATTTTGAAACCGCCCGCATTGCCCAGACCGCGCAACGGTGGCGGTGGCAGCACCAGCACCCGGCCTTCTTGAATCGTCGCAAATTTTTGGCGGATGACGGCGAGGATGCCCTCACCTTTGAGCTCGGGAGCCTGACGTTTGGCAAAGTCATCAAAGACCAGGAAGGCAGCACCGACGTTGGGCTGGTTGGCCTGTAGAACGGAGGAGTAGCCGGAGATGGCAAAGGTGTGGGAGATCCCGGGGATTTCTCGTGCCATGGCGTCCATTTTCTTCACCACGGTGTCGGTGCGTTCGAAGGCTGCTGCATCTGGCAATTGAACCAGCACGATGGCGTAACCCATGTCCTGGGAAGGAATAAATCCGGCAGGCACATCTTGGAACAACTTCCCTGCCAGACCGATCAATGCTGCGTATCCAATCAGCACGATCACGGACAGACGGATGAGTTTGCCAACCAGTCCGGCATAGAGATCTGAACTGAACTGGAACACGCGGTTGAACGCGCGGAAGAACCAGCCAAACAAGAAGTTCAGTAGGCGGCTGAAACGATCCGGCTTCACCCCATGCGGCTGCAGCAGGATGGCGCAAAGGGCAGGGCTGAGCGTGAGCGAATTGAATGCCGAGATGACGGTGGACACCGCGATGGTGAGGGCAAACTGCCGGTAGAACTGGCCGGTGATGCCACTGATGAAACCCGTGGGCACAAACACCGCACACAGCACCAGCGCCACGGCGATGACGGCACCGCTCACC
The DNA here is from genome assembly GCA_903848465.1 of uncultured Verrucomicrobiota bacterium. Classification (GTDB taxonomy): domain Bacteria; phylum Verrucomicrobiota; class Verrucomicrobiia; order Verrucomicrobiales; family Verrucomicrobiaceae; genus Prosthecobacter. The sequence goes on from CAINGK010000227.1 coordinate 39,151, forward strand.
TCGTTCATGGCCTGCACGGATGCATCATGCGGAGATAACCCCTTGGCGATATTACGTTCCACGTTTTCGACGACGACGATGGCGTCATCGACAACGATGCCGATGGCGAGCACCAGGCCGAACAGGGAAAGATTGTTCAATGAGAAACCCATCAATTGCATCACCGCCAGCGTGCCAATGAGAGACACGGGAACGGCAAGCAGCGGAATGACGGAGGCGCGCCAGCTTTGCAGGAAAATGATGACAACAAAGACGACGAGCAGGATCGCCTCCGCCAGCGTGTGCAGCACAGACTCGATCGAGGAGCGGACGAACTTGGTGGTGTCGTAGTTGATCTTGTAATCGACGCCCGGCGGAAAGCGCAGCTTGAGCTCTTCGAGCCGTTTGTAAACGGCGTCGGCGGTTGCAATGGCATTGCTGCCAGGAAGCTGGAACACGCGGAGTGACACCGCATTGTAACCGTCCATGTAGGTGCGGCTGGAGTAGTCGCGCGAGCCGAGTTCGATGCGGGCGACGTTGGCCAAGCGCACCACGTCACCCTGCTTGCCAGTCTTGAGCACGATGTCGCCAAATTCTTCCGCCTTCTTCAGTCGTCCCGGAGCGGTGAGGGTGTATTGAAAGTCAGAGCCTGCGGCGGCCGGAGGCTGTCCCAGAGAGCCAGCGGCCACCTGTACGTTTTGCTCGCGAATCGCACGCACGATGTCCCCCGCCGTCAGCCCCAGGCCGGCGATTTTTTCAGGATCAAGCCAGATCCGCATCGAGTAGTCCATCCCACCGAGGGCGGAGGCTTCCGCCACACCAGGAATACGGGCGAGTTCATTCTGAATCTGCAGGATGCAGTAGTTGCTCAGATACGAGACATCACGCGAGCCGTCAGGACTGTAGAACTGAGCCGACAACGTCAGGTCGGGCGAGCGCTTGTTCACATTGACGCCCAGTCGGCGCACCTCCTCCGGCAGGCGCGAGATGGCCGTGTTCACGCGGTTTTGCACCAGCACCTGCGCCTCATCCAGATCCGTGTTGAGACGGAAGGTGACGGTGATCTGCACACGACCGTCACTCGTGGACGATGAAGAGAGATACAGCATGTTCTCGATGCCGTTGATCTCCTGTTCCAAGGGCGTAGAAACGGTTTCCGCCAGCGTGCGTGCATCCGCGCCGGGATACATCGCCGAGACCACCACCGTGGGCGGAATGACCTCGGGGTATTGCGCAATGGGCAGCGACACATAAGCCAGGGCACCCAGCATCGTGATGACGATGCTCAGCACGGCCGCAAAGATGGGCCGGTTCACGAAAAAGCGGGCGAAATTCATGATGATTTACTTGGTGGCCGCCGCTGGCAGCATGTCCGTCAGTGTGGCCTTCACCTTGACTCCGTTGCGCACGCTCATAAGTCCGAGCACGACCACGCGATCATCCGCCTTCAAGCCGCTGCGCACGATGCGCAGACCATCGAGCAAAGGCCCGAGCGTGACGGAGCGATACACGGCCTTGTCTTCCGCATCAAGCGCCCAAACAAAGCTGCTGCCCTGGTCATCTCCCACGGCCGAATCACGAATGAGCAGGCCGTCGTATTCACCACCGCCGGGAATGCGAATCTTGGCGAAGAAACCGGGTGCCATCAAACGGTCGGCATTCGGAAACACGGCTCGGGCACGAATGGTGCCGGTGGCAGGATTGATCTGATTGTCCACAAAATCGACCTCGCCATGGTGCGGCCAGCCTTCCTGATTGATGAGCGCCATCTCGGCGGGAATTCGTTCAAACATTGCGCTCACCCGCTCGCCGCTCTTGTGCATCTCGCGGTATTTGAGCACCGAGCGCTCATCGGCTTCGATCTCGCAGTAAATGGGGTCAAGCTCCACTAGGGTGGTCAGCAGCGTGGTGTTTTGGGTGCCGCCGCTGACGAGGTTGCCCTCGGTCACGCGTGCGTCACTGATGCGTCCGCTGATGGGGGCGCGAATTTCGGTAAACTCGAGATCCAGCTTGGCGGCGCGCAGAGCCGCCTCCGCGCCACGCACACCGGCCCGCTCGCCCGTGGCGCTTTTGATGCGGCGCTCGGATTCCTCCACAGAAATCGCCTGCCCCTGGCGCAGGGCCGTGGCGTTTTTGGCTTCGACGCCGGCGAGTTCAGCTACCGTTTTCGCCTGAGCAAGCATGGCCTCGGCGCGCTCGACGATGGCTTCATAGGGGCGCGGGTCGATGGTGAACAGTAGGTCTCCCGCCTTGACCTCGGTGCCTTCTTTGAAGCTGACCTTGGTGATATAGCCGGAGACGCGCGAATGAATCTCGACGCGTTTGCGCGCAGTCAGGCGTCCAGTGAACTCATCCCAGTCCTTGAGATGGCGTGGAATGGGTTTGGCGACGGTCACTTCCGGCGTGGCTGCGGCTGGCGGTCCACCTGGGCCAGCGGCGTTGCGTTTGCAACTGGTCAGGGAACTCATGATGAGCAGGCCTGCCATGGCATGCCGCCAGGTTGGCATAAAGAGACTCGGATAAAGCGGTGCGCGTTGCATGGCCAAGAGTTACGAACATGGCGGCATCTTAAACAGTGCATATACGACATATCGGTTATACATTAAATGAATGACCAGCCTGAACGACCTTCAGCATATTCGTGAATTTGTCCAGATTGCCGACTCTGGCAGCATTTCGCGCGCCGCCAAAGTTCTTGGCATTGCACAGCCTACGCTGAGTCGGCATCTGGCAGCTTTGGAGGCGCAGATTGGTGCGCCGCTCATTCGCCGGGACACACATACGATGAGTCTGACCACTGCCGGAATCATTGTGTTGGCAGACGCTCGCGAGCTGCTCACGCTCGCGGATCGCATGGGCAGCCGCCTACGTTCTGAGCGCCACTCTCTGCGTGGGCACCTACGCATGGTCTCCGTGGTGGATGTGGGGCAGTGGATCGTCTCTCGCGTGCTTTCAAGGTTTCAAAAGTTGCATCCTGATGTCACAACCGAGCTGCATCTGATCAATCGTCCGACCAAGTTCATCAAAGAGGGCTTTGATTGCGGCATCATGGTCGGCGCACTCACGGATCGTCGGGTCACAATTCGCAAGATCGCCCAGCTTAGCCGGCGCATTGTTGCGGCACCGTCGCTGTTGAAAAATCATGCTTTGCCCGCTCGTCCGGATGACCTGAAGGAGCTGCCTTGGTTAGGAATTTTGCAGCCGCATTTCTATTCGCGTGACCGGGTCGATCTGGAACGGGCGAAACAGATCAAGAAGCTCAAATTCCTGCCCGCCATGCTGCTGGACACCGTCACCGCCTTGCGTGAGGCCGCCATTGAGGGGGCTGGATTTACCATTCTGCCGGAGTGGATGGCCGCGCGTGACATCAATGCCGGGAGGCTGGTGCAACTGCTGCCGGACTGGCATCTGGCCCCCCTCGACTTGCAAATCGCCCACGCCGCTCACGAGCACCTGCCGCAGCGGGTGAAAAGCCTCATCGAATACCTGGAGCAGGAGCTCCCCCTCGAAATCCACCGGCTAGATCTCAACGAGCGGTAGGCGTCACGCCTATCTATTGGGCCAGTCCCGCAAAAAATTGCATGCGCAACGAGCACGCTCTGTGCTAGGAATCCGCCCCCACGCCGCCTTGCGGCCAGTTGACCCCCATCAAAAAAACACCATGCCCAAGCAGACCATTCGTGACCTCGACCTTGCCGGAAAACGCGTCTTTGTGCGCGTCGATTTCAATGTGCCTCTCGATGAGAAAGACGGGCAGATGGTCATCACCGACGCCACCCGCATTCAGGAGACCCTGCCTACCATCAAGTACCTGATCGAAAAAGGGGCCAAAATCATCCTCGCCAGCCACCTGGGCCGCCCGAAAGGCAAGCCCGATCCCAAACAGAGCCTCGCCCCCGTGGCTCCGGCTCTCAGTGCCTTGATCGGCAAGCCGGTCGCGTTTTCCAGTGACTGCATCGGTGAAGAGGCGAAGGCCAAGGCGCTCGCACTCGGCAACGGCGACGTGCTCCTGCTCGAAAACACCCGCTTCCACGCCGGTGAAGAAAAGAATGACCCCACGCTGGCCAAAGGCATGGCGGACCTCGCAGAAATTTTCGTGAACGACGCCTTCGGCTCCGCGCACCGTGCGCACAGCTCCACAGCAGGCATTGCCGATTACCTGCCTGCCGTCTCCGGCCTTCTGATGGAGAAGGAACTGACCTGGCTGCACGACGAACTCGAAAATCCCGAGCGTCCGTTTGTGGTGATCCTCGGCGGTGCAAAAGTGAACGACAAGATCGGCGTCATCAACCGTCTGCTCGAAAAGGCCGACACCATCATCATCGGCGGCGGCATGGCTTACACCTTCATGAAGCTCGTCAGTGGCATCTCCATCGGCAAGAGCCTCTACAAACCCGAGTGGGAGCCGATCGCACAGGCCGCGCTCGACAAGGCCAAGGAACGTGGCGTGAAGCTGCTCATCCCCGTGGACTCCCTGATCACCGACGCCTTCGACTTCGACGCGAAGAAGCTCGGCAACACCAAGTACACCGCCCCCGGCGGAAGCATCCCGGACGGCTGGGAAGGTGTCGATATCGGCCCTGAGTCCGTGAAGCTCTTCTCAGAAGAAATCGCCAAGGCCAAAACGGTGATCTGGAACGGCCCGATGGGCGTGTTTGAGATCAAGGAAAGCTCCAAAGGCACCTTCGATGTCGCCGAAGCTCTCGCGGCCAATTCCAGCGCCAAGACCATCATCGGCGGTGGCGACAGCGTGAAAGCTGTCAAGAAAGCCAAGCTCGGTGACAAGATGACCTTCATCTCCACCGGCGGCGGTGCCTCCCTCGAACTGCTGGAAGGCAAAGTCCTGCCTGGTGTCGCCTGCCTGAAAGACAAATGATCCCCTGCGTTTGCAGTGGTTTGCCGTAGTTGGCGATGGTTTGCGATTGTTTATCCGAACCACCCCAGCTCTCCCAAAAACCATTGCAAACCACCGCAAACCACCGCCAACAATCGCAAACTCCCCTCTATTATGGCCCTCGCCCCCTTCCGCAAACCGATCATCGCCGCCAACTGGAAAATGCACATGACACCGCAGGAGACGGATGACTTTCTCCGTGCCTTTGCCCGTCTGGTGCCGGACAAGATTCCTGTTCAAATCGTCGTGGCTCCGCCCTTCGTCAGCCTGGCCAAAGCCCAGGACGTTCTCGTCAATGCCCGTGAGCAGAGTGTTGAGCTTGCCGCCCAAAACATGAGCGCCCAGCCAGCCGGTGCCTTCACCGGCGAGATCAGCGCACGCATGATCAAGGAATGCGGTTGCAAGCACGTCATCCTCGGCCACAGCGAGCGCCGCAGTCTCTACGGCGAAACCAGCGCCATCGTGAACGCCAAGGTGCTCGCGGCTCTTGAAGCCCGCATTCATCCCATCCTCTGCATCGGCGAAACCCTCGCTGAGCGTGACAACGGCCAGATCGAAGCAGTGCTCGGCAGCCAGTTGCGTGAATCACTTGCGGAAGTGGGGCCCCGTCGCATCACCGATTGCGTCATCGCCTATGAGCCCGTCTGGGCCATCGGCACCGGCCGCACCGCCAGCCCTGAGCAGGCACAGGAAGCACACGCCTACACGCGTCAGGTGCTCGGCGAACTGTTTGGTGACGACGTCGCTGCAAAAATTCGCATCCAATACGGCGGTAGTGTGAAGCCTGGCAACATGGCCGAATTGATCAGCCAGAAAGACGTGGACGGTGCCCTCGTCGGCGGAGCCAGCATGGAACCCCAGAGCTTCTGGGACATCTGTCGCGCAGCCATCGACTACGCGAACGCCAACGCCTAGTTTACTTGATCTGACTTGTCCGCATTTGCCCGACTACTGGGCAGATGCGGAGCAGGAACTCAAGCAGCACTGAGCTGCAGCACGCAAAGGCGTTCTCTGCCTTCCCGGCCCGGATACGCCGTCGCAGGCACTTGGCTTTCCACCACTCGAAAGCGTGGTGTGAATAGCGCAGTGAGTTCATCCATCGAGATGCCGAATGGTGGTCCGCTTTCACCCGTGTCCATTTCTGGGTTGATGAAAAACACCCCCACGAGCAATCCGCCAGCCTTTAACAGGGAAGCGACTGCATCCCGATAATTGATGCGCCACTCCGGCGGCAGCGCACAAAGACAAGTGTGCTCCACAATGGCGTCATACTGGCCGCGAAACTCAAATAGATCCGCGCACACAAAACGCTCCGCCAGTTGCGGATAGCGCTCCTTGGCGCGTGCCACGGCCGTCGGCGCAATGTCGAGTCCATACGCATCAACGCCGCGCGATACCAGAAACGCCACATCATGGCCCACACCACATCCGGGCACGAGCACTCGGCCTGAAAGGCTGTGACATTCCAACCATTCCACCAGCGGCGGTGCGGGCAAGCCCTTGTCCCACGGGGTGAAGTTCTCCTGATAAGCCTGGTTCCAGTCGGTGATGGTCACTACGGTTGTTTCTCTTTCTGATGTTTGATCATGCGATGATCTCCTGGATGACTTTGCCGTAGCTGATGGGCACGGGGCGGTTGACCACGTCGCGTACCTCCGTGTCCGGCTGAATGCCCAGCAGATGATACATCGTGGCCGCCAGATCATCCGGCTTTACCGGTTTGTCCGCAGGATGTTCGCCATTTTTGTCGGACGCGCCGTGTACGTAGCCGCGCTTCACACCACCGCCTGCCAGCAGCGCGGTGTAGCATTGCGGCCAGTGGTCACGGGAGACGTTCTTGTTGATCTTCGGCGTGCGGCCAAACTCCCCCACCCACACGACCAGTGTTTCGTCCAGCAGACCGCGCTCATCGAGGTCGGTCAAAAAGGTTGGCAGCGTCTGCTCGGTGATGGGCATGTGGTACTTCTCGATGATCGGGAACATGCGCGTGTCATTGAAACCATGCGTGTCCCAGCCGCCTTCAGTGGTGCTCTGTCCGCCGATGCCCTGCGAGAAATTCACCGTCACAAACTTCACGCCTGCTTCCACTAGACGCCGTGCCAGCAGCAGGCTCTGTCCATAAGGCGAGCGCCCATAGCCATCGCGCACCTTGTCCGGTTCCTTGGTGAGGTCGAAGGCCGCACGCAGTTTCTCGCTGTGCAGCATCGACAAGGCCTTGTCATAGTAGCTTTCGATACCGCGTGCCTCGGCGGAGTAATCCAGCAGCCGTGTCTGAGAATCGACCAGCTTTTGCAGCTCTCGCCGCGCATTCAGCCGCTCAAAGCTCACCCCGTTGGGCAGGCTCAGCTCAGGTAGCGCAAATCCCGGCGCGCTCGGATCACGCAGCACGATGAAAGGGTCGTGCTCCTTGCCCAGGAAGCTCGCACGCTGTCCCGGCGTCACGGAGCCATCGCTCACGATGTAAGGGAAGGTGGCGGAGGTTGGAATTTCACCCTTGAGCGGCGCGATCCTGTCCACCACCGATGAGTAGGCGGGAAACAGATCAGGCGAGTCCTTGAGCCGCTGGTCATCACTCGGCGGCGCGTGGCCGCTCAGCGCGTAGTAGCCGGCGCTGTTGTGATTTTTCATCGTGTGATGCACGGACCGCACCAGCGTGACCTTATCCATCACCTTGGCCGTCTTCGGCAGCTTCTCAGAGACCCAGATGCCGTCGGCGCTCGATTTGATCGGCTTGTGGAAACCTCGGATGCCCTCCGGCGCATCCGGTTTCATGTCAAAGGTCTCCAGATGGCTCGGCCCACCCCATTGGAAGCAAAAGATCACCGACTTGGCGCGCGCCACGAGCTTCTCAATGCCCTGATTCTCCGCACCGCGCAGGAAGCGTGGCATCGTCAGCCCAAACATGCCCAGGCCACCTGCGGAGAGCAGTTGGCGGCGGCTGATGCGGGTGCAGGCACCGGTGGCATTGAAAGGGGAGGGCATGCGTGGAATCAAACGTGGCACAGCATGCCGCACTTTCCGCGCTCTACCAGCACTTGCAGCCCCCAGAGCAGCGTTGTATCCGCAGGAATGCCCAACCTCACCACCCCCACCGGATTCAAAGAATGGTCCTTCGTCTGCGACGCCCTGGCGCAGGGTCGGCTCAGCATCATTTTACGCAAAGGCGGCATCCATGAAGGTCGCGGTGGCTTTGAGTGGAAGCACCGCGAGTTCTTCCTCTTCCCCACCTGGTTTCACAATCAGGCCGAAAAGCTGAGCTGGGTGCCTAAAAACACCCAGCGCGACTTCCCACCCGAGGAAGAACGCACCACCGTCGATATCGACGGCTGCGCCACATTGGAGCAAGTCTGGAAAGTCACCGACTGGGACAAAGTCGCCTCACTGGCTCCCTTGCACATCTGGAACGAAGAGGTGGTGAAGGAACGCTTCATCTATGATGATGAAAGCTGCCTGCATGTCGCTCTGGTTCGTGCCTACAAACTCCCGCAGAACTGGCATTTCCCGTATGCAAAGAGCTACGGCGGCTGCCGTTCCTGGATCACCCTGCCAGAAGAGGGCCTGCCCCTGGCTGCGGCCGCCACGCCCGCGCTGAACGACGAAGCCTTTGCCGAGGTATCAGCGCAGTTGAAAGCGATCTTGGGCTAGTCGATTGTTCCCCACTTGAATCCAACCGACGCCATCCGCCCAGCCCACGTCGAGGTCAGCCTCGGTGCCATCGCGCAGAACTATGACGCCATCCGTGCGCATGTGGGCACGGCGTCAGTCATGCCCGTAGTGAAGGCGAATGCCTATGGTCATGGCATCGTCGAGGTAGCACAGCACTTGATGAATCACGGCGCGCCTTGTCTGGGGGTAGCCTTGCTGGAAGAGGCCATTGTGCTACGACAGGCGGGCATCACGCTGCCGATTCTCGTCTTTGGCGGTGTGGCCACGCGGCAGATCCCGCAATTCATCGCGCATGGCTTGATGATGGCGGCCTCCTCCATCGACAAACTGCGGCAGATTGATGAAGCCGCTGCTGCAGTGAAAACAAAAGCGCGCGTGCATCTGAAGATCGACACCGGCATGGAACGCATCGGCGTGCATTGGTACAGCGCTGAGAAGTTGCTGGAGGCCAGCTTGAGCTTCACGAACGTGGAGGTCGTCGGCATCTATTCGCACTTCGCGAATTCAGACGCCGCAGACCTCACCTCCGCCAAGGAGCAGCTCGCACGCTTCCTCGAAGTGCTGGAGTTCTATCCGAAACGCGGACTTCAGCCACCCCAGCGCCACATTGCCAACTCTGGCGGCATTCTGCAGCTTCCCGAGAGTCATCTCGACCTCGTGCGTCCGGGCATCATGCTCTATGGCGTGTATCCCTCGAAGGAGGTGCGACAGACGGTCGCCTTGCAACCGGCGCTGAATTGGAAATCGCAGGTCGTGTTTTTCAAAGTCGTGCAGCCCGGCAGTCCCGTCAGCTATGGCGGCACTTGGCAGAGCGATCACCCAGTGCGCGTCGTCACCGTGCCCGTGGGCTATGGCGACGGTTATTTTCGCGCCCTGTCGAATCGCGGACAGGTGGTGATTCGTGGCCAGCGCCACCCGATTGTCGGACGCGTCTGCATGGATCAGTTCATGGTGAATCTGGAATGGGGCACCGCTTACAATGGCGACGCTGTGACGCTCATGGGTGATGGAATATCCGCTCAAGATGTGGCGGATTGGGCAGGCACCATCCCGTATGAAGTGCTGACCAACATCAATACCCGCGTGCCACGGGTGTACGTTTAATGTCTTGCATTCGACCCGCGATGGCCGCAACAAAGGGGTGGGATGCGATGGCGTGTTCCGCCCGCATTCATGAACCTCATCATCTTCGATCTCGAAACCACCGGCCTGTTACCTTCCCAGCACGAGATCATTCAGATCGCAGCCATGAAGGTGAAGAACGGCAAGTGGAACGAGGGTGAGTACTTCGACAGCTATGTGCGTCCGGAAAATCGCATTCCGTCCTTCATCACCAAGCTGACCGGCATCACCCAGGCTCAGGTCGCTGATGCTCCGCATCCTGTGGATGTGCTGATGGAGTTCTCCCGCTTCGTCGGTCATGATGCGACGCTCATCGCTCACAACGGCATTCGTTTCGACATGCGCTTCATCGCGGAGAACTGCAAACGCCACGGCATTCCGGTGCGTGAAACGAGCGCCCTCGACTCGCGTGATTTCTCCCGCAAAATCTGGGGCGGCAAAGGCGGCCATGGTCTGGACGCCGTGCTTGGCCGCGTGGGTGTTTCCAGCAAAGGCGTGAAGCGCCATGACGCTCGCGTGGACGTGCAACTGCTGGCCCAGGCCGTGCAGTACATGTGGGAGCGGCTCACCCCAAGTGTGACCAACTGCCCCGTGGATCTTTCAGTCGGGGTGATTCCAGCGCTGGATCACGTATGATGCAGCGCCGGAGTTCGGCTTAAACCGCACGCTCCAGCTTCTCATCAATGCGCGCTACCAGGGTATCAAGCAGTTCGCCATTGCCAAAGCGTTCGATGACACCGGCCAGGAAGCCTTCGATGATGAGCTTGCGGCTCTCGCTATCGCTGATGCCGCGGGCTTTGAGGTAGAAAAGCTCTTCGTCGCTGATGGGACCGCTGGTGGCACCATGGCTGCATTTGACCTGGTCCGCGCTGATTTCAAGACCGGGCAGGCTCGTGGCCTCGGCTTCATCGCTGTTGAGCAGATTGCGGCAGGTCTGGTAGGCGTCGGTGTAATGCGCGCCTTCATCCACGGTGATGAGGCCGCTGAAGATACTGCGCGATTTGCCGTAGAGCGCGTTTTTGTACAGCAGGTCGCTGCTGGCGTGCGGTGCCTTGTGGTTTTGCAACGTGCGTTGATCGACCACCTGTTCGCCGATGGGCAGGGACACGCTGAGCATGTCGCTGCGGGAACCTTCACCGATGAGGTCGCTCACGCTTTCACTGCGGCTGAAACTCGCACCCAGTTGCACCTGGAAGCTCTTGATGGCGGCATCACGACCAGCCACGATGCTGGAAAGATGCAGAGCCTGCGCATCATCCGCCAGCTCCTGACAGGCAGCATAGGTGATCTTGCTGCCACGACCACCGACAAGGTCGGCAATGGCGATGCTGAGCCCACCTTCGCCTTCGAGGCTGCGGTAATGATCCACGACGCTGACCTCTGCATTGTCACCGGTAACAATAAGCGTATGCGGGAAAATAGCGGCATGATCGCCAACGACCCAATGGAAGATTTCGACCGGCTTCTCAATCGCCACATTTTTTGGCACGATGATGACCGCGCCTGCTTTCACATGCCCAAGATGCAGCGCCGCAAACTTGGCGGAGCCCAGCGTCATCTCCCGCTGCATGAAATGCTCCTTGAGCACGTCACTGTGATCGCGCAGCGCATCCGCAAAGGTCACGCAAACCACACCGGCAGGAAGATTCGCGGTATCCGACTCGACGAGCACGTCGTTCACGAACACAAAGCGTGCCGCACGCTCCTTGAGTCCTTCCGTAGCCGCGAGAGCAGCAGCGGTGTTTGCAGCCGTGGGGGCAGATGCAGGGGTGTGATCAGCGAGCTCTATCTTCTTCGCGCTGGAGTAACGCCAGTGCTCGTCCTTGATTCCGGGTGTCGGCAGATTCTGGAACTCAACCCAAGCCGCTTCGGAGCGGGCGAAGAACCAGCCGGGTGCAGATTTTTCATCGCGCACAGGCACGGTGATTTCGAGGCCGGAGGGAGCGGGTTGATCAGTAATGGCTTCGGCGGTCATGGACGGGGATACGGGAGCGAGGAGAGTGGCTGACATGTTGGAAAATGACGAATTCAGAATGATGATTTCTGCGGTTTCATGGATTTGAGTGGGTGGGCTGTCATAAGGCGTGTTGTGTTTCCAGGTGTGACAGGGCCTCTGAAATCGAAGATTCGGCTTGTTGAAGAGCGGGAACCGCCGTGGCAGGCGTCGCTGAACTGGCATTGATCGTTTTCAACATGCCGCGCAACGCGTGAAGCCGCCAAACAAGCATCTGTTTTGAGTCTTTGGGCAAGTAGTCGCCTGACCAGCAGTCGCTGGCATGTCCGGCATCCTCAGCCAGAGTAGTCTCACTCACCAAATGGCCGAGCACGAAGATCAAGCGGCGGTATTCGAGCTTGCAGGAGGGGGCACTGTTTTTGCGAGCGACGTCGCGGTAGATGTCGAGCACACCGTGAAAGCAGATGTCTTCGGGCGGGTCTTCCACCCGGCGATGCCTGGCATTGAAGGCAAGCCATTTGTTCAGAGGCTCGTCGGTTGCTGGTTCAGGCGGAGCATCTTCATTTTCTTCCAGATGAAACGGCAAGAGCCAGAGTCGCGAGTCTTTGATCTCATAGTCACCCATCATGCCGCCGAAGCTTGGCTCAATGCTTTTGGTCTGCCATTCCTGACCGTCATGCATTACTGTATCGAACATTCCCATGGTGTGGCGCGCGATAACGGGTTCAAATGGCGAAGATTGCTTTTTCCAGGATGGCCTGAGGGACAAACTTGAGATTCGCAGTGCTCATGGTACTTGATGGAAGGCGAACAAGGCATTCGCGTTCCTAGTTGAGTCATCAACCGACGCTTCCTTCCATTTCGAGATCAATGAGGCGCTTCAATTCCACGCTGTATTCCATGGGGAATTCTTTGGCGAGGTCATTGATGAAGCCGTTCACGCTCAGGCTCATGGCCTCAGCCTCACTCAGTCCGCGCTGCATGAGATAGAAAATCTGGTCCGCGCTGACCTGACTCACGCTCGCCTCGTGCTGCGTGGAGTGCTGATTGCCACGGACGCTGATGGCGGGGTAGGTGTCCGTGTGGCTGTTGCTGTTGATGAGCAACGCATCGCACTCGGTGTTGTTCTTGCAGCCCTTGAGGTGCTTCGGAATGTGAACCAGACCGCGATACGTGCTGCGGCCCTGGCCGATGGAGATGGATTTGGAAATGACGTTGCTCGTGGTATCATCCGCTGCGTGGACCATCTTAGCACCGGTGTCCTGATGCTGGCCGCTGTTCGCTAGGGCGATGCTGATGACCTCACCACGCGCACGCTTGCCCTTCATGATGACCCCTGGGTACTTCATGGTCAGGCGGCTGCCGATGTTGCAGTCGATCCATTTCACCACAGCGTCCTCATGCGCGATGCCGCGCTTGGTCACGAGATTGAAGACATTGCTGCTCCAGTTTTGCACGGTCACATACTGAATCTTCGCGCCTTTCATGGCGACAAGCTCCACCACCGCACTGTGCAGCGTGGCAGTCTCAAACTTCGGTGCGGTGCAGCCTTCCATGTACATCACTTCCGCGCCTTCGTCCGCGATGATGAGTGTGCGCTCAAACTGGCCGAACTGCTCGCTGTTGATGCGGAAGTAAGCCTGCAGCGGGTGCTTCACTTTCACGCCGGGTGGCACATAGATGAACGAGCCGCCGGAGAACACGGCGCTGTTGAGCGCGGAGAATTTGTTGTCCCCGGTGGGGATGACCTTGCCAAACCACTTCCGAAAGATTTCAGGGTGGTTGTGCAAGCCTTCGGTGCTGTTGACGAAGATGACGCCCTGCTCTGCGACGGCGGCCTTGATGTTTGAGTAGGCGGCTTCGGAGTCATACTGTGCTTCGACACCCGCGAGGAATTTGCGTTCCTGCTCGGGGATACCGAGACGATCAAAGGTCTTCTTCACATCATCCGGGACGTCGTCCCAGGAGCGCTTCGGTTTCTGGCCGTCGCTGAGGTAATAGCGGAACTCGTCGAACTTGATGTTCTCCAGATCCTTCGTGGCCCAATGCGTGGGCATCGGCTTGTCCTGGAAGATCTTGAGCGCCTTGTGGCGAAACTCGCGAATCCAATCAGGGTCGTTTTTGACGTCGGCGATGAAATCGACGGTCTTCTCCGTGATGCCAAAACCGGAGTCGAACTTGTTGCGTTCAGGGAAAGTGAAATTTCCCGTGTTATCGACCTTGATGTCGGAGATGTCTGTATCGACGGGTTCTGGGGCAGTGACCATGGGAATGATGGATGGATGATTGATGACTTAACCGATGCACGAATGCTTGGTTTTGACAGCGGCGAGGCTGAGAAAACGCGTGTAGCAGGAGTCGGTGGTGAAGGCTTGTTTTGGGAGCCAGTTGAAGATGTTTTTCTGGAGATAGACGAGGGTGCCGACCGGGGTGGAGACGGTTTCGGCTACAAAGGTCCAGGGGAGGGTCATTTCTGCCTCGCCAGCTTTGCTACGCAGGCCGGTGTCTGTGATCCACCAGTCCATCTGCAGGCCGTGAGCGGGCAACTTGGTGATCTGGCGGCGGCAGATGAAACTTAGCAGCCACTTGGCAAACCAGTAGAGAACGACAGCGGTAGCGGTGTTTGCCAAAGTGAGGTTGATGACGAGGGCGCGCTTGTCCTCCCCGGGCTCTGCATTCACGAAGGCATTGAAGGTGAATGCGCTGACAAAGAGGACCAAAGCCGCCCACTTCCAGCGGAAAAGCCGCTGGTAGTGCCACTTAAACGCAGGGGTGAAGACCTCTGGCGTGATGGTGTAGGAAGCTGTAATCTCCTCGCTCATTGATTCAGTTATGCCGCAGCGGCCAGTGACTCATCCGTCACCCAGTCATAGCCACGTTCTTCGAGCTCCAGCGAGAGCTCCTTGCCGCCGGTCTTCACGATGCGGCCGTCTTTGAGGACGTGAACGATGTCTGGCTGGATGTAGTTCAACAGGCGCTGGTAGTGGGTGATGACGAGGAAGCCGCGATTCTCACTGCGCATGGCGTTCACGCCACGGGAGACAATTTTGAGGGCGTCGATGTCGAGGCCGGAGTCGGTTTCATCGAGAATGGCATACTTCGGCTCCAGCATCATGAGCTGGAGGATCTCATTGCGCTTCTTCTCGCCGCCGGAGAAGCCTTCATTGACGCTGCGGCTGGTGAAGCTGCGGTCCATTTCAAGGGCATCCATGCGGGAGTAGAGCTGCTTGTAGAACTTCACCGCGTCGATGTCCTCGCCCTTTGGCAGGCGGGCCTTCAGCGCGGCGCGGAGGAAATTGGCATTGCTCACGCCAGGGATTTCATGCGGGTATTGAAAGGCCAGGAAGAGACCAGCGCGGCTGCGGGCATCCACCGCCATGTCGAGGATGTTTTCGCCATCCAGCAGGACTTCGCCGCTGGTCACTTCATAGTCATCATGGCCACAGAGCACTTTGCTGAGCGTGCTCTTGCCGGAGCCGTTCGGGCCCATGATGGCATGGACTTCACCGGGGTTGATCGTGAGGTTCAGGCCTTTGAGGATTTCGCGGCCGGGGATCTGGGCGTGGAGTGCTTTAATTTCGAGGGACATGTGGGGAAAGTGACGAGTGAGGAATTCAGAATGACGAATGGCTGGCTACTTGGCCGCGCACTTGGAGCAGGTGCCGTGGATGGCGAGGTCCGTGCGGGCGATCTTGGTGCCCGCAGGCAGGTTCCAGAACTTCGCAGGGTCGAAATCGGTCGTGGGATGCGCGTCGATCACCTTGCCGCAGGTCTCGCAGTGGAAATGGATGTGCTCATGCAGGTTCGCGCAGTAGCGGGACTGGCCGCGCTCCAGGTGTACCAGCTTGATCAGGCCGTTGGTGGTCAGGTGCTCCAGGCAGTTATAGACCGTCGCCAGAGACATGCCGGGGCTGCGGCTTTTCACCCGGTCCAGGATGTCGTAGGCCGTGGGGTGGTCCGTCGAGGAGGCGAGCACTTCGAAGACCTCACGCCGGTGCGGCGTCAGGCGGACGTCCGAACCCAGCACCGCAAGGCGGCAGTCCAGACCGGAGGGTTTGGCAGGAGTGCGTGAAGGGGAAGGGGGCATGACGACTTTAGAATTAGAATGATTCTAACTGCATTGGTAACGCCCGATTGGCAAGCAGGGATGCCGCTTTTCCCCAAAATTCTTTGCTCCAAATCATGCCAAAACGCCCTCCGCGTGCTACAACCTACCCACATGACCCGCACCCAAGCCGAAAACATCCCCTGGACCCAGCAAAACTCCCCTCAGGGCAAGTATGTCCTGGCTCGCCGCTCACTCTCACTCGCCGCCGGCGGGCAGAAGGACATCGGCACCTGGGGTGGTGGGCACCCCTTCGACCTGGAAATTCAGCGTATCCCCCCCGGAAAGATCAATTTTCCCTTCCATGAACACACCGCACAGTGGGAGGCCTACTACATCCTCAGCGGCAGCGGCCAGATTCGAACCCCCAAGGGCCAGGATGAAATCAAGGCGGGCGACTACCTCGTCTTTCCTCCCGGAGAAGCCCATCAAATGATGAACACGGGCTCCGGAGACCTCACCTTTTTCGTCATCGCCGACCAACCGCAGGCCGACGTGATCCACTACCCAGACTCCGGCAAATGGATGACCAAGCCCCACCGCAAAGCCTTCGAGATGCAGGAAGTCGATTACTTCAAAGGCGAGGAGTAGGCCAATCCCTGCACAAGCATTGAGCCTAGAACCGGAGATGGCGACCTACTGAATAAACGAAACCAACGGAAAATCAGAACAAACCACATTCCCACTGCCTCACCTTTTGAGTGACCGATGAGGAATGCTCCTTTCCGAGTATTCCGCGTGTTCCGTAGGCCATCCATTCCAGGGTTTACGCATGAACAGCAGCAAAACATCGGGCTGTCATGGAATACGGTGTCCTTTAGGTCACTTCCGTCCTTTTTGTCCTTCAGACAGGACACTGCGCTTTCGTTGGTCGCCTCATGCGTAAGCCCTGCATCCATTCCCGTTTTCAGGTTGCGATGTTAAGTTCGCCAAACACTGGCATGCTGAGTCATGAAACGACTTCTGCTCCCCGCCTGCCTCATCCTCATGGCCTCATGCTCCCCGCCAGTCTGGGGAGACAAATCGGCACCCCACAGCGCCGAATCTGGCCAATGGGGACCCGCCCTCACCGTGCTCGAGCATCAATGCGTCCACTGCCACGGCGACAACCGGCTCTCCACCATGCCGCCCATCAACGACACGCACGCGCTTTCCAAGCTCATCGGCTCCCATTGGATTGTGCCTGGCCAGCCCCAGACCAGCCGCTTCTACCAGGTCGTCACCTTTCCCGATCAAATCCCCGGAGCCATGCCCCCCAGCGGCCATGCCATCTCCAAGAAGGAAGTCCAAACCCTCCACGACTGGATCAAAGCCGGAGCCCAACTGCCCGCGCAGAATATGAAACTCATTCCCGTGGGGCCGTTGCCGCGCTCCATCTGAACGGTACTTTGGGTTTGTCTCGTCCATGCGCCAGTTCGCGCAGCAGGTCGAGCTTCGCTTCTAGGCTCAAGGGTATGGTCCGCGAGAATCCAACGAGACAATGCTGGCGGTTCAATGCCGCAGGAATTTTTTGGGAGTCTGGGTTTGTACCCAGTTATGGAACGTTTATTTCCCACCTTGGACCGATTCACTCCAGCGGTCTCAGCCGTAGATGGCGCAGCGTGTAAAACGGCGCGTCCGATTCCGTCATGCGTCTGGCTCCATCCTTTCGCTTCGGTCCAAACCGCTCCCGCTGTGCCTCGAAGATGCCTTCTACAAACGCCTTGCTGCCCAGCACCACGCCATCGGTGAAGTAGCGCACACGCAGTCGCACCAGCTCCGCCGGGCTGAGCTTGCCTTTCTCCGCCAGCACCGCGCGGGCTGATTCGGTGGTGACACCACGAGATACCACTTTCTCATTCTGAGCATCCTTCACCTCGCGGCCCTCGGCATGCAGCAGGCAGCGGTACGCCTCAGCAGCCCCCGCGCTTTTCCAGCCGTCCACCGGTTTGCCCATTGCTTTGCACAGACCGCGCTGCGCCCGGCGGCTGCCGCCCAGGGCCTCCGCATAACCGCACCAGCGGTAATCTTTCGGGTCCTTGACCAATCCAGCGCGCACGGGATTAAGATCAATGTACGCCGCCATCGTAAGCAACGGCTCGCCTTGGCCTTCCACCAGCACGCTCTTGAAGCGATCCATCCACAGCGTGCCACGGCGTCCGCGCCGCTTGTTGAACCAGCGGCTGAAGCGTTCTTTCACCTCTTTGACGAACAGAGACAGATCGCAGAAGCGTTTCTTGAGCGCCGCGACTCGCTCCTCCGCCAGCACCACCATGCCGCGTGCG
>CAINGK010000228.1 GCA_903848465.1 uncultured Verrucomicrobiota bacterium
GCCTCCCTGCTGCGCCTTGTCTCCGCCCTGCTCTGCGAGCAGAGTGACGAGTGGAGCACCGGCAAAATTTACCTCAACATGAACTCCGCTGATCCATCCCAAACCTGATCGCTACTTTTACAGAATAAAAATTGCGCCGCCGAAACCCCAATGCAAAGTCCCAGTGTTAAATGATTGGCATCTCAATCATGCTATTTATTATTCCCGCCAGAAAATAAGTTGTCCAGCATCCTGCTCACACTCCATTCTCTAGCCCCATGAATGACTCTTCTGCGCATAGTCCGATGCTTGTCGCTGCGAAGTTGATGGATTAGGTACTGGCGGGTGAAATTCCGCCTGAAACGGCGCTGGATGAATGGCCAGACTGTGGCGACATCCACGCGACATTACTCAACAATGCTTGGACTGCGTTGAGGCATTTTGCCGATGATGCGGACATTCATGAGACGGATCAGAATTATCTCGATTCAGAGCGGTACAAGCTGAAAGAGTGTGTATTGAGATTGAGGCACGACCGCAGCTAGTGCTCAAGCCCGGCATCCTATTAGTCCATTCGGTTGATCCCTCACCTCCCCCCACTCAAAATCCCCAGCACCTGCGGTATAATCTTCGCCGCAAACACCGCATGCCCGCGGTCATTCGGATGCAGACCGCCCAGCACCCCGTTCTTCACCGCCAGGCTCCGAGCCACGCCCGGCCCCAGATCAATGATGGCGAGCTTCTTCTCCGCCGGATGACTCTGCTGATGCGCAGCCACGGCCTGCTTCAATTCCTTCGCATAATACTGCCCAAACGGAATGATGAGAATGATCTGCGCATCCGGGGCGCTGCGGCGCAGGGCCGCGAGACTTTGGATGATGCTCGCCTGCGTGTCGCTCGGGTTGGACTTGTGCAGCGCATCGTTGGTGCCGTAATTGATCAGGATGAGCGCAGGCTCCTTCCCCGTTTTACCATCCGCGCTAATGTGCCCCCCGGCATCCAGCAATGAATGGTTGTTGCCGTCGATCTTATTCCAGCGGCTCACCGCATCGTCATACTGCCCGCCCTCGCCGTTGCTGGAATTCGTGATGACATAATACCCCGGCACATCCCCAGGCGGGTTGTCACCGCGATTGATCCAGCCGCTCCAGCCGCAGGCATTGATGCAGTACTCATACCCCTGCGTTTGCAGCGCCTGCCCCACCAGTTGCGAATACACCGAAAGCTCCGTGGCACCGATGCCCTCCGTGATGCTGTCGCCAATGATCATCGCCCATTTGCCAGCCGCTGCGGTGGGCACCGGGCTGCTCTCCGCATCCACCTGCACGCCCGTCACACGCAGCACGTTCAGCCCGCTTTTCCCTTCACTGCCCCAGCGCTCCCTCTGCTGCGACTGCTGCAGCACCACACACAGCTCATGCCGCCCCGCGCCCTGAAGTTCCTCAATGACGATTTCATTCGCGCAGGAAACCTTCGACTTCCACACGCCATCGATGCAGTACGCGATCTGCGGTCCATTGAAGGCTGGCGGAAACGTCGAAGTATCCAGCAGCAGCTTCGCCATCGGCTTCGCATTCTTCGTCTCCCACACCACCCGCATATAGGCCCCCGCATTCCACGTCTGCCGAAACCCCTTCCCCCCACGCCCCGCATCCCCCGTCCAGTTGCCCGGAGAAAACACCACCGCTGGCGAATCCACGGAAATCGTGACTGGGTCAGCCGCATGCAGTGCCGCCAGCGGAGAGAGCAGCAGCGCTGCGATGAGTGAGAGAGTCGGTTTCATTTTCGATATTTCCATGATTCGCTAAAACGTATAGTCACTTCCGCTGCCGTTGCACTATTGAAACTAGCATAACAGACTGACGTCCTTGCCTTGAAGGCCAACGGCCTTCCGTAATTAAGCCCAGGGGTGCCGAGCTTTAGCGAGTGCTCCCCTGGGTTCTGGCAGCCAATCCGGGCAGCAAACCCAGTGCCCCTCCACACCACGCCGGGTACCAGCAGCGTCTGCTCCGCCATTGCGCCGCAGGCCGCTGTGTTCTGCGTCCCGCTCCACATGCCTCCGGCTCCAGATTTCACACGAAGTCCAATCACGCCCTACTCCGTTTCAAACGCCGCCCAGCGCAGCGCCTCAAGGATATGGCGCTTGCCGAATTCGCTGTTCAGCACGCGACAGTCGTGGCCGATGATCGTGTAAAAAAAGCGTCCGCCCTGCGTCTCGCGCGTCCACGCCGCCGGATGATCCGCGCCCATCGGCCGCGCGTTCATCTCCAGAAACTTGTCGCGCACGGGCTGAAAGGTGGACTCATCCAGGCGCATCAGCACCTGCACATCGGGCTGGCCGGTGACGGCGCGGTCAAAGCACAGCCACTCCTCATTGATCCAAATCTCCGGCGCAAACCGCTTCACGGCGGGGTGCTCCGCCGCTGCGGGATCAATCACCAGCCGCGCGGGCATGCGGTCGGAATCCGCCTCAAAGTCACAGCCCACGAGATCGGCATACCAGTCCCACACACCATGGTTCACCGCCGCCGCATGCACCGCCACGATGCCGCGCCCCTGGCGGAACCAGGCCATGAGCGCCGCGCGCTGCTCCTCATTGAGGTCCGTGCCAAAGTCCGTCGTGCTATTGAGCACCAGCACCTGGTAGCGGCTCAGGTCATCGAGATTGAACTTCATCGGATCGTCCGTCTGGTCGATGTTCACGCCATTGTCCCAGCCAAAGTGCATGAACCAGTGGTTCGTAGCCGAAATGGTCGCGTGCTCATACCAGGCCGACTTGCTGTACACCAGCACACTCTCCAGCGCACACCGCGTCGGCTTCAGCGCCGCTTGGGTGGATGCAGCGGTGCCAACGCCTTTGTTTTCCAGGTTCGCTTGGTAGCGGGCTGCGGCGGATGCGTCAGATGGGGTGGGCGGGTTCATGCAGTGGATGCAGAACAAACAAAAGGAAACGCGCCATCTTTCAAAGGGATGTGTGAGTGCCTAGTGGCAATGCCACAGGGCAGCGGCCACCGGTTGCATCCCCAGCTATCCTCCCCGCCCACAAACGTTCAAAAGTAGCCCCGCTCAAAATAAGTGAGTGCTGCGCCCTCGTCGATCGACCACGACTAAGACGGCGAACCTTCTTCGGCGCCTGCGTCGTGACAGACCCGAAATCACGGCCCCGACACAGCGGTGCCCTACCAGCCCTGAGGTACCGCAACACGTTGGGATGGTAGGGATGCGCTGTGCGCGTCCCTAGATTCCTTCGTCCCAGCGCGCGCTGCTGACTCAACGCGCGCCCCTTTTCCAACCACTCCGCCTCCGATTCGTGCGAGACTACCCTGCATCATCCATCTGCAAAAGTAGCCCTTCGCAAAATGAAAATGGGTATTGAGCAGCAGTACCGTCAAAGAATGCCCCATGCTTCAGCAGCATGCGCGGGGTGCGTTAATGAAACCGCACACCTCGTCCTCGCACAGATCACTTCTTAAACACACCCTGCTGATCCATCTGGTGGAACATCTGCTGCACGACAAACGTTCTGGAAGGATACTTGTGCCAAGGCGAATTGCGGTAGTAGGCGTGGGCCTTCTGCGTGCCGGTCTTGGTGTCGATGATAATAATGTCCAGCTCCTTCAGATACATCTTCCAATCCCAGCGCCAGGTGTCAGACACCTTGACCAGGAGTGGAGCCTGCTTGCCATGGACGACCGGGAACCCGCGCGCCAGCAGCCCGTGCTTGACGGCTAGCAAAATCTCCTCGTCGCCGGAGTCATCCGTATGCACCACGATGGTGGCAGGCTGGCGTTTGGCCAGCGCTCCCTTGTTGGCGTGGGCACCGATGATGTTGGAGCAGGATGAGCTGGCCAGACTGCAGAGGAGGGTGGCTATCAGGAGCAAGGAGCGTGAGTTCATGGGCGCATAGTAGCGAATCCCAGCGGGGATGCA
Organism: uncultured Verrucomicrobiota bacterium; assembly: GCA_903848465.1. GTDB lineage: Bacteria > Verrucomicrobiota > Verrucomicrobiia > Verrucomicrobiales > Verrucomicrobiaceae > Prosthecobacter. The sequence goes on from CAINGK010000228.1 coordinate 3,910, forward strand.
CCCGGTATTTTCCAGGCGTATCGTCCGCCAGCCCGGTGTTGTCATTGGATGCGCCTTCTTTGTGAATAGTCGGCCCCAAAGAATGGCACTCAGTCAAGACGCTGAGTCCTTCGTTTTCATGTGTCGATGGATTGCCCCCTGCCTTGAAGCCCCTTGGAAGATTGGCATAACCGTCCGCTACACCACTCCGCGCTACACCAGCCCTGAAAGGGCTGCGGATTCAGCCCAGGGTCAGCCGAGCCTCAGCGAGGCGACCCTGGGTCACTAGCATGTGACCGGGAAGCAAACCCACGTCCTCCGACACACGCCACGCCCACCAGCAGCGTCTGCAATGTGCTCCGCCGTGCGAAGCGCATTGCGTACTTGGCAGAAGTTCATCTTGCGCCGTCCAGCACGGTCGCTGAGCATAAATCGCTAGGTCACACTGCACACCATGCGCGATTACCCGATAGTCACTCCGAAGTTCGAGCGAGAGCCGGACAACGCGCCCGGTGCCTTTTACGTCATCAAGGATAGCTGCATCCTGTGTGCGCTGCCACCGGAGACCGCGCCGCAGAACATCACCTGGGATGCAGGATTTCAGGAGGCTGGCTGCACAGGTTGTCCAAATCATTGCCGGGTGGAGCGTCAGCCTGAATCCCCAGACGAGGTGGCACTTGTCATCGAGGCGGCACTTCGCTCCTGCGTCGAGGCCATCCGCTACTGCGGCACGGATACTGAGATTCTCGCACGCTTTCACGAGCAGGGAATGGGGAGATTGTGTGATGCGCTCTGACGTGGGGGCGAGCAGATGACGTTAGTTGCCCCCTCAACTGCGCCCACACTCTCCCCAAAAAATGCGCCATCTTTCAAATGGACGTCCCCGCCTTCCCCCGCATGACTGACGCATGAAGTCCCTCCTACTTCTCGCCCTCACGGCCCCCCTGTCTGACAAAGACATCCGTGTCCTCGTCTGGGCTGAGCAGCAGCCGGGGCAAAAGACGGCCTACGGCAAAAAAGCCAGGACACGATGAGATACCACCGCCGCACACCCGCCACTCTTCTATTCATGACTTCTCTCCGCTCCACGCATCGCACGCCTTTGTACACCGTCCTGGCCGCGCTGCTAAGCCTGACGCTTTCACCCGCCGCCGATCCCAAGCCCAACCCGCACTTCAACATCCATGCCGACCGCATGAGCTTCATCGACAACGGTGAGATCAAAGTCGGCGTGGATCAGGATCTCGGCGGCGCGATCACCTGGATCTCCACTCCAGGGCACGACAACCTCATCAACAACAACGACTGGGGACGCCAGATCCAGCTCTCGTATTACTCCGGCCCGCGTCCCTTTGAGCCCGATGGCAAAAAGACCCACCCTGCCTGGAAAAACTGGGCGTGGAATCCCATCCAGTCCGGCGATGTCTTTGGTCATCGCGCCAAGGTGGTCGAACTCACCAACACCGGCACCGCCATTCATCTCGTCAGCATCCCCATGCAGTGGGCGCTCGATGATGTGCCTGGCGACTGCCGTTTTGAAGCCGACCTCAAGCTCGAAGGCCCCATGCTGCGCGTGAAATACCGCCTGATCAATCAACGCGCCGACCACACCTGGTACGGCGCGCACAATCAGGAACTGCCCGCCGTCTATACCGTCAGCGCGCTGGACCACCTGATGGCCTACACCGGCGATCAGCCCTTCACCGGCGGCAGCCTCACGCGCATCTTCAAGCCCAAAGGCCAGGTCTTCCCCTGGGCACGCTTCATCGCCACCGAAGGCTGGGTCGCCGCCGTGGGCGATGACGACTGGGGCCTCGGCATCTGCAACCCCACCGTGTACAATTACCTCGGCGGCACCAGCTCCCCCGTGAAGACCTGGAACTCGGATGACTCGCCCACCATGTACATCAGCCCCGTCTCCACCGATGCGCTCGATCACAACATCGTCTTTGACTTCGAGGTCATGATCCGCGCCGGCAAGCTGACCGACCTGCGCGACTACTTCACCGCCATCATGCGCCCGCGCACCCCGCCCGTGTGGAAGTTCACCAGCGACCGCCAGCACTGGGTGCCCCGTGGCTGCACCGATGCCGGCTGGCCGATCAAAGACGGGCTCAAGCTCACCATCGCCAAAGGAAAAACCGCCGTCGTCGATGGCCCCGTGCAGCCCTACCCCGCCGCCGCCGCCCCCAAGCTCCGCCTCACCGGCACCTGGACCGGCCTCGCCGGTACCGGCCACATCACCTGGAAAAAACAAGGCGGCGATCAAACCACCCAGGCCAACTCTGCTAGCTTCCTTCTTCCTGTTATGGCGGACAAAGAAACGACCATCGAAGTCGATCTCGCCTCCGCCCCCGGCTACGACGGCCTCATCACCCAACTCACCCTCTGGCCCACCGACCAGCCGAATGCCGAAGGGCAGGTGATTGTGAAATCCATTGATCTCATTGGGGTGGCGGCAAAGGGCCGGTGAGGCTGGTATATTCAGCCCAATAATAGTCAATGGCTTGAACTGGTATGTGCTAAAGATTACCAGGCTTAGATGCCCCTCAGTTAAGATGCAATTTGCGCTTTAGCGGCCTTCCTGTCTCAGTCTTCTGGAGCCCTGAAAGGGCGGCATAATGTAGCCCAGGGCAAGCGAGCCTCAGCGAGCGCCGCCCTGGGTTAGCGCCAGCAACGCCGGGAAGCAAATCCACGTCCTCCGCCACACCTCACGCCCACCAGCAGCGTCTGCATGGAACTCCGCCACGCATCAGTCGCGCAGAGTCCTCTAAAATACACGATAGACACCCTTAACCGAGTGCCACGTCACGGGATCACGCGCATCCTGAAACACCTCATGCTCGTTGCCGCCTTCTAGCGGAGAAAGCAGTGAGAGCCATTCCTCTGACGAAACAAGGCCGTGGCCTCGGGCGAAACGAAGAAGGGCTCCGTAGGCACCACCTGTCCCAGTTTCCGGCGCTGCCTCGCGCTGGCCTTGAACTGCCTCGTCACCTGCGCGTGCGTCATCACGGAGGGTCGTGATGGCAGCAAGGAGCAGGCTGGAATCTCTGAGTTCATGGAGCATTGAAAGACGAAGACGGCACAAAGTCAATGATCCTCGGCGCATTGCAAGGCCCAGCCATCGGAGTGCGGGCTTCAGTCTGTTTGGTGGCCTTCGTCAAAAGTTAGCAAGCAGGATCCAATGACCCTAGGCTAGGCGAATGCCAAAGGGCTAGAAATCGTGAAAACCAATGAATTCATCGCTACGAATCCGAGACGTCGTTTTAAACAGAACACGGCAGCGGGGGATAACACGGTGTCAGCGATGGCTAGTCTCCTTGACCTGGACCACTGCCCATGTTAGCCTTATAAGCATACGCCTTATCGTTATGACGATCACCTTGCCAGCAGAACAGGATGGCTTTCTTTCGCGCCTCGTCGCTCTGGGGAGGTTTGCGTCCGCACAGGAAGCCGTCGCGGAGGCGGTCCGTCGCTTGGAGACTGAGGAGTCGCTCGGCTACCTGAACCCCAGTCCGCTGACCGCCACAGAAGCTGAACTGGTCTATGCGCCGGACGCCGAGTGGGAAACCATCGAACGCTTAACGGCGGGCCGCGCAAGGTCTTTGGCGTGACTTCATATGCAAAAGTGATCGCGAGCCATGGCTGGGTATGAGATTGTGCTGGCTGCCATCTTTGGCAATATCTCTACTGATCATGAAAGAAGAACTCTTCCAGGAACTCCTCCATAGCGTCCGCGAGATGAAGGCCATCCGCAGCGGCAAGGCCAAACCTTCCCGCACCTTCACCGTTGACGTGCCAGTGGAAGTCGCCGCTCAAAGCCCTGAACGAGTCGGCCCGCTTCAGAAAGAATAGCCAGTCATGAATGGCACTCAGTTAAGGGAGGCATCGTCGTTTTTGGAGGACTCAGCACGACTACTGCGCGGCGGAGTTCAATGCAGTCGCTGCTAGCGGGCGTGAGGTGTAGCGGAGTTCTGGGTTTGCTTCCTGGCGTTGCTGTGCGGAAACCCAGGGCGGCCTCGCCAAGGCTCGGCGGCCCTGGGCTGAATCCGCAGCCCATTCAGGGCTCAAGAAGACTGAGGAGGAAGGGCGCAAAAGCACGAAACTGAGTCTTAACTGAGTGCCATTCCCCCCTCGCATTTCCTCCGGCCCATGGAATGCTTGCTCGCCGCATCTGCGGCACAATGCACCTCCCTTCTACCCATCCCTTGCTGATCCCCCATGATCTCTAAACTCCCCCGCTGGGTCTGGGCTGGCGCGTGGGTGCTGGCGTTCATCGCGGGCATGGTCAATGTCGTCGGCTTCCTCAGCATCAAGCACCAGGCCGTGACGCACCTCACGGGCACCACGTCCATGCTCGCGGCGGCGGTGGCGCAGCTCGACTACGAATCCATGCGACACTTTGCCGCCGCGCTCGGCTCCTTCATCGTCGGCACGGTCATTAGCGGCTTCATCATCCAGGACAGCACGCTGCAGCTCGGGCACCGCTATGGCGTGGCGCTGCTGCTGGAGTCCGTGCTGCTGTGCGTGGCCGTGCCGCTGATCCAGCACGGGAGCGACTTCGGCTTCTACAGCGCCGCCTGCGCCTGCGGCCTGCAAAACGCCATGATGAGCACCTTCAGCGGTGCCGTCGTGCGCACCACGCACATCTCCGGCATGTTCACGGATCTCGGCATCTTCCTCGGCCACGCCATCCGCGGCCTGCCGGTGGACGCCCAGCGCGTGCGCCTCTGCTTCCTCATCATCACCGGCTTTTTCACCGGCGGCGTGGTCAGCGCCCTGCTGTTTCCCAGCCTCGGCTACAGCACGCTGTATGTGCCGGGTGGGATGACCGCTGTGGCGTCACTGGCGTATGCGTTTTACTTTTTGCGCAGGGCGTGAACAGGTGCGTTGAACTAACGTTCATGGCATGAAGGGCACTCACTTGAGGCGAGTCATCGTACACCGCGCTGGATCTCAAAAAGCGCGTCACCGAATCACGCTCCACAATAGGGAGTGTGGTTGCCGAGTGAGGCGCAGCCTGTCCTCGGTAGCTCGTACCGTGAAAGAGGAAACTCAGCCACCGCTTTCCGCAGACCGGTCACATCGCACAAGCCAATCATACCCTGCGCCCCCGGAGAGAGCAGAGAGATTAGATATGTGGTGAAGCGAGCCTTGGCGAGCGCGGACCACCAGACCACGCGAACCATGCTGGCAAGCTCAAGGCCGCATGCCGGAGGTATGCGAAAGCCGTGCGCAGGCTCTTCGTTAGCGCTGGTCAGCAGAATGCTTCTCGCATACCTGCGGCCTGCGCCCCCTGAATGGGAATGGGTTCATCGCGCGGGCCGGTGGTTTCCGCTGCACCGCTACGCGGTTCCGCTTCACCACCGGCTACCTTCCGTGCTCCCTCCATGAGCCTTGATCTGCCTGCAAAAAGGTCTGGCATTTCAGCGTCCCTACTGCCTGTTGTAGGCGCATGCGCCTTTTGCACCGACAATCCGTGAGACACGCCCTCTCGTGCCTCATCGCGCTCATGCTCGGCATGTCGTGCGCACTGCACGCGGAGCCGGTCAAACTGCTGCCAAACGCGCAGTTCACGCTCGAATTTCCCGAACTGCCCGCGACCTACTACCAGCAGAAAACCGGCAAGGAAACCGTGCCGCAGCTTTCCGCGCAGTTACCGGAAGACTACGCAGCGGGCAAAACCTTCCCGCTGTTTGTCTTCATTGACGGCGGCAACGGCGGTGCTGGTGCCAATGTGGCGTTTACCCGGCGCATCATCGGCCCGCGCGGCTTCATTGCCGTGAACCTCCCACTCTTCAAAGACCCCAAGGCCAAGCCACCCATACTGCCCGGCGTCACCCTCAACATGGGCTCCTTGGTCAACTCCAACGACGCCTCTGTGCTAAGCACCAGCTACCAGGCCATGCTAGAAAAGCTGGCGCAAACAGTGCCAAACATCGCGACCGAGCGTAGCACTCTCGGCGGCTTCTCCAATGGCGCTCACGCCACCAGCGTGCTCGCCGCCGCCAAAGACACTTATATCCTCAAGCACTTCAGCGCGTTTGTGCTGATGGAGGGCGGCATCGGCTTTGCGCTCAATCCCTCCACCATGGGTGACCCCGCGCTGCAAGGCCACCGCTTCCTCGTCCTGTATGGCGACACCGAAAAAAAGCTGAAGCATCGGCTACAGCGCACCCTCGTGGCCACGCCACTCATCAAGCTGGTCGAGCGCCAGGCCCGCTCCGCCGGGATCGACCTCACCCGCATCACCATGAGTGGCTACGGCCACGAAGAGCCACCGGCCTATCTGGAACTCATCGGCGCGTGGGCGCGTGGGGAGACGTTGCCGGAGGTGAAGTGAATTCATTGACCCCAACCTCACACCCAAAGACCCGCCATGAAGATACCCGGCATCAAAGGCTGCTATGAGAAAACCCGTGGGCTGTTTTACTTTGCCCGCATGTGTTCCAAGATTCGTCTGCACTCCAAGGGCGAACTCCCAGAGGACTACCATGGCATGTTTGGCAAGGGCTTCGACGGGCGCACCTGCCGCTACTTGGCCGTCAGCTTTGAGGACGTCAAAGCCCAGGTACACAGCGGCAAGAGTGACGAAGAAGTGCTCGACTGGTGCCTAGCCCATGGCCGCCGCCTCACCGATGAAGAGGTGCTCATCTACAACAGCTTCATGAGCAAGCGCGGCTGGCGCGATGATGAAACCGACGCCTTCATCCCCGACATGATCCGCCAATACGGCCTGCCGGAAGACGGCAGCCTCATCACCGACTTCGACCTCATCGAAATGGACGAAGGCCGCTGGTATCCCGACATGTGGCGGGACGCCTGGAAGTGAGGGCGGCGTGGAGAGAGCGGCTGCGCTGCTTTGTTGGTGCTCACCCGTCCTGCACTCTGCATCTCCATAGCCTGACTCACTGATGAGCGAATGAATGTCCCACAGGATTGACAATGTGTGGAACATTGGAGCTATTTGCCTGGCATGAATGGCACTTAGTTAAGACGTAGTTTCGTACTTTTGCAGCCTTTACTGTCTCAGTCTTCTTATTGAGGCTTGCACAATAGACTGACGCAAACGGAGTTCGTGTGAAATCTTAGGTCGGAGGCATGGTGCTGCGCGGGACTCTGGACACAGCTGCCTGTGGCGTAAAGGCGGAGCAGACGCTGCTGGCATCCGGCGTCGTGTGGAGGAGCCCTGGGTTTGCTTCCCGGATTGTCTGCCAGAACCCAGGGGAGCACTCGCTAAGGCTCGGCACCGCCTGGGCTATATGACGGAAGGCCGTTGGCCTTCAAGACAACGATGTCAGTCTGTTATGCAAGTCTCAATAAGCCCTGAAAGGGCGGCATAACGTAGCCCAGGGCAAGCGAGCCTTAGCGAGCGCCGCCCTGGGTTAGCGCCAGCAACACCGGGAAGCAAACCCAGAGCACTCGTGACACACCAAGCTCACCAGCAGCGTCTGCTTGGAACTCCGCCGCACACCAGTTGCGCTCAGACGCCCCCCGCCCTCGAAGTCCACGAACAACGCACTTCATTAAGTGCCATTCATAAAGCGCAAGAGATGGCTAATGTTAGATGAGAAACAATTCTGTCGAGCGCTCAAGAGCATTATGGATCACCATTTTTTCGACGAGCCACCCGGCAGGGTTTCACCCCATAGCCGGGTCACTGGCCACCGCATAGCCTCCCAAAGATGAAACTGCGCCGTTTCCCTCTCACGACTTTGAAGAAAACGTCGCGTGCAGCGTCCAATCACCTGACGGGCAAAAGCCCGTAACCTGCTGCGTCCGCACTGCCACCACCACTTTACCCCCCGCTTCACCATGAAACGTTCTCTTCTCCTCCTGTGTGCCGCGCTGATGGGCGTGGCGGCTCCGCTGGCTCCGACTCCGGCGCGGGCGAATGACGCGGTGTCCATCGACTTCTTTTACGATGCGCTCAGTCCGTACGGCGACTGGATCTCTACGCCGAACTACGGCTATGTGTGGCAGCCGCTGGTGGCGCAGCAGCCGGGCTGGGCACCGTATGCGGATGGGAGCTGGGCGTACACGGATGCAGGCTGGACGTGGATGTCGAACGAGGACTTTGGCTGGATCACCTACCACTACGGTCGCTGGATCCAGATGCAGCAGGGCTGGATGTGGGTGCCGGGGTATGACTGGGCTCCGGCCTGGGTGTCCTGGCGGCAGACGCAGGGGCAGATCGGCTGGTCGCCGCTGCCACCTGAGGCCGCGTGGTACCCCGGCACCGGCTTTGGCGGCTGGACGGACGGCTACTACGATGTCGGCCCCGGTTACTACAACGTGGTGCCCATGGGCGCGTTTGCCTGTGCCACGTCGCTGCTGCCGTATATCATGGATCGCAACCGCAATTTCGGCTTCTACGGCCAGTCGGTGAATGTCACGCGCATGAGCTACATGCCGGATGTGACCAACCACATCTTTGTGGGCGGGCCGGACCCGCAGCGCATCAATGGCTTTGGTGGCAATCAAGTCCGCCGCCTCACGCTGCGGCGCGATGACGAGGGCTTCCGCCGCGACTGGCTAGAGCACCCCGGCGGCGGTGCTGGCGGCATCAACAGCGGCGCGCCACGCGGCGCAGGCAGTCGCTCCCGCATCGAGCAGGATCAACTCGTCGTCGCCTCCCCCTCCATCCGCCGTGGGGCCTCGCAGGTTTTGCCATCACGAGTGCGCGAGACACTGCAGCAGCCGCAAATGGAACGCGGCTGGCGCGGCGCGGCAGACACCCCTGGTGCCGAGCACCTGCGCCAGCAGCAGCGCGATGAACTGGCGCGCACGGCCCCACCCATCCTGCCAGAGAAGACTTCCCACCCGGCCACTAGCACCGCAGCACCTCCCGCCTTTGGCCGCACACTCCTGCCGCATGAGCGTCAGGCTACTGGGAGTGGCAATGCGATGGTCACTGGCACCGTGCCGCCGCCCGCAGAGCCACGCCACATGACTGAAGAAATCCGCCAGCCTACCACGCCCCAGCAGTTCCTGCCATCCGGTGGCGCGCCCAGCAATTCTAACCGTCCGCTGGAGCAACCCGCCACCCGCAACGGCCCCATGCTGGACCCCGGCCAGCCCTACCGCTTTCCTCATGCTCAAGGCCAGCCTGCACGCACACAGCCCGTCATGCAATCCAGCCAACCCCAAGCCACACCCAACGCCAGCGCTGTGACCTTCAGGCCGGGCATCCACCCAATGCCCCAGCACCAGGAGCGGCAGGTGCCCCAGTACATGGAAAGACCGGCCCCTGCGCCCCCACCGCGTATCTTCCCTGTGCAGCAGCAACAGCGCCCCCAGCCAATGCCCGTTCATTTTCAGCCTGCTGCGCCACCGCCCCACATCTTTGCGCCTCCTCCGCGCCCAGCGCCGCCAGCCGGGAATCCTTTCGAAAGAGGGCGGCGCTAGTCGTGTGACCATGCCAGTGGATTGAGCGCTCTGGGCGGACACCACGCGAGCCCCCACCAAAGCGGTTCCACCGATGCAGGCTAGCGCGCAGCAAGAAGCCCAGCGCCCACGCGAGCGCGAAGCGTCTTGGAGTGCGGTGACAAGCTTTAGCGCGGCACCGCTTTCGCAGGCTGAAGGATGGGGGTAAGACGAGGAACGCTCACTACACCACGCGAAAGCGCTTCCGCTTTCGCAAGCCGGATGGCGTACTTAGGCCACAGAGCATTCTAGCCCCCACGCAAGCGGTGCCACTGACGCGAAGCTTGAACGCACGGTTTGCCATTCACCCCAAGCTTCACCCCTTCTGCGCGATGACAAAGACATGCGACTCAGGGTATTGATCATACTCCAGGTGGCGGCACACGCAGCCTGCGGTAGTCAGGGTTTGCAGCGTCTGCGAAATGCCCAGCGTGCTGTAGTGCATAGGCACACCCATGCTCGTATCCTGCTTCTCTTCGGGAGCATCGAGTCCGCCGAGGGTGAAGATGAAAATACCACCGGGTGCCAGGGCATGGCAGAGCTGGGTGATGACGGCGGCATTTCTCTCCAGCGGCAGGTGCCAGATGCTGTCCCACGCGGTGATGAAATCATACAGACCGTCAGGCTGCCAGTCGCACACGTCCGCATGGTGAAATGTCACCTGCGGCTCCCGCTCTCGCGCTAGGGCGATCATGCGTGCGGAGACATCCAGCCCCTCCACCGTATAGCCGTGCCGCGCTAGCAGGCGGATGAAGCGGCCCTGGCAGCCGCAGCCCACATCCAGCGCCCGCCCACCGGGCGACGCACGGAATTTCAGCGCGTGCTCATGCTGGCGTATCCCATTGTCTTCAAGGTGCGGCTCCAGCCACCGCTCCGCAATGGCATCATAACTCCGGGCAATGTCCGCAGGCTGCATAGCGCAGGGCTTACCGCCGAGAGCGGAGAATGGCAAGACCAGGGTGCGGCGCAAATTGACGAAGTCGCTTACAACTTGCGGATCACACAAGCAAGCCAGGGTCTCTGCCCATTCGCTGCGCTAGTTGTTATACAGGAGAATGGGCTGCACCACTGGCACCCGAGGAATCTGCGGCGCTCTCTGAACATTGCCCCCCTGGTTGACGGGGACAATGTAGATCTTCGTGGACGACCTCTGCTGTTGTTGCTGCTGCTGCCTCTGCCGTTCGGCGTGACGATTCGCTTCCTGCTGGCGCTGGAAGTTGAGTTTTTCGCGTTCGAGGGCGAGCTTCTGCTCTTCAATGCGGGCGGTACGATCAGCGGCAGCGCGTGCCTGAGCCTGGGCTTCAGCCTGGGCCTCCATCTGGCGGAGTTGCTCCAGCTCCGCTGCCACGGCGGCCTGCTCCTGCTGCGTGGCGACATTCAGCCGCACACGAGTGACGGAATCAAGCTCGGCGACTTTCAGCCAACTGCCAGCGTAGCTGTCCCAGTCGGAGGTCACCCAAATCATGGTTTGGTCCGCATTGAATTTATGAATGGTGCCCTTGTACGTCTTGCCGTTCACCTGCCATTGGTCCGCCTGGGCCGCTGATGCAAGCAGCAGTAGAGAAAGAAAGAGCGTCTTCATTCCCAAAGTGTGCCTGGGTTTTCGCGGAGCGCAAATGGTGATTGCCTTAGGCAGGAAGTCCCAATTTATGGGGGCCGGAACTAATTGAACCTGAACGAAGTGAGTCGAAGCCCCCGGAACAGAAAAACTCACGACTGCAGTGAATCAATGATCACAATGACTGAAGCCGAGGCGCGCATAGGCCCCAGAATCCCTATGCCCCCTTACCACCACTCTCAATGATGCCATCAACTATAAAGCCTTGAGTGTCTTACCGTGGTATTTCAGGCTATATGCTAGCAAATAAAACTTGCCATTCCAAATTCTGACCCAAGGGTTTTGTATCACACTATGAGCGATACCAACTTCCACCTCGCGGCGCATTCGCCGCTGGCACATTTTGAAACATGCACCAAGGTGCAGAATGCCATGACCAAAAAGCTCCTGACGCCGCGCGCGAATGTGCTGCAGCGTCGCATGGCGGAGGCGGTGGAGGTGCTCACGGCGCTGGGCGTTCCAGCCATCCGCATCATCGTGACAAAAATCCGCCAGTGCGGCGGCACGACCTTCAGCGTGGAGGTCATCTACCACCTCTGTCAGCAGCGCAACACGGATGCGCTGATCTTGGCGAACATCAGCGCCAACAGCCAGGGCATCCTGGAACGCATCCGCACCTTCAGCGAGAATGACCGCTTCCCCTGGCACAATACGCTGGTGCCACGTGAGCGGCGCATGAAGTGGTCCAACGGCAGCACAGCGACGATCACGAGCGCGGAGTCGATGAACCCCGGCATCTCGAAGCCACGGCAGGCGGTGCTCTTCAGCGAGTCGGCGAAGTATCCGCGCGGTGGCGTGAAGGATGACCGCAAGATCATGGCCTCCATCTTGCCCTCCCTCAATGATGCGGGGCTGGCCATCGCGGAGAGCACACCAGACGGTGCCAGCGGCTGGCACTTTGAGACGTGGCAGGGCGCACTGACGCTGGATGCTTTCCTGAAGGCCTGGCGTGCAGGCGAGGCCGCGCCTGGAAACGGCTGGGTGAAGGTGTTTGCCGCGTGGTTTGAGTTTGCCGAAAATGTGAAGCCGGTGACGCCTGCCATGCGCGCCAAGATCGAGGCGACACTGACGCCGCGCGAGGCCAATGGCCGCCGCAGGTATGGGTGGACGGATGAGCAGATCGCGTGGCGGCGTGCGATCATGGAGGCGGAGTGCTCGGGTTCGGAGGACACGTTTGATGAGTTCTACCCCGAGGATGAGGTGTCGTGCTTTCTTTCCTCAGGCAGGCCGCGCTTCAATGTGGCGGTGCTGCGGCGGATGGAGCTGGCGGCGCAGTTGCACGCGCCGGAGGTGGGCTCGCTGGTGGCGCAGGGAGAAGGCGTGGAGTTTCAACTGGACGCCAGCGGCTTTGGCAGCTTTCACCTTTGGGAAAGGCCGCAGCTCGGCTGCAGCTACATCGTATGGTGTGACCCCATGACGGGCGAGGACCAGGCGGAAAGCGGCGACCCAGACCGGCACTCCATCGGCGTGCTGCGCACGGCTTACCAGACGGCGGGCGGTGCCTGCTACAAGGACGCGGTGGTGGCCCGTGTGCGCCCGCCGTTTACTGGCACCACGCTGCTGACGGCGGATTACATCGCGCTGCTGTCCGAGTACTACGGCGGCGCTCTCGTGGTGCTGGAGGTGAACATGGGCCTGCATGTGCTGGAGCGCCTGAAGGACGCGGGCGTGCCGCTGTACAAGCGCCAGGTGGTGGACCCCTTTGACCGCGAACGGCAGAGCTTCATGCTCGGCTGGAAGCTCAAGGACCGCGACCAGCGCCGCGATGTGATCGACAGCCTAGCGCTGGCGTTTCACAACGAAACGCTGGACGTCTTCTGCCCGCACATCCTGGGTGAATGCAAGAACTTCATGTGGAGCAAGAACGGCCGCGAGGAGGCGCGCAGCGGTTGTCACGATGACGATGTGATGGGCCTAGCGATGGCGCACCGCTGCAAGGGCAGCGCGACACTTTATAAGCAGGAGACGCGGCGGCGCAGGAGGCCGATGGACTACAAACGGGTGCAGGCGTGAAAAATTGATTCACGCTTTGACCGGGTGAATTGAGACTGGGCCCTACTTTCTTTGTCCGGGGTGGTCAGCGCAGTGACACCTGAGTAGGGGATACGCAGCCTACCGTCTCGGTGGGAGGGGCGGCGCAAATTTTATTCTGTAAAAGTGGCGATCAGGTTTGGGATGGTTCAGCGGAGTTCATGTTGAGGTAAATTTTGCCGGTGCTCCACTCATCGCTTTGCTCGCAGAGCAGGGCGGAGACGAGGCGCAGGA
>CAINGK010000229.1 GCA_903848465.1 uncultured Verrucomicrobiota bacterium
ATCAAATTCAAAAGTACAGAGGAAACTTCAGCTTTTTTTGACTCAAGATGTGTATAAAGACCAGGGCGACAGCCCGCCCGTCTATCAGCGTACTGCAGGCTTGGTGGCGTACGTACGTCCTCGTGGTCGGGCGGTTTGGCGGAGGGGCTTTTGCGTGATGAAGAGTGTCTTGCGCGCCAAACACTCCCAACCTACGTCCCGGAGTGCCCGCCATCCATGACGCTACTCATGCCTTGAATTTAAAGCGCCGGCGCAAGCCTGACCACCGAAAGTTTACCGTTCCTCACGCGATCACTTCCTTCACCACGTGGCCTGCTACATCCGTGAGGCGGAAATCGCGGCCGGCGTGGCGGAAGGTGAGCTTTTCGTGGTCGAGGCCGAGCTGGTGGAGGATGGTGGCATGCAGGTCGTGCATGTGGACTTTGTCCTCGACGGCCATGTGGCCGATGTCGTCGGTGACGCCGTGAGCGAAGCCGGATTTGAAGCCGCCGCCGGCGACCCAGACGGTGAAGCCGAGGGGGTTGTGATCGCGCCCGGTGCCGTTTTTCTCGGCGTAGGGAGTGCGGCCAAATTCGCCGCCCCACCAGACGATGGTGTCTTCGAGCAGGCCGCGCTGTTTGAGATCGTAGAGCAGACCGGCGATGGGTTTATCGACTGCGGCGGCGTGGTCGCCGTGCTTGGGCAGATTGGAGTGCTGGTCCCAGGCGGGGTTGTTGGAGTTGTCGCCGTAATTGACCTGGATGTAGCGGACGCCCTGCTCGGCCATGCGGCGGGCCATGAGGCACTGGCGGCCGTAGTTGTCGGTGGGCTTCTCGTTGATGCCGTAGAGCTTGAGCGTGGCTTCGGACTCATTGCTGATGTCCATGGCATCTGGCGCTTTGTTTTGCATGCGCCAGGCGAGCTCGTAGCTGCGGATGACGGCGTCGATGTCGGTGTCACCGGGCATGGCATGGGCGGCCTGTTCGGCATTCAGCGCGCTGAGCAGTCCGTACTGCTTGCGCTGCTGCTCGGGCGTCCAGATGGCGTTGGTGATGTTCTTGATGGAGGATTCGCGTGCAGGCTGGCCGGAGCGTCCGACGGGGGTGCCCTGAAACACGGCGGGGAGGAAGCCATTGCCATAGTTGCGCGGGCCACCATTGCCGAGGCTCGGGCTGATGGTCATGAAGCCGGGCAGGTTTTCGTTTTCTGCACCGAGACCGTACATGACCCAGGAACCCATGCTGGGGCGGATGTTGCTGGTGGTGCCGGTGTGCATGAAGAGCGTGGCTGGGCCGTGCGCGACGCCTTCGGTGTGCATGCCATGCAGGAAGCAGAGGTCATCCACATGCTGGTTGATGTGGGGGAAGAGATTGGAGGCCCAGCGGCCGGTTTCGCCGTGCTGCTTGAAGTCCCAGAGGGGTTTCATGACCCGCTGCAGCGCGCCTTTGCCGGTCCTGGCGATGGAGCGGGAGTCGGCCACTTCAATGATCTTGCCGTCGTCTTTGAAGAGGCGCGGCTTGTAGTCGAACGAATCGACATGGCTCACGCCGCCCTGCATGAAGAGGAAGATGACGCGCTTCGCCTTCGGCTGATGGTGCGGCTTTTTAAGCGCAAGCGGATTGGCCAGCGCCGCCTGACTCTGCGCCATGGCCTGCCAGGCCAGGTAGCCGAAGCCACAGCCAGTGGTTTGGAGGAAGTCGCGGCGAGAAGAGAACATGCTGATTTAACGTGTGCAGGGAGGGGGATTCTTCACGGTAGGTACAAAAAAGCGGCACCCGCAAAGGTGCCGCTTCGAGGATGAGGAGGCTGAATTACAGCATCTCTGCCACAAAGGAGCGCTCGTCGGTGAGTTCCTTGTTGGTGGCGGCGATCTTGGATTTGGCGAAGTCGTCCATTTCGTAGCTGGTGATGACCTCGTAGCTGCCTGGGGTGGTGGTGCGCACTGGCATACCGGCCCAGACTTCAGGATTGAAGCCGTACAGGCCATTGCTCTTCACCGCGATGGAATGGATCGCGCCCGGAGTGACGAGGGAGCGGACGTGGTCCACGAGGGCATTGGCGGCGGAAGCGGCGGAGGAGGCTCCACGGGCGGCGATGATGGCAGCGCCACGCTTGCCCACGGTTTCGAGGAAGGGGCCTTCGAGCCAGGCCTGGTCATTGATGACGGCGGCTGCGGCTTTACCACCGATGGTGGCGTGGGCGAAGGACGGGAACATCGTGGGGCTGTGATTGCCGTAGATGAAGATGTCCTTCACTTCGGTGAGGTCCACCCCGGCTTTTTGGGCCAGTTGGGTCTGGGCGCGGTTCTGGTCCAGGCGCACCATGGCGGTGAAGCGGTCTGGGGTGAGGCGCTTGGCCTGGGAGGCGGCGATCATGCAGTTCGTGTTGGCCGGATTGCCCACGACCGCGATGCGGGCGTCATCGGCGGCCACTGCGTCGATGATTTTGCCCTGTTCGATGAAGATTTTACCGTTGTCCTTGAGCAAGTCGGCACGCTCCATGCCGGGGCCACGGGGCTTGGCACCCACCAGCAAGATCCAGTTGGCGTCTTTGAAACCCACAGCGGGGTCGGAGGTCTGGACGATGCCTTTGAGCAGCGGGAAGGCGCAGTCATCCAGCTCCATGGCCACGCCAGCGAGGGCGGCCAGTGGCTTTTCAAAGGGAGCTTCGATGAGCTGGAGGATCAACGGCTGATCCGGGCCAAACATGGCACCGGAGGCGATGCGGAAGAGGAGGGCGTAACCGATTTGACCGGCGGCGCCGGTGACTGCGACTTTAATGGGGGCTTTGGCCATGGGTGATTGGGGAATGAGCAGTCACCAGAGCAAGATGCGGCGGGAGGGCAACTGCGGGCTGAGATTCATGGCAGAAAATGCTTGGGCGAAAGGCGGAGTCCTGTTATAAAGTTAAATTTCCCCAACTTTGATGCTCCTGCAGCCTTTCCCGAAACGTCCTCAAGCCATGTCGATGCTCCGTCTGATTACGCGTGGCATGGTTCCGTGCCTGATGCTCATTCTTGGCGGTCATGCCATTGGGGTGGCGTCGGCGCAGTCGGTTTCCTCCATGGCTCAGGGCGAGGCACGCCGCCGTGCCATCCAGGTGAACAAGCTCAATGACGCCATTGAGCGCGGTTACCAGTTGATTGATCAGAAAAAGTCGGCGGAGGCCCTGACCTTGTTTGAGGGTACCTATAAAGCGTTGCCAGACATCCCCCTCGCTCAGGAGTCGCGCATGGCGGCGCGCAATGGTTACGTGGTGGCAGGTTGCATGCAGGCCCAGGAACTGGCGGCCAAAGGTGATATTGCTGCCGCTGGCATGCTGCTGGATCAACTCCTCGCGCCCGAGGTGGCACCCAAAGACAAACGGGTTCTGGAACTCAAGCAACGTCTCTCGGACCCCGACCGCTTTCCGCCTGCGCTCACACCGCAGCATGTGCAAAACGTGGCGGCGGTGCAGGAACTGCTGATCAAAGCCGGTTCGTTTCTTCAACTTGGTGATCTGGATAAGGCGATTGCGACTTACCAGGATGTGCTGCGAATTGACTCCGCCAACAGTGCCGCAAGACGCGGCATGGAAAACGTCGAGCGGGAGCGGCAAAGATACTTCAAGACCGCCTACGACCACCAGCGTGCCAAAATGCTGAGCGGTGTGGCGCAGGCCTGGGAAGACCCGGTGCCGCTGACCGAGGTGGATCGTAGCGCCTTGTTTGGTGCCAGGGTGGCCACTCTGGCGGGTCAGTTGAGCGGTAGTGAATCCATTACGCAAAAGCTACACACACTCATTTTTCCCAAGGTGGAGTTTGAGGGGGCCACCTTGGATGAGGTAGTGGAGCTTCTCCGCGTTCGCAGTCATGACCTGGACCCGCAGGGCAAGGGGATCAGTTTTGTCATCAGTGTGCCGCCCGAGGCACGGAACAAACCGGTGAGCCTGAATTTGCGCAATGTGCCGATGGATGAGCTCCTGCGTTATGTGGGGGACATGTGTGGAGTCACCTACAAGGTGGATGAGCATGCGGTGATCTTCATGTCCCTCAGTGATCGCAATAATGCGATCATCTCACGCTCATTCCGGGTACCACCCGATTTTATTCAAAGTTCCCCTGTAGCCGATCCGGGGGCTGGTATGGGTGCAGCTCCTGCGGCGGATCCATTTGCCGCACAGCCTGCTGGCAATGTCCGTAGTGATTTGATCATCCGCCGTATGGGCGCGCGCGAGTTTCTCGAAGCGCGTGGTGTGACCTTCCCGGAAGGGACAAGCGCCAGCTACAACTCTGCCACCAATACGCTGACGGTCCGTAACACGATCACCAACATGGATATTGTAGAAACCGTCGTCGAGCAGGCGACCAAGTCCGCTCCGAAGATGGCGGTGATTCATGTGCGCATGCTGGAGGTGGATCAGACGAATTTGGATGAACTGGGTTTTGACTGGCTCTTGGGAGCAGCGGGACTGAATAAAAACGTCTTCGTCGGTGGGGGCAGTACGGGCAACGGCAATGCCTACAACGCCGCTAACTTTCCTTTCGTCTCGAATTACACCTCTCAACCACTGACTGTCAGCAACCCATTGGGTGGACCAGATGTGACCGTGTTTCCCGCCCTTCCGTTGACTGGTGCGGTTGCTGGAACGATTCCAGCTGGCTCCACGGCTCCTTTTCCCTATGGTGGTGGTAACGTTACCTCCGGCCTGAGATCTGGTGATTATGCGACCACCGCAAACTCCCTCGATACCCTGTTACAAACCGGTTCCACCACTTCAACCAAGAACGTGGCACCGGGCGTTCTGTCCCTTTCCGGTGTGTTCTCGAATCCGCAATTTCAAGCCGTGTTGCGCGCCTTGTCACAGAAAAAGGGGGTGGATGTCAATGCTTCCCCAAGTGTGACGACCAAGAGCGGCCTCAAAGCGACGGCGCAGGTGGTTCAGGAGTTCATTTACCCGACTGAGTTTGATCCCCCTCGCTTGCCTCAAGGTGGACGTCGAAACTCTGGGCAGCAAATGATCGCCACGCCGACGACGCCGACGGCGTTCGAAATGAGAAAAACGGGGGTGCAGGTGGAGGTCGAACCGGTGATTTCGGAAGATGGTCGCACCATCGAGCTGACGATTGTACCTGAACTGGTCGATTTTGAAGGCTTTGTGAATTACGGATCACCGATTTACGCTCCCTCAAGTCTGAGTGTTCTGCCCATCCAATTAGCTACGGCAGCACTTGCAACGGTGGCTGGCACCTCCGCCTATGTTCCTATCAGCGACCCGGAGCAGCTCATCACCCCCAACAAAATCCTGCAACCGGTTTTCAAAGTCCAGAAGGTGACCACGGCGGTCAAAATTTACGATGGCGCGACGGTGGTGCTGGGTGGGGTTAAACAGGAGACAAAGTCGCTCGTTGAAGACAAAGTGCCCATCCTCGGGGACCTCCCCTTCGTGGGAAGACTGTTCAAAAGCACCACCAAACAAACGGACACCAAGAACATCATCATCTTTGTGACGGTGGATGTGGTGGACCCTTCCGGCAGCAAGATCAATCATGATACTGCTGCGGTGACGCAGTGAACCGGTTTCAGGCGAGGTCTGGTGGAATGGATTCCACGTCAGAGATTTGCCCCGCCAGTGCGAAGTCCAGCCGGGTCAATCCGCCTGCGCTATGGGTGCTCAAACGTACGGTTACTTTGCGCCAGCCGACGAACAGATCAGGGTGGTGATTCATGGCCTCGGCCAAAAGCGCGATACGCCTGACAAATTCAATGCCGGCCAGATAGCTGGAAAAACGAAACTCTTTCACCAGTTCAGTGCCTTCCACCCGCCAGGTGGGGTGGGCGGTCAGTTGCTCCTGAATGGCGGCATCGCTCAAAAGCTCCGGTCTCATCCGGGAGCATCAGGCGGCAAACCACCGGCTTCAAGCATCGGAATTGCATTCTTCCCACCACTGGACTACATACTCCACCCCCCGCCAAGCCAACTGAATGTCCATCTCCCGTACCCGCAATTTCTCCATCATCGCCCACATTGACCATGGGAAGACCACGCTTTCCGATCGTCTCTTGGAGTTCACGCAAACCATCACGGTGCGCCAGCAGCAGGACCAACTGCTCGATTCCATGGATCTGGAGCGCGAACGCGGCATCACCATCAAGGCGCATCCGGTGTGCATGAACTACAAGGCCAAGGACGGCCAGATGTACAAGCTCAACCTGCTCGATACGCCCGGACACGTCGATTTCAGTTACGAGGTCAGCCGCTCACTCGCCGCCTGTGAAGGCGCGCTCCTGCTCGTGGATGCCTCCCAAGGCGTCGAAGCGCAGACCGTCGCGAATTTGAACCTGGCCCTGCAGCAGAACCTGCATGTCGTCCCTATCATCAACAAAATTGACCTCCCGAGCGCCGATGTCGAAAAGGTGAAGCGCCAGCTTGAGGACATCCTGCAGCTCTCTTCCGATGAGGCCGTGCCTGCCAGTGCGAAAATGGGCATTGGCATTGAGGACATCTTGGAGGCCATCGTCGCCTTCATCCCGCCGCCGACAGATCCCGGCGACGGCTACCTGCGGGCTTCGGTGTTCGATTCGATCTTCGATCCCTATCGCGGGGTGGTCAGTTATGTCCGCGTCATGTCCGGCACCATCGTGCGTGGTCAAAAGGTGCGCCTGATGGCCTCAGGCAACGATTCCGAAATCAAAGATCTCGGCACCTTCCGGCCGAAGATGGTCCCCTGTGAAAAGCTGGAGGCTGGCGATGTCGGCTACATCATCGCCAACGTCAAAACGACTGCGGATGTGAAGATCGGCGACACGCTCACCGAGAGCCGCAAGCCTGCCCCGGAGCCACTGCCCGGCTTCAAAGAGATCCACCCCCTCGTTTTCAGCGGCATCTATCCCGTCAGCACCGACGACTTCGAGGCCCTGAAGCTCGCCGTCGGCAAGCTGCAGATCAACGACGCCGCCTTCACCTTTATGGCAGAAAGCTCCGCCGCTCTCGGCTTTGGCTTCCGCTGCGGGTTTCTGGGACTGCTGCACATGGAAATCGTCCAGGAGCGACTGCGCCGTGAGTTCGACATGGATGTCATCTCGACCTATCCGTCTGTCATTTACGATGTGAGGAAGACCGACGGCACCGAGCTCAAGGTGGATAATCCGACCTTCCTACCGCCGCAGGCGGAGATCGACGAGATCCGTGAGCCGATGGTGAAGGTGAACGTCATGATCCCGAACGAGAACATTGGAGACATCATGCAGCTCGTCATGGACAAGCGCGGGGTGGTGAACAACACCGAGACGCTCGACGACCGCCGCGTGCTCCTGCACACGGTCCTGCCACTGAACGAGATCCTGGTGGACTTCAACGACAAGCTCAAGTCCATGACCCGTGGCTACGGCAGCATGGAGTATGAACACGCGGGCACCCAGGCGGCAGAACTCGTCAAGATGGACATCCTCATCGCCAGCGAGCCCGTGGACGCCTTCTCCTGCATCGTTCACCGCAGCAAGGCCGAGAGCCGCGGCCGCCAGCTCTGCGCGAAGCTCAAGGAAGTCATCCCGCAGCAGCTCTTCGTCGTCGCCATCCAGGCCGCCATTGGTGGCAAAGTCATCGCCCGTGAGAGCATCAGCGCCATGCGCAAAGACGTGACCGCCAAATGCTACGGCGGTGACATCTCCCGTAAACGCAAGCTGCTCGACAAGCAGAAGGAAGGTAAGAAGAAGATGAAAGCCATCGGCCGGGTGAACATCCCGCAGGAGGCGTTCATTGAGGTCTTGAAGACGAACTGAGCATCTGGCCACTTCTTGGCGAGGAATGCAGCTAGGGTTGGGTGTCGTGAGAAGTGCCTCCAGCCTGAGTCCGTTTGACTGCTTTGAGATGCTGCACCGTGATGATGTCATGTGGCCGCCCCATGGCCTCTTTGGCCTGGATCAAGGTATCGAGGTCTAGAATGAGCAGCTTTCCTATGGGGAGCTCGATTTCCATGCTGTGCTTTGATACCTCATCAAAGTCTCCCACGCCGAGAACATTGCCTAGACAGTCGAGCGCGCCGAGATCAGTCTAGCGACGAGCCGTGAATGGCTGCGGCAAGTCCGCCCACGAGGACAAACTCCACCTCGGCTTTGATCAGCCGTGCTAGCAATTGGTTAAGCTGCTGCATGGCGGCGTTGTTGCATTGCGGCTCTGCCCAGATCGCAGAAATTGATCGTGTTGTCGTTGGCCAGGATGCGCTCCCAGGGTGTGAGCTTCAGATTCTCTACAATCAATGACAGATCGATTCCAGTCACGGGGTCTGTCTCCGGGCTAAGTTCTTCCTCGCTAGGTAAGGGAATTTCAGAAAATCGTGCGGCGGGGGGCATGGTGGCAGGATGTCCAAATGCCGCCGGAGGGCAAGCTTCGTCTTGCTGCTCCTGCCAGGCCAGTCGCTTGCTTGCCCGACTCTGGTGCACTCACAGCCACGGCAGGAATGTGGCATGCCAGAGGGGAGGCGGGGCTTGATTCTGGGCAGAGCTGCTGGCACATTGGTGGTGCTGTGACTCGTCCCAACCTCAGTCCTGCAGACCAGCAGCGTCTCGATGACCTGTATGAGCGGATGCGTGCCCATAGCCCGCGCAACGTGGGCTATCCGTGCAATCAGGACTTTGATTTCAGTGAGCTGTTTCGCTTTCTGCAATTCAGCGCGAACAACGTCGGTGATCCCTTTCACAGCACGAACTACCGGCTCAACACGATGGAGTTTGAGCGCGAGGTGCTGATGGATTTCGCCCGCTTCACGCGTGCGCCTGCGGATGAATGGTGGGGCTACGTGACCAGTGGCGGGACGGAGGGCAACATGTATGGGCTCTATGTGGCGCGGGAGCTGTACCCTGACGGCATCTGCTACTTCAGCGAGGATACGCACTACAGTGTGGCCAAGGTGCTGCGCCTCCAGCACACGCGGAACATCATGCTCAAAAGCCAGCCGGACGGGCAGATGGATTACGACGACCTGCGCGAGACGCTGCACATCCACCGCGATGTGCCGCCGATCATTTTCGCCAACATCGGCACCACCATGAAGGGGGCGGTGGATGATCTGGCGCAGATTCGGGCGATCTTGGACGATCTCGCCATCGCCAATGCCTACATCCATGCCGATGCGGCGCTCAGTGGCATGATCCTGCCCTTTGTCGATGCCCCGCAGCCCTGGAATTTTGCCGATGGCGCGGACAGCATCTCCATCAGCGGGCACAAGATGCTCGGCGCTCCGGTGCCCTGCGGCGTGGTGCTCGCACGGAAGGCGAATGTGGACCGCATCGCGCGGTCGATCGAATACATCGGTGCGCTGGACACGACCATCGCGGGTTCGCGCAGCGCTTTTTCTCCGCTGCTGCTCTGGCACCGGCTGCGCTCGCTCGGCGATGCTGGGCTGCGGGACATGGTGCAGACCTGCCTGGGCAATGCTGAGTATGCCGTGCAGCAGTTCCGCGCGCATGGCATCGAGGCGTGGCGGTACCCGAATTCTGTGACCGTCGTGTTTCCCAAGCCACCGCCGTCCATGATGGAGAAATGGACCATCGCACCGCGCAAAAACATTGGCCACATCATCGTCATGGCGCATGTGACACGGGAAATTCTGGATGCGTTTGTCGCTGACTTCGCCGCCGCACTGCACCCACCCCCATGAAACAGCTCACCGTTCTTGTGCCCAATGAGCTTGGCATCGCTGCCAGGCTTGCCGCCTGCCTCGCGGAACGTGGCATCAACATTGAGGAGATCGACGTCGAAAGCGTGGAGGATCACGGCGTCGTCGTGCTGAGCGTGGACCGCTATGACGAGGCGCTGCGGGCGCTGAGCGACCAGGGCTTTCGCGTCATCACCCAGGACACTCTGCTGGTGCGGCTGGAGGACAAGCCGGGCGCGCTGGCAGCGGTCGCTCTGCAGTTGAAGGATGCCGGGCTGGATCTGCGCTCCATGCACATCCTGCGGCGGAATGACAGCGGCACCACGGCGAGCCTCGTTTGTTCAGACAATGCGGCAGCCGCCGAAGTGCTGCGGGATGTGCTGGTGGTGGAACCCCGGGGTTGATGCAAATCGGCTTTGGATCAATCACGGCACTTGAGCATTGCCCGCCCCATCCTAGAGTCGCGGACTCGTCCCCATGTTTTTCCTTACCCCCCGCTACCTCAAGCATGCCAAGCTCCTGCACAAGGGCGTGACACGCTTCATCAACTACAAGCGCGATGTCCTGCCGCAGGCCAAGCTGGATGAGATCACGGCTTTGCGCACTCGCCTTGAGGAGGCGATGCGCGCCAGGGACAAAGGGCTGCTCGCTTCACTGAACGACGAGATCAACCAGGCCTGTGAAAAGGCGCTGCCGCATGTGGAGCATTCGGACATTGGCGAAAACGTGGAGGTGTTCTTTGTCGCCATTGTCATCGCCCTGGGCATCCGCAGCTACATCGCCCAGCCGTTCAAGATCCCCACGGGGTCCATGCAGCCCACGCTGTACGGTTTGGTCGCGAATCATACCGACGAGGATGTGACGCCCAATTTCTTTGCGCAGTGCAAGGACTGGGTGGCAGGACGGAGCTACTACAATGTGGTGGCCAAGCGTTCGGGCTGGCTCAAGCGCGATGAGCCGCTGACGGAGCACAGTTTCCTCGGCTTTTTCGCGCACTGCCGCCTGCATTTTGAAGATGGTGGCACCCAGTGGATCTGGGCACCCATGCGCCAGCTCATCACCGATGGTGAAGGCTTCAATCTGGGGATGGATCGCTACTTGAACCTGCCGGTGAAAGCAGACGGTCAAAATATCACCCCCGATGCCCAGGTGTTGAACCAGATCCAGCAATCCAGAGGGACCTATGTCACGGAAGGGCAGTTGCTCGCGCGCGGCACCTTGGACACCGGGGACCACGTGCTGGTGAACAAACTGGCTTACAACTTCCGCCGACCCACGCGCGGCGAGGTGTTCGTCTTCACCACGAAGAACATCCGCAGCCCCTACATGCGCGTGAAGCCTGAGGAAGGCTCGCAGCATTACATCAAGCGCCTCGTGGGTGTGCCGGGAGACCGGCTGGAAGTCAAATCCCCCGAGCTGTGGGTGAATGGCAAGCCCGCTGAGGAGTTTGGGATGAAGCGGGTGGCTGCTATGCAGGGGAATTACAAAGGCTACGGCAACTTCGGGTTTCTGGCCGGCGGCAGTGTGCGCGAGCTGAGCAACCGCGACAACGCCCGCGAATACTGGGCTATGGGCGACAACAGCTACAACAGCTCCGACAGCCGCTACTGGGGCACCGTGCCCGAGCGCAACCTCGTCGGGCCGGGGTTGTTCTGCTATTTCCCGCTGGGGCGGAACTGGGGTGTGATTTGGTAGGGGGGGCGCGGTCTGAAAGGTTGTGTGCTGGTGCATTTTAAGCCCGGAGGGCTGACACATAGAATAGCCGTGGGTGAAACCCACGGAACCGCATCGCCCAGACCTGTTTAAATCCGTAGAACCGCGTAGCGGTGACACAAACCGCCGCGCAGCCATGACCAACCTCATGCGAGGTAGCGGTCGTCGTATTTGATTCTGGCATCAGAGAGCATGCGGCGGTATTCCTCCAGAAAATCCGTGTGCTGATGATGCGCCTGCTGTTCCTTGATGTAGCCGATCACGGCGTCCTTTTCGCGGACCGAAATCGTGAAGGCACCGTAGCCATCCTGCCAGCCGTTGAATCCAGGAAAAATGCCTTCTTGGCTGATCCACCGGCTGGTGCCGGTTTTCAGTTCGCGCACGTAATCTGCCAGCGACAGCGAAGGGTGGAGGCCCGTCAGGATGTGAACATGATCATCCATCGCATTGATGCGGTACAGGTGGCAGTTTAACCCCTGATGAACGCCCCAGACGTAACGGAAGAATTCCTCCCGCCGGTTTTCCCGCAAGACCGTGGCACGCTCCTTGGTGGAAAACACGATGTGATACAGGATCTGCGTGTAGGTGCTGGCCATGGTGAACGCGCTGGGGGTGGGCGGAGATTTGTGTCACCGCTACGCGGTTCTACCATCCTGGCAACGGCGGTTTGTCGGCCTACCGTGGGTTTCACCCACGGCTACGATTGTGCCAGCCCTCCGGGCTTGCTGATGGAATGCTGCTGCTCACATTCTCTTCACTTCTGAGTCACGCGGTAGAAGCGGCGGCTGGGAAGGCCGAAGATGAAGCGATAGAGGAGATAGATGAGCAGAAAAATGCAAGTGCCGCCAACCGGAATCAATTCATAATCAAGTCTTCCGGGGACAAGTGTTAGATTGATCCAGAAGTTTCTGACTCTAATGACTAATAGCGCGGCGAGGGCCATAGTGCCCATATAATAACCCCAAGGTTTTCCTCGGCCAGCCAACAATGCGATCAGGCCGAGTAAACGTATTGCCAAATCGAAATAATTGGAAAGCGTCGGTTGCCACAAACCCAAATTGTCCTGGGCAATTGTGGACTTCACGGTCACCGCATATGAAACCAGAAAGAGCACCTCCACGACGATTGCCCACTTGCTTGAAGCGTGACGCTTGTTTGGATCGATGGCCCCCCTGCGCGGTACCACATTACTCTGTGGAGCCGCGTAGGGATTGAGATTGCCTTCAGAGTTCATGGAAGCATGTGGAGCCTGAATCCCACGCTCCGCAGACCTACAGCCCCTGCTGGCGCAGGAAGCTTTCCACCCAGGTGATGTCGTACTGACCGTTCTGGAAGTCGGAGGTGGTCATGATCTGGCTTTGCAGCGGGATCGTGGTCTTGATGCCTTCGACGGTGAACTCTCCCAAGGCGCGGCGCATGCGGCGGATGGCGATGTCGCGTGTGGCTCCGGTGACGATGAGCTTGGCGATCATCGAGTCATAATACGGTGGCACGGAGTAGCCGGAATAGACGTGGGTGTCCACGCGGACGCCACGGCCACCGGAGGTGTACCAGAGATTGATCTTGCCGGGGCTGGGGGCGAAATTGCGGGAAGGGTCTTCCGCATTGATGCGGCACTCGATGGCATGACCGCGTGGCAGGGCACCCACGACGTGCTCGCTGAGCGGCAGGCCGGCGGCGATGCGGATCTGCTCCTTGATCAAGTCGCAGCCATACACTTCTTCGGTGATGGGATGCTCCACCTGGATGCGGGTGTTCATCTCCATGAAGTAGAAGTTCTCGCAGTTGTTATCGACCAAGAACTCGATGGTGCCGCAGTTCTCGTAGCCGATTTCTTTGCAGAGCTTTACGGTGGCGTCGCCCATGCGTTTGCGCATTTCGGGAGAGATCTTGGGGGAAGGGCACTCTTCGATGATCTTCTGATTGCGGCGCTGCATGGAGCAGTCGCGTTCACCCAGATGCACCACGTTGCCATGGGAGTCGGCGACGACTTGGAATTCGATGTGGTGGGGCTTTTCGACGAGCTTTTCCATGTACATGGAGCCGTCGCCAAAGCATTTCATGGCTTCCAGGGAAGCGGCCTGGAAGCTGGAGCCCAGGGTGGCTTCATTGAGCACGGGGCGCATGCCGCGGCCACCGCCACCGGCGCTGGCTTTGACCATGACGGGGTAGCCGATCTTGCGGGCCCATTCGAGGGCTTCTTCCTCGGTGTGGATGAGGCCATCGGAGCCGGGGGTGATCGGCATGCCTGCTTTCAGGGCGGTTTCACGCGCCACGTTTTTGTCGCCCATCATGCTGATGACGCGGGCGGAGGGGCCGATGAATTTGATTTTGCACTGGTCGCACACTTCGGCGAATTCGGCCTTCTCGGAGAGGAAGCCGTAGCCGGGGTGGATGGCGTCCACGTTGGCAATCTCCGCCGCACTGATGATGCGGCTCATTTTCAGGTAGCTCTCGGTGCTGGGACCAGGGCCGATGCAGATGGCTTCATCGGCCAGGTGAACGTGCATCGAATCGACATCCGCTTCGGAATAAACTGCGACGGTTTTGACGTCGAGTTCTTTGCAGGCACGGATGACGCGGAGGGCGATTTCACCACGATTGGCAACGAGGACTTTTTTGAACATGAGGGATCGGAAGGTAGAAGAAATCTGCTTGGCTTGACCGTGTGCGGGTCAGACTTGGCCGGGCTAGAGCGTCAAGACAGGGGCAGGGGATCAAATCAGGCTTTCAACTCAAACAAGGGCTGGCCATACTGTACGGCCTTGCCGTCTTCCACCAGGACGCGGGCGATCGTGCCACGCACTCCTTCGGGCTTGATTTCATTCATGACCTTCATGGCCTCAATGATGCAGACGATGCTGTTTTCACCGACGCTGTCGCCGATGTTGACGAGGGCCTTTTCACCGGGGGCGGTGCTGCGGTAGAAGGTGCCTACCATGGGGGAATTGATGGTCGGCCCGACGGCTTCGGGGGCAGCAGCGGCGGCTGCCGGGGCGCTGGCGGCAGGGGCGTGTGCGGGGGCTGCGGCGGCGGGTGCTGGGGCAGCGGCATAGGAGACGTGGGAGCCGGTGGACGCGGGCAGGCTCTTGAGCAGCTCTTTGACGGCCTCAAGATCCGAACCACGACGGAGTTCGAGTTTGGCGCCTTCTTGCTCGCTGTGGAAATAGGTCAGGTTGTTCTCAGCCATGAGTCCGACGATCTCGCGGATTTGCTTGAGATCGTAGGCTGAGGACGAAGGGGCGGCGGGTGCGGCTGGTTTGGTGGTGGTGCGTTTGGCCATGTCGGGAGGAGTGTGTCAGCGGACGGAAGGGCTTCTTATACTAAAGTCCGCCGTTGGTGGCAACCATAAAGGCATTCTTGACTTTCAAGGAACAATCTGGCAGTCGGGGGTCAGGGAAGGCGGGGAAATTTGGAAAAATCGGGCTTCCGCTTTTCCACATAGGCGTTTTTGCCTTCTTTGGCTTCTTCGCTCATGTAATAGAGCAGCGTGGCATTGCCAGCGAGGTCGAGCAGGCCCATCTGGCCGTCGCAGTCCGCATTGAGGGCTGATTTGAGGCAGCGCAGGGCGATGGGGGAGTGCTGCAGCATCTCGCGGCACCATTTGAGGGTCTCTTCCTCAAGCTGGTCCAGCGGGACGACGGTATTCACCAGGCCCATATCCAGGGCCTGCTGCGCGTCGTACTGGCGGCAGAGGTACCAAATCTCTCGCGCCTTTTTCTGGCCGACGATGCGGGCGAGGTAGCTGGAGCCGAGGCCGCCGTCGAAGCTGCCCACTTTCGGGCCGGTCTGGCCAAAGCGCGCGTTGTCTGCGGCGATGGTCAGGTCACACACCACATGCAGCACATGCCCGCCGCCGATGGCGTAACCGGCCACCATGGCCACCACGGGCTTGGGCAGGGTGCGGATCTTGCGCTGCACATCGAGGATGTTCAGCCGTGGCACGCCGTCATCGCCGATGTAACCGGCATCTCCGCGCACCTTCTGGTCGCCCCCGGAGCAGAAGGCCAGGGGGCCTTCGCCGCAGAGGATGATGACGCCGACGCTGCGGTCCTCATGCACGATGTCAAAGGCCTCCAGCATCTCCTTCACCGTCAGCGGTCGGAAGGCATTGCGCACCTTGGGCCGGTTGATGGTGATTTTAGCGATGCCATCGCTGGTCTTTTCCAGCTTGATGTCTTTGAAGGTTTTGATCGAAGTCCACATGGGGGGAAGGGGAGGGGGAAGTTTGCGGTGGTTGGCGGTTGTTGGCGATGGTTTGCTGTGGTTGTCCGAGCAACCTGAGGTGCGTTTGCGGTGGTTTGGAAACAATGGCAAACAACTGCCAACCACCGCAAACAACAGCAAACTCAGAAGCTCGTATAAGCGCGCAGCTCGGCAATACGCGCGGCGATGTCCGCCTGGGTCACCGTCTGCAGCTTGTGGGTGCTGAAGGCTTCGCAGGTGTAGCTGGCGGTGACGCTGCCGTGGACGACGGCGGTCTTGAGGTCTTCGAAGGTGGGCTTGGTCTTGCCGTTGGCGGCGAGCCAGCCGGACAGGCCACCGAGGAAGGAGTCTCCGGCACCGGTGGGGTCAAAGACGCTGTGCAGGGGGTAGGCGGAGCAGGCGAAGAATTCCTCCGGCTTCTCGCCAAAGAGGAAGCTGCCGTGCTCGCCACGCTTGACGATGACGAAGCGCGGGCCCTTGGCCTGCAGCTTGCGCCCGGCTTCCACGAGATTGGTCGTGCCGGCGAATTCCTTGGCTTCGCCGTCGTTGATGACGAGGAGGTCGATGCGCTTGAGCACTTCGTGCAGGCGCTCGTTGGCGATGTTGATCCACAGGTCCATGGTGTCGGCGGTGACGAAATCGGCTTCGATCTGGTCCAGCATCTGCATCTGGTTGTCCGGGCTCATGTTCGCGGCCACGGCCACCTTGGCGGCTTTGGCGGCGGCGGGCAGCTTGGGCTGCCAGGCTTCCAGCACGTTGAGTCCGACCTTGTGCGTGGTGCGGTTGTTCATGTCCTCATGGTACTCGCCGGTCCAGGTGAAGGACTCGCCCGCGCTGCGCTCCAGGCCGTCCAGCGTGATGCCGCGTGCGGCCAGCATGTCGAGGTGCTGCTGGGGGAAATCATGACCAATGACGCCCACCAGATGGATCGGCTGGCAGAAGATGCTGGCGGCCAGCGCCGCGTAGCTGGCGGAACCTCCGAGCAGGTTTTCCTGCGAATCCTGCGGGGTTTTGACATTGTCGAGGGCGACGGTTCCGGCGATGACGACTGACATGGGTGTGTATTTTGGTTAGATAAAGTGTAACAGTTATTCCTTGCCTCGCAGTCGGCGAACTTTTAACGGTACGTCTGTCAGCGGGGACGCGGATTATCGGTTCCACCTCCGTCGTGTCAATTGCCACTCCGCACACTCTTTCATGCGCCTCCGCCTCTGCTTATTCATGCTGATCCTCCTGCCCGTGGCGGCTGGGGTGCATGCTTGGCTGTTTTGCAGTGAGAATCTCCCCGTGCTCTTTAAGGAGGCTATGGCACGCCTGAAGGCCGCCGGGATGCGCAATCCGGTGGTGGATGTGCGCTTTTTCGACATTTCCGTCAGTGGCGAGGCCCCGGACCCGCCCGCACGCCAGCAGGCGCTGGCCGCCATGCGCTCTCTGGTGCCTCTGCGGATGAAGCCAGGGGCGGACAATATCTACGTGGTGGCCAGCCTCACGGCCAAACAGGACAAAAACACCCTCACCCTCAGCGGTTGGTTTCCCAACGCGGCTGAAATCAAGAACGTGCAGCGCCTGCTCGGTGAGCTGCGCCCCGATCTGGTGATCAAGACCGATGCGCTGCGTGCTGCCCCTGAAGTGCGCTGGCCAGTGGGGCAGAAGCCGCCGCTCACCGCCAGCAGCCCCTTGCTCAAGCCGATCATCGACAGCCTGCGCGTACCGGCGGAGCTGCACATTGCGGCCAAGCCGGGGGCCATCGTGCTCAGCGGCCTGCTGCCGGACACTGCCCTGAAGGAAGAGCTGGTGGCTGCGCTCACGGAAGTGGCAGGCACACGGGAGGTGGACCCCGCCGCGCTCAAGGCCAGCTCGCACGTGCTGCCTGCCGCCTTTGCCAAACCGGAGCTGCTGGCGGCCTTCGTGAAGAGCTTTTTCAGCTTCCCGGCCCCCCGTGCTTTGGACATCCTGAGCGATGGCGTCCCGCACCTCTCCGGCTACGCGACGCGGCAACTGGAAAGCACCTGGCTCACGCTGCTGCGGCCCGTGACCGGCGCGACGAAGGTGGAGGCGAAATTCACGCTCGTCCCGTCTCCCTACCATTTCCCTGGCTACCAGATCCAGTCCAAGCTGGCGCCTGAAACGGTTGGACCGTTACACGAAACCCTGCGCGGCAGTGCCGTCGTGTTTGACGCGGGCGCAGTGCTCATCCCGCCGCAGGAGCAGACCCGCCTCGCCATTCTGGCTCCCACCTTGCTCGCTGCCGGACCGGCGCTGGGGCTGGTCATCGGCGCACATCCAGACCCAGCCGGAGCCGAGAAACTTGAAAAAGACCTTGGCAAGGCCCGTGCTGAGGCCGTGCTGTCCTTCCTTGTGCATCAGGGCGTGCCTGCTACTGAAATCCATGCGGAGGTGTTTGAGCCGGTGCCGCCTGGCTCACCTGCGGCACCGGCTGTGCCCCGCAGTGTCGAAATCCTCATCAAATAGCCCTTCATGACCTTCGACTTTCAATCCCTATCCACTGAGCCGCTGATCTACATGCTCATGCACAGCGGTGCGTTTGTCTGCATCTTGGGATTCATCTTCTTCGTCGTCGGGATGCTCTTTGGCTACGGCACCTGGGGGCGGTACAAGCGCCAGACGCGGCTGCTGCAAGGCGAGGCAGAGGCCATGAAGGGGGAGATCGCCGTGCTGAAGCGCAAGATCGGCGACCACTCCATCAAATCCGGCCCGACCATCCCGATGGCCACCGAAACCATCTACATGCCCAAACGGGAAAAAGAGGGCACGGCTGCCGCTACCGAGGCCACCCCGGCCATCACCGCAGACAGCATCACCACGCAGGACGTGCGTCCGCCAGCGCCCCCGGCTGAAGTTGCCAGCACGAAGCCGCAGCCCAAGCCCCCGGCCAACATCATCACCGCCAAAGCCCTCCCACCCGCCACGATGGCCGTGGTGCCCGCCGCCTTGAATGGTGCCGCCGCTCCGGTGAAGGAGGAGCCTGCCGCTCCGCCGCCCGCAAGTAGTCCACCTGCGCCTCTCGTCCCCGACGCTGTGCAGGAGGGGGCCGCTGCCCTGAACGGCGCTACCCCAGCGCCGGAAGCCGCCCCGCCACCTGCCGAACTCGCCACGGCCAGCATCGCTCTTTCCGACTCCGAAAGCCCGCCACCTGAGCGCCACACCTCACCGCTCGCCGCCATCATCGCCGCTCCCCACGTCAAAGCAGAGCCGGAGTCCGAGGCTGCGGTGCCTACGGCAGCGGAAGGCCTGGTGCCCGCAGACAGCATTCCCGCGCAGACGGAGCCTGCCCCCTAGCTGCCCGTGTCCCCGCTGCCCGAGTTGGAAACCCACCCCGTGCTCGACCCCAAGCTGGGCCTCATTTTCAAGAGCCGACCCGCAACGGCGGACGACCTCACCGCGCTCAAAGGCATCTCGCGCGTGCTGGAGAAGCGCCTCAACGAAATCGGCATCTACACCTTCTCGCAGATCGCCGCCTGGGATGAGTACCGCATCAAAGAATTCTCCGCGCAGCTCTCCTTCAAAGACCGCATCCAGCGCGAGCACTGGGTGGAGCAGGCCGGAAAGCTGGCCGCTAGTCCCGTTACGGTCTGAGAATTGTAACGCTATGTGCGTTGCGTTGGGGGCGTCCTGATCCCTCATCTGGGATGTGTTTGAGGTTGCTCGCGTACGATGGGCGGTGCGCACGCGTGAGGGATCGGGACGATCCCTCTCCGCCAGAATGCGCCGACCGCTTCACACGTGGCTTGGGGCTCTTTCTCTGCTGCTAGCGTGTAACTTCCTCAGCGTTTCCTCCTGGGGCAAAAAACCCAACCTTGCACCGCAGGCGGCAAGGTCCCCGGAGCGCGGACCTCCGAGTCCGCAGCGCTCCGCAAGCACTCACGGCTCCGCACTGCCCATCTGCACCGCAGCTTCAGCGCCCGCTCGTGCTTGCCAGCCGATTGGGTAAGCAGGCCCCTCTTCAGCGAGAGCCACCTGCTGCGGACTCGGAGGTCCGCGCGCCGAGGACGCTTTGGCCTGCGGCGCTGGTTGCCGGGAGGCTAGCTTAACGCGATTGAGGTAGCGAAATAAGCGTTACTATTTCTGCGGTCGGCTAGGCTATCTCAACAAAACACACCGACAAAACTGCCGCGCATCATCCCCTTTCATTTTGAATGGGGGCACTTTGGCAGGTTTGTGCGGCATGACGGTTTGATACCCAGGCTCCGTTCCTGTCACGGAATCTTGGTAAAAATGCTGCATGGTGCATTGGACCGCAACGCGGTCCCGTCATGCAGCCCAAGGGTG
>CAINGK010000230.1 GCA_903848465.1 uncultured Verrucomicrobiota bacterium
TCAAACCCGCTGCGCACGACCTTCCAAGGCGTACTCAATCCCAAACCCATTGCAAACAAGTCGTTCTGATCCATCGCAAAACTTGCAGTCTCCAGCCCTGCTGCGCCACCCGTTACCCATTCAATTCAGCGACGCGGCAATTTGGGAATGTTGATGCGTTGGTCGCTTGTTCCATCCCATTCCAAGGTAAAGCCATCGCGTTCCAACTCTTCTTTCAAAGCCAAGCCCACATTCAGCTTGTCTGGAACATCGCTATTCACATGATTGAAGGCCAGCATCAATCCCTGTCCTGCCATGGCGCTTTCAACATCTTGTCCGTGATAGAAACAATAGCCGAAATAACGATCCTTTGGTCGTTCGGAAAGCACTTCAAACGCCTCGGTGTGTCCGTCTGACATTTCGAAGCCAGAGTTGTGCAAACAAAGCACCCCTCGCTTGTCCAGTGCGGCAAAGGCTGCATTCAGGCGATCACAGTCCGTAATCTTCGGCCACTTCTTTTCTGCCTCTGCTTTCTTGGTAAATTCTGGGGCAATGGCATTTCGCAGCATCGCTTCATTTGCATCCTCATCAAGGATATCGTCGATCATTAGATCCACCTCTTCGGGAGAATAAAATCCCGACCAAACCCATTTATGGATTACGCCGAGAATGTATTTATCCGTTTCGCTCTATTCAGATGACATCTCTTGTTTGATTCTTTGGTGACAAACGAGGCCGAGAATTAATAAGGCAGTGATGGCGAGGAGCGTGCGCATATCTTCCTCAAGCTATAATGCATTCAAAACCTCCCATCCCGCGACTCAAAGTGCGTGGGTTTCCCCAGCGACTCGCCGCCGGTGGAGACCCAGTGGGCGACCCATTCGGTGAGTTCTTCGTCGCGGACGAAGGGGATGCCGAGTTCGACGAAGCTGCGGTAGGGATTGCTCAGCAGGGCGTCGGGGGCTTCTTGGCCTTCGATTTTGACAGGTTTGCCGAATAGTGCGCCGAAGCGGGTGGCCACTTCGCGGACGCTGAGGGTGGCGGTGCCGGTGAGGTTCACGACCCAGGCGGGACTTTGAGCTTTGGCGAGGCTGAGCAGGGAGAGCGCGTTGGCATCGCCCTGCCAGATGGTGTTGAAGTAGCCCATGCGCACATCCACCGGCTCGCCGTTCCAGACTTGGCGTGCGATATCGACCATGACGCCGTAGCGCAGGTCACAGGCGTAGTTCAGGCGGATGAGTGAGACAGGTGTGCCGCGTGTGAGGCTGAAGTGCTCAAAGAGGCGCTCGCGGCCCATGCAGCTCATGGCGTATTCACCTTTGGGATTGAGTGCGTCCTCCTCATGGCTGCCGCCGCGCTCCATGGGCACGAGGCCATAGACATTGCCGGTGGAAAAGGCGGCGATGCGGCTGCGGTGGTAGCGCTCGCACACGAGGCCGGGCAGCCACGCGTTCATGGCCCAGGTC
Organism: uncultured Verrucomicrobiota bacterium; assembly: GCA_903848465.1. Classification (GTDB taxonomy): domain Bacteria; phylum Verrucomicrobiota; class Verrucomicrobiia; order Verrucomicrobiales; family Verrucomicrobiaceae; genus Prosthecobacter. Next base: position 1,446 of record CAINGK010000230.1, read on the forward strand.
ATGGGTTCCTGGCCGGAGGAGCCAAATTTCATGCCCGCCATGTAGATCACGTTGGGCGCATGCGGCAGGTAGGCCACGGCGTTAGCCGCCAGCAGATCGCTGGCGATGACGTCGATGCCATGTTGCTGAAATTCCTCCGCCGCGCCCGGCGTGCTGAAGCGTGACACTGCGATGACGCGCCGCTGCGTGCCCGCTTCGTCGCTCGCTCGCTTGGCCATCCGAGCCAGAGAGGGGCCCATCTTGCCGGCTGCGCCTAAAAGGATGATGTCACCTGGAAGCCGACTCATCATCTCGATGACGGCAGGCGTGGGACGGCTGAGGCGTTCTTCGAGTTCGGCGAGGCTATTGGGCGGCATGGGCGCATCTATGAACGGATTTTCGCCGATGGGAAATGCCTTTGGAGCACAAGCTGTGCTAAGATCAGGTTCTTTCGGTAAATTCGCCCCGGCGTTTGCCGGGACGGCATTTCCCGCTACCATCGCCACCCGATGATTGCCAATGCCGCCGCCGCTGTAACCGCCAATTTAAACGTGTTCGATTTCTCCTGGATCACCACCCCGGAGGCGTGGATTGCGGTGATGACGCTGTGCGTGCTCGAAATCGTGCTGGGCATCGACAACATCGTGTTCATCTCGATCCTGGTGGGCAAACTGCCGGAGGCGGACCGCCCGCGCGGACGCTTTCTGGGGCTTGGGCTGGCTATGATGACCCGCATCATGCTGCTGATGTCCATCACTTGGGTGATGTCTCTGACGCACCCGCTGTTCACGCTGATGGATCATGCGTTCACTGGCAAGGATCTGGTGCTGATCTTTGGCGGCCTGTTCCTGATCTACAAGAGCACACACGAGATTCACGAAAAACTCGAAGGCGACCCCGAAGGCGAGGTGAGCGGCAGCGTCGGCAAAGGGGCCGCTTTTGGTGCGGTGATGGTGCAGATTGCACTCCTGGACATCGTCTTCTCGCTCGACTCGGTCATCACCGCTGTAGGGATGGTGAAGCATATTTCCATCATGGTGACGGCGGTGCTCATCTCGGTGGGGTTCATGATGGTGTTTGCCAAAGCCGTGGGCGATTTCGTGGCGCGCCATCCCACCGTGAAGATGCTCGCTTTGAGCTTTCTGATTCTCATCGGCACCGCCTTGATCGGTGAAGGTTTCCATTTCGAAATTCCGAAGGGCTACATCTACTGTTCCATGGGTTTTTCGATGGTGGTGGAGCTGCTGAATTTGAAGGCCAAGAAGAAGACGGCGGCCAAATCTTGAATAGACACGAAATGTCACACTGAAGTGACAAGATGTGCCATTTTGATGGCACAAACCGGCTCACCATGAGGCGGGTAAAAAATTGCTAAACACGCTGGATCCCTGATTCTACAAGGCCTCCACGCGCACGGATGGCGGCTGGCACGGCTGATGCATGAGTAATGGGCGGAACATCACTCCAACCCCCAAAACTCAAATCAAACCATCCAGATCATGAAAATCATCCGCACTCATCCCTTCAGCATCAACCGCGTATCCGGTCTCGACGAATGGTTCCGCCATCCTCTGGCCGGACTGCCATCCTTGAGCAGCTTCATCAACAACCTCGGCGAGGTTCTCCCCGGCGTGACCGGTGACAAACTGGCCGTCGATGTGAATGAAGACAAAGACAGCTACTTCGTCACCTTTGAAGTGCCCGGCGTGAAGAAGGAAGACGTCAAAATCGAGCTAAACAACGGCCTGCTCACCGTCTCCGCTGAAAAGCGCGAAAAGGACGGCGAGAAAGAAAGCTCCTACAGCCTCACCCGCTCCGTGTCCGTGCCTGATGGTGTGAATGCTGAAGGCATCGCCGCGAAACTCGAAGACGGCATCCTGACGGTGACCCTGCCCAAGCAGGAACGCAGCAAGCCACGCACCATCGCCCTGAGCTAATCCGATCCACACAACACCCAAAAATCCATCCCAAAACAAATCATGAATACCACCTGTTCCCCCAGCACCTGCACTCCTGCCACCTCCGGCGTCACCGAATCCCTGCGCAAACCGCTCTACAACATCAATGGCAATGCCGAAGCGTATGAAATACGCGTCGAACTGCCGGGCGTGCCCAAGAGCAATGTGAAACTGGACCTTGAGGAAAACATCCTCACCGTCCGTGGCGAACGCAGCTCTACAGTGCCAGAAGGCATGAAGGCGCTCCACCGCGAGCTGTCTCCGCTCAGCTACCTGCTCCGTCTGCGTCTCAACGCGCCCGTGAGCGAGGATCAGATGACTGCGAAGCTGGAAGACGGGGTGCTCACCCTGCGTCTGCCGCTCAAGGAAGTGGCGAAGCCGCGCCAGATCCCAGTGCTGTAACTGACCTGAGTGAAAACCCGCCGCCGCCTGCATCGCTGAAACACGCGATGTGGGCGGCGGCTTTTTTATCTTCCAGCGCGGCACGATCTCGGCTAGTAGCAGGGCATGGAACCCTCCGCTCTTTCTTCAAAGACTGACTCGCCACCCACTCTGCAGCAAACCATCGGTGGCTGGCAGGTGATGTTTTATGGACTCGGCTCGATGCTGGGCGCGGGCATTTATGCACTCATCGGACGGGCCGCAGACTCCTTGGGAAATGCCGTCTGGCTTGCGTTTTTGGTAGCGATGATCGCCGCGATGCTCACGGGCCTGTCCTACGCCTGTGTGGGCAGCCGCTATGCCAAAGCGGGCGGTGCGGCCTACGTCACACAGCACGGTCTGCACAAGCCGCTGCTCAGCTACGTGGTGGGCATCGCGGTGATGATGAGCGGACTCACCAGCATGGCCACCGGATCACAGGCCATCGCTGAACAGTTGGAGAAGGCGCTGGGGTTTTCCATCGACATCAAATTTGTGGCCATCGGCATCGTGTTTCTCGTCGGGTGCGTCATTTATCGCGGCTTGCGTGAAAGCATGTGGCTGAATGTGGTCTGCACGGTGGTGGAAGCTTCCGGCCTGCTATTCATCATCGCCGTGGGCGCGCAGTATTGGGGCAGCGTCAACTATCTGGAAACGGCAAAAGACACGGTGGCTGGCGGTCCAGGCTCCGGCATCACGCTGGCGTTGGTGATGCAAGGAGCAGTGCTGACGTTTTTCTCCTTCATCGGCTTTGAGGACATCCTGAACGTGAGTGAGGAGGTGAAGAACCCACGGAAGAATGTGCCATTTGGCCTGATCGGCGCGATGATTTTGGCCACGCTCATTTACATGGCGGTGGCGATTACCGCGGTTTCGGTGGTGCCGTGGCGTGAACTGGCCGCGAGCAAAACTCCGCTCATGGATGTGGCACATAAAGCCGCGCCATGGCTGGGAGGCATCGACCGGCTGTATCTGGGCATCACTATTTTCGCGATCGGCAACACAGCGCTGCTGAACTACATCATGGGATCGCGCCTGCTCTATGGCATGAGTCGGCAGGGGCTGCTTCCCGCCATCTTGAGCCGGGTCCACCCCAAACGCCACACGCCGCACGTCGCCGTCTTGGTACTCTTCGGCATTGTCACCGTGCTCATCCTCAGCGGTGGGGTGAAGCAAATGGCCGAATCCACAGTGCTGCTACTGCTGGCGGTCTTTACCGTGGTGAACATCGCGCTGGTGGTGCTGAAGCGCCGCCCAGGAGAACCTAAGGGCGGATTTGAGCCACCCATGTTCGTGCCCGTGCTGGGCGCTCTGACCTGTGCCTCTCTCATCTACACGCGTATCCACAGCGCTGTCACAAGCGCCGACACCTCCATGCACATCGCGCCGCTGATCGCGGGAGGGATCATTGTGATCAGCGTGCTGCTGTACACAGTGCTCAAGCCAAAGAATCCGGTGGTGCAGGAAGATTGAAGAAGGGTTGCCAAAACCAAAGCGGAAACCTAAACTGCCGACATGTCCAAGCTTGCTGAAATCCAGGCCGCCGTGGAGAGCCTCAGCCTCGAAGAGATGAACGCTTTCGAGCAGTGGTGGCATTCGCAGCCCGGCAAGCCCGGTGCGAGGCTCAAAAAGCTCGTATCAGACGCCTGGGCGGGCCAGTCCGAGGTGCCGCGACAAGTGACCTACGTTTCCGACGATACGCTGACGGATCGTGCCATCGAACGCTCGCGTGAACTCATCCGGGAACGCGGCTGGCATGTCTAACCTCTACACACTGCGGGAAAGCGAGTTTTATGCGTGGCAAGTGGCGCGGCTTGGGAGCAGCGAGCGAATGGATGATGTGCTCGCCGGTCTCCTCTGGGCCATCGCACGGCTGGCGGATGATTTCCCGCTGGTTCCAGACACTAGACTTGTTACCGGATAATTAAGATAAGTTAATTGAGTTGGGTGGCGTACATGGTGAATGCTGCAATTCACCCGGATTATCAAGGACGCCCGCACCCTCAAAGCCCTCATTGGCATGGGACGAGGTGAGTTCGACCA
>CAINGK010000231.1 GCA_903848465.1 uncultured Verrucomicrobiota bacterium
CAACCTGGAAGAGGCCCGGAAACTGGAACTCATGAGTCTGCGTGCAGCAGCCAACTTCTGACTGGAAAGCCGGATGCGGGAAACCCGCCAGTCCGGTTTGGAGGGAGGGGCGGCGTTCATCGCGCCGTCCCTACCCCTATCCGTCGGCGGCACCAGCGCCACCGGGGCAGGGGATCAGTTCACCTACGTCGCTGCGCCTACCATCACGTCCCTAGGTACTACCAGCGGCACGACGGCAGGTGGCACCTCCGTGGCCATCACCGGCACGAATTTGACCGGCGCGACAGCCGTGAAATTCGGTGCCACCAACGCCGCCAGCTTCACCGTCAATTCCGCCACCTCCATCACCGCCACCTCTCCAGCGGGTAGCGCGGGCACGGTGGACATCACGGTCACCACCGCAGGCGGCACCAGCGCCACCTCGGCGGCAGATCAGTACACCTACGCGTCATTGCCGACTGTCACTACCGTTACCCCTTCTCAGGGCGTCCTTGGCGGTGGCACTGCGGTAACGATCGCGGGCACCAATTTCACTGGAGCCACCGGGGTCACTTTCGGTGGCACGGCAGCCACTTCGGTGGTGGTCGTCAATCCGACCACGATCACCTGCGTGGTTCCCGCTGCGGCTGTGGGCGGCCCTGTCAGCGTCATCGTCACCACTCCGTCTGGATCGAATGCGGCAAACATTGCCTATGCTTATGTCCAGGTTCCAGTGGTGCTGACGGCCGGCGGCACGCTCTCGGTGGATGGCACCGGCTCCACCAGCGGTTTGAACACCTCGGTCACAAAGGTTGGCAGCAATTTGATCGTCACAGATCCCAACAACGTCCTCGGCTACGGCCCTTCTCCCACCTTCACGCCGCTCCACACAATTACGATTCCCTTCGCTTCGGTCACCACGCTGACACTGACAGGCAGCGACCAGAACGACTATTTCACCCTCGATTTCTCCAGCGATCTTCCGCCCACCATCAACATCGACGGGCGCGGCCAGACCGGGCCTCCGGGCGACGGCATGTCCATTAAGAGTGACAATGGCGACTACACTGGCGACTACATCGCTTCGGGCCTTGGTTCAGGCACTTGGGGTGTGACCAGCGGTACCACGGGCAACACCTCCAACGTCAATTTCACGGGCCTCGAACCCATTGATTCGACGGGCATCGTCTTCACCACGGCACTCGTGGACCTCAGTCATCATGCCTCAGTCCCTGGGAATCTCGTCACCACGGTCGCCGCTGATACCGTCACCACGAACACCAAGGTGAGCTTCACTCTCGGCCTTGAGAGCGTCACTTACGGCTCCATCACCGGCAGCCTCACCATCAGAGGAGACGCCACGGACAATGACCGCATCGTCCTCGTCGGCCTGGGCACCTCCATGCTGGGCGATTTCATTGCCGATGGCAATGGCGGCGCTGGCGACATCATTGAGTGCTACAACACCACCTTCACCGTCCCTGGTGCTGGCAAAAATCTGACCCTCACTTCGGGCTTTATCGGCATTGGCGACACCCTAGCCGCCGTGCCCACCGCGCCCGGCGTCCTGGTTTGCAGCGGCAACATCACCCTCTTCGCCAATGGCGACACCACACTGGGAGGTTCCTACTTGTGGAATCCCACCACCGGCGTGTGGGGAGACACACCTTCGGTGCCTTGGTTGAGCACTTCGTTTATGACGCCCGGCACCATTCAGTTGCGCGGAGCCATCAACAAGACCAGCGGCGGCGATGCTACCCTTACGCTCAAGGCCACGGGCGATGTCGCGACTGACAGCAATACTTTGTCCTCCACCTTGTACGGTGGTTCCATCACCAATAGCTCCGTTTCAGGCAAGCTCAATGTCGTGCTCAATAGCGACTTTGACGGGGCCAACGGTGGACGAGTCAGCCTCAGTGGTGGTTCGATCACTACCCTTGGCGGCGATTTTACCATTGGCGGCGGCGCTACGCCGGCCTCCACTTATGCCAACGCGTCCGCCACGACAGCCTCCATTGGCGTGTCGATCTCCGCGATGAACATTACCACCGCTGGGGGTGCTGTCTCCATTCTCGGTCAAGGCGGCGTCGGCAATAGCACCAACGGCGTCAACATCTCAGCCGTTGCTGGCGCGTCCAACGGGTCTAGCATCATCGACAGCGGCGTGGGCAACCTCACTGTCACCGGTTTGGGCGGCACCGGCACCTCTGCCAACGGCGTTCGCTTGATTGGACCCACCACGAATTCGCCTGCCAACGTAGCACAATTGAACTCCAGCACGGGCACCATCACCGTGACTGGTACGAGCCAGGGCACGGGCGGTCAGGGCGTGTTCCTCAACCGCGCTGCGTCCATCACGACGAGCAGCACCGGCAACATCTCGGTGACGGGCACCGGCACTGGCACCCCGGGTGCCAGCGCGGGCCTCGGCATCATTCTCACCCCCATTACCAGCACGACCTCCGCGATCACCAGCGCAGGCGGGAATGTCACGCTCATCGCGGATAAGATGAACCTTTTTGGCGCGGTTGTCGGCACGATCAACGTGAGCGCCGCGAGCGGCAGCGTCACGCTCAAGCCTCTCACGGCTGCCGTGGCGGTGAATCTGGGCTCGTCCGTCGATACCACCGCTAGCACGCTGGAACTCAGCACGAGCGAACTGGGCAAAGTGACCGCCCCCACACTCACCATTGGCAGTGCCGCCAGCGGCACCATCAACATCAGCGTCGCGCTCACTCCGTCCACCTTTACCACGCTGGCTCTCGCCAACAACACCACCTTTGCGGCCACCGGTGGCTTCACCTCCACCATCTCCAGCGCCACGAATTACACCCGCATGACAGTGACTGGCACGGTGAGCATCAACACCTCCGCCACGCTCGGCTTCGGTGGTGCCTACGTGCCCACTGCCGGGCAGGACTTCAGGATCTTGGACAATGATGCCTCCGACGCCATCGTTGGTAACTTCGCTGGCCTGCCGGAGGGTGCCACCCTGTCAAACTTCCAGGGGTCCGGCATCACCGAAGGGGTCACCTACGCAGGCGGCACCGGTAACGATCTTATCATCGGCATCGCGCCGACGATCTCCTCCAGCACCGGCGCAGTCTTGATCAATTCCTCCACGCTCATCATCACGGGCACGGGCTTCTCGACCACCCCAGGCAACAACATTGTCACGCTCTCCAACGGCGCCACCGGCACCGTCACAGCGGCGACGTCGACTCAATTGACGGTGACGCTGATCACGCCGCCGTCCGGCCCCGGCCCGCTGACCGCCGTCGTTAACAACGGCATCTCCAGTGGTGCCCCTGTGCAGGTGGCCTCGATCGTTCCCTTGCCGACGGTAACGCTGACCTCGACTAGCCTCCCCATCAATGCCACAACGGTGACGATTACCGGCACCGGCTTCGACAGCTCATCTCCGGGGAACAACACCGTGACTTTGAACGATGGTGCCACGGGCACAGTGACTTCCGCGACGGCGACCAGCCTCATCGTAACTTTCGGCACTAACCCCACAGCGGTCGGCAGCCTCACAGCGGTCGTCACTTCCTTCGGCGGCAGCAGCGGCACAGCCACTCAGATCGCCACCGTGGCCCCGGTGGTCACCTCTAGCACCGCCAGCCTTGCGGCCAATGCGACGACTGTCACGATCAATGGCTTTGGCTTTGATAGCGCGACACCCTCAAACAACACAGTGACCTTCAACGACAGCGCCACGGGCACCGTCACCAGCGCCACCAGCACCACACTGACGGTGACCTTCGGCACCAAGCCGGCGAGCGTCGGCTCCCTGACCGCCGTCGTCACGACGGACGCGGTGAGCAGCGGCGCGGCAGTGCAGGTGGCCACGGTCATTCCTGTGATCACACCGAGCAGCGCCAATCTCGCCGCCAATGCCGGAAGCATTTCCATCAGCGGCTTCGGCTTTGACTTGAACAATCTCAAAGACGGCGTGACCTTCAGCGGCGCAGGCACCGGCGCGGGCACGGTCACCGCCGCCTCGTCCACGGGACTGGGCGTCAACCTGCCGGCAGGGCTCATCGCGGGTGTCTTGAACGCCACCATGACGAGCAACAGCGTCAGCAGTGGCGCGGCGGTCCAGGTGGCAACCATTACCCCGGTGGTCACCTCCAGCACCGCCAGCCTCGCGGCCAATGCGACGACGGTCACGATCAATGGCGCAGGCTTTGACCCGACGGCGGCACACAACAGCGTCGTCCTCAACGACGGATCGACCGGCACCGTCACCAGCGCGACGAACACGCAGCTCACGGTGACCTTCGGCACCAAGCCAACGAGCGCTGGCACATTGACCGCCATCGTCACCACCAATTCAGTGAGCAGCGGCTCCGCAGTGCAGGTGGCCACGGTCATCCCGGTGGTCACCTCCAGCACGGCGTCCATCCAGACCACGGGTGCCACGGTGACGATCAACGGCTTTGGCTTTGACTCCAGCAACGCCAACAACTCGGTGACGCTAAACCTCGGTGCGACCGTCAGTTCAATCACCTCCACGCCGACGCAGATCGTCGTCACCTTTGGCACCAAGCCAACGGTGGGCAACCTCAATGCCGTCGTCACTTCCAACGGCCAGAGCAGCGGCTCAGCCGTGCAGGTGGCCACGGTGGTGAACATCGGCATCACCCCCAACACCTTGCCAAACTGGACGGTGAATATGAGCGGCTACTCACAGACCTTGACGGGCACCGGCGGCACGTCGCCTTACACCTTCTCGGTGACTGCCGGTTCACTTCCAACGGGGTTGTCGCTTGCCAGTGGCGTGATCAGCGGTACGCCGACTGCTGCAGGCACGTTCAACTTCACCGTCACAACGACAGACAATCTGAGCGCCTCTGGCTCGCAGTCTTACTCCATTGTCATCAATTCCGCCGTTGCGGTCAGCCCTTCGACCTTGCCAAACTGGACGGTCAACGCCACTGGCTACACGCAGACGGTGACCAGCAGCGGCGGCACGGGTGCGAAGACCCTGTCGATCTCATCTGGTGCGATCCCAACGGGGATGACGTTTACCGCCGGGACGGGAGCGCTTAGCGGTACACCGACAGCAGCAGGAACGTTCAACTTCACGGTGACGGCAACGGACACCGCGGGTGCGACCGGGGCACAGGCCTACTCCGTGGTGATCAATTCAGCCATCAGTTATGGTGCCTTGTCAGTCACGACATGGACCGTGAATCAGGTTGGCTACAGCGGCACCGTGGCGGTGAGTGGTGGCACGGGTGCCTATAGCGGCCTCAACGTCACCGGTCTGCCGACAGGTTTGAGCGCCGCCATTGTTGGCAGCACGATCACCATCAGCGGTACGCCAACAGCAGCCGCGAGCACGCCAAACAATGTGAGCATCATGCTGAGCGATTCGGTGGGAGCCAGCACGACGCAGACCTTCACTCTCACGGTCAACACCCTCACCATCACTTCCAGCACCGCCAGTCTGGCGCAGAATGCCACGCAGTTGATCATCAACGGCACCGGGTTCTCCACCACGCTGGCAAACAACTCCATCTCGCTGTCTTCCGGCACAGCCACGGTAACAGCCGCCACGGCCACGCAGCTCACCTGCTCGCTGGTTGGACCTCTGACACTGGGAACCTTGAATGCCACCGCGACCGTCGTAGGCAATGGCAGCACTAGCGCGACGCAGGTCGCCACTGTCGTCGCCGCGCCTACCGTGACGCTGGCCACGACGAGCAACGCCATCAATGCCACAACGGTGACGATTACCGGCACCGGCTTCGACAGCTCATCTCCGGGGAACAACACCGTGACTTTGAACGATGGTGCCACGGGTACAGTGACCTCCGCGACGGCGACCAGCCTCACCGTGACCTTCGGCACCAAGCCCACGGCTGTCGGCAGCCTCACTGTAGTGGTCACTTCCTTCGGCGGCAGCAGCGGCACGGCCAAGCAGATCGCCACCGTGACACCGGTGGTCACCTCCAGCTCCAGCAACCTGAGCGTGGATGCGAACACCCTGCTCATCAACGGCGTTGGCTTTGACACGACCGCCGCGAACAACACCGTCTCCTTCAGCAACGGTGCCACGGGCACGGTCACCAGCGCGACCGGTGCGCAGTTGACGGTCACCTTCGGTACGCACGCGACCTCTCTGGGCTCCATGACGGCCAGTGTCACGACAGACACCGTTTCCAGCGGCAGCGCCGTGCAGGTGGCTACGGTCATCGCCGGTGCGGCCACGCACTTCTCCGTCACCGCTCCAGGTACCGCCACCGCAGGCGTCGCCATCAGTACCACGGTGACCGCACTGGACCAGTTTAACAACACCGCGATCAGCTACACCGGCATAGTACACTTCACCACGACGGATGTTAATGGCAGCGCATTAGTGCCAACAAACTACAGCTTCCTTGCGGGCGACAATGGCGTGCATGCTTTCTCCGGTGGCGTGACCTTGGTCACTGCTGGCAGCAAGACCGTGACTGCCACCGACACGGTCACCGGCAGCATCATCGGCACCAGCGGCAACATCGTCGTGAGCGCGGCGGCCGCGACGCACCTGGCCGTCAGTGCGCCGGGCACCGCCACTGCGGGCGTCGCCATCAACAGCGCGGTGACCGCGCTCGATCAGTTTAACAACACCGCGACCAGCTACACCGGCACGGTCCACTTCACCACCTCGGACAGCGGTGCCGGGGCTGCCGTTCCAGGGAACTACACCTTCCTCGCTGGAGACAGCGGCGTGCATACCTTCGCCTCGGTCGTCACTTTGGTCACGGCTGGCACCCAGACCGTGACCGCCACCGACATGGTCACGGGCACCATCAATGGCACGACCGCGAACATCGTCGTCGGCTCGGCTGCTGCATCCCAACTCGTGGTCAGCGCTCCAGGCACCGCAACCGCAGGCGTCGCTATCAATACCACGGTGACGGCAAAGGATGCGTTCGGCAACACCGCGACTGGCTACCTCGGCACGGTACACTTCACCAAGACGGATTCAGGTTCCGGCTCCGCAGTGCCAGCGAACTACGCCTTTGTCGCGGGCGACAATGGCGTGCATACCTTCACCAATGGCGTCACCTTGGTCACAGCAGGCAACCGGACGGTGACCGCTACCGACACCGTCACAGGCAGCATCACCGGCACCAGCGGCACCATCTCCGTGAACGCTGCGGCTGCGACACAGCTCATCGTCTCCGCTCCAGGCACAGCGACAGCAGGCACTGCGGTGTCGGTTTCAGTGACTGCCCAAGATGCCTTTGGCAACACCGCCACGGCCTATACCGGCACGGTACACTTCACGAGCACGGATGCCAGCTCAGTCCTGCCTGCCAACAACACGCTGACAGCCGGTGCCGGCAACTTCAACGTGACCTTTAAAACCGCAGGCAATCAGACTGTGACCGCCACGGACACGGTCACTGGCAGCATCACTGGCACCAGCGGCACCATCGCCGTGAGCGCTGCGGCTGCGTCGCAGCTCGCGGTCAGCGCAGTGGGCACCGCGACGGCAGGCGTCGCCATCAACAGTTCCGTCACCGCCTTGGATGCCTTCGGCAATACCGCCATCAGCTACACCGGCACCGTGAAATTCGCCGCCTCTGACTCGGGTGGCAGTGTGGTGCTGCCTACGAACTACACCTTCCTCCCTGGTGACAACGGCGTGCATGTTTTCTTCAGTGCCTTGACCTTTGTCACCGCTGGCACCCAGACGCTGACGGCCACTGACACGATCTCTGGCAGCATCAACGGAACCAGCAGCGGCACCCTCGTCAGCGCGGCAGCCGCCAATCACCTGGCGGTCACCGCACCCGGCACCGCCACCGCAGGCGTCGCCATCAACACCACAGTGACCGCACAGGATCAGTATGGTAACACCGCCATCAGCTATCTCGGCACAGTGAACTTCACCAAGACCGATGCCGGAACCGGCTCGGCAGTGCCAGTGAATTACACCTTTGTCGTTGGCGACAGCGGCGTGCATACCTTCGCCTCGGTCGTCACTTTGGTCTCCGCTGGCAGCCAGTCCGTCACGGCCACGGATACGGTCACTGGCAGCATCACCGGCACCAGCGGCAGTATCCTGGTCAATCCGGCAGCGACCAGCCACTTCGTGGTCACTGCTCCGGCTACGGCAGGTCCAGGCACCCCCATCACCGTCACCCTTACGGCGGAGGATGCCTTCAATAACCTCACCCCGGCTTACACCGGCACGGTGGCCTTCACCTTGAGCGACACGGCCGGTGGCACCGCCGTTCCGTCGAATTACACCTTCCTGGCTGGGGACGCGGGCGTCCACACCTTCACCAGTGGCGTGACCTTCGCCACGCCAGGGGTACAGACCGTGACGGGCACGGACACCGTCAGCGCCTCCATCACCGGCTTAGCCACCGTCAATGTGGGCACGCTGAATCCGACGCCCATCCAGTTGGTGCGGACCGATCCGGTGACCGGACTGCCGCTGCCTGCAGGCTCGCTCTACCCGGTCATCAGTCAGACCGGCACACTGGAAGTGCGGGTGAGCATCAAGAACACCACGGCCTTCCCGATCAACGGCTTCCGCCTCAGCGTGGACTACAGCGCCTACCTGCCGTTCCATTCCCTGGTGCTCTATAACCGGACCAGCCCAAGCAACTACTCGGAGCCAGCCCACATCGACTACATCGACTATCCGTACCCGGTGGCGGTGAACGCCTCGGTGAGCTTGAAGCTGGAGTTTTACACCACCACCCGCTCCTTGCCCAACCCCTTCAGCCCGACGCTCAAGGTGACGACGCTGCCGACATCCGAGGTGTCCAGCACCGACAGCAGTGGCGTGCAGCCACGGATTAGAATGCTGCCACCCAACAACAATGTACTGCTGGAGTGGGATTCCACCCTGGGGCAATGGTACCGCATCAAGTACAGCTCGGATCTGGTCAACTGGTACGACTGTCCAGTGCCGGTGCAGGGTGTCGCCAACCGCACCCAGTGGGTTGATGACGGCCCGCCGTTCACCAACGTTCCGCCGTCATCCGTCGGGGCACGTTACTACAAGCTCAATGCCATCTCCGCGCCGACGGGACCGTAAGCTGCCGCCGTTTGGTTTCCCACCCGCTGCCTTTTCATCAAGTCTGACTTTCACCTCTGCTGTTACTCTTCCCAATGAACGCCTCTGCCGCTCGTCTCGCCGTCGCCGCCCTCCTGCTGGTGCCCTTGGCTGGCCCTACCCATGCTGAACCCGGTCAATGGAGTTTCGGTGCGGGCTACGCCCCCATCATCGGCTTGCGGACTGAGTTCAGCGGGTTTGGGAATTTTCAAAATCCCTTTCCCGTACCCGCACCGGCACCCGGCACCAACTACATCTACACCAACGGCTCCGTCCAGGTGGACTCCTCGGGCAATGCGGGTGGTCTGACCCAGTTCTGGTCCTACAACAATGCTGCGCAGTATGACCCTGCTGGGTTTGCTGGCGCTGGGGCCATTAATTTCTCCACAATCAGCGGTGGCGTGTCGGGTGCCGGTTCCGTCGTGGACAACAACGTCGCTGCTGCCGCAGGGTTTGAAATGCACGGCTACCTCGATCTCGGCAGAGTCGCCTTCCTTCCGAAGATTGGCGACCGCGAAATCACCTGGGGTCTGCGCACCGGATTGCAATACGCTCGTGTCACGAATAGCAACTACGGCGGGCAGGTGGCTGGAGTGGGTACCATCACCGACTCCTTCAATCTCAATGGGGTCCTGCCACCTGCCGCACCCTATGTCGGCACCTTCGTCGGCCCAGGTCCGTTGCTCGGAGACACTCCCAGCCGGACTACCGGCACCACCACCGCGACCATCAGTGGCAATCGCCAGTTGGATGTGAGTTTGTATGTCAGCACCTTCGGCACCTACTTGGCGCTGCCTGTGACCAAGAAGCTGGACGTCATGCTCGAAGGTGGTGGCGTGCTGGCAATTGCCAGCGGCAGCTACAATTATGAAAGCACGGTAACGGTGCCCGGCGTAGGCACGCAGGTTTCACACGGTGGCAAGAACAGCACCCGGCTATTGCCTGGCGTCTTTTCCAGCGTAGGTCTGGCCTGGCACCTGACCGACCAGTTCAGCCTGCAAACTTCGGTGCGCTACCAGTTTATGCGCCAGTTCAGCCTCATGGCCAATGGCTCCCACGCCAATCTCAGCTTCGACTCTGCCTTGGTACTCTCCATCGGTGCCATGTACCGCTTCTGAGGCCTTTTTTCTCAAGGAGACGCTTGGAAATGCACCGTGTCAGGTGCCTATTCCCGGCATGAAGTTCGCCCTCCCGTTCGCCGCCCTTTTCTCGGCCTGTTCCGCTCTCTCCGCCGTCGAGCATGACATCGTCATCTACGGCGGCACTTGCTCCGCCGTCATTGCCGCCGTGCAGGCCAAAAAGATGGGCAAGACTGTCATCGTCGTCTCGCCTGACCAACATCTCGGCGGCTTGAGCAGCGGTGGACTCGGTTTCACCGACACCGGCAACAAAGCCGTTATCGGCGGCCTCGCCCGGGACTTTTATCATCGCATCTGGCTGCACTACGACCAGGACTCCGCCTGGGTGCAGCAGAAGAAATCCGCGTACGGCGGCAAAGGCCAGGGCACACCCGCCGTGGACGGCGAGAACCGCACCATGTGGATCTTTGAGCCGCATGCTGCAGAGCAGGTCTTTGAAGACTACGTCAAGGAGTTCGGCCTCGAAGTCGTGCGCGATGAGTGGCTCGACCGCGCTAAGGGTGTGAAGAAGGACGGTGACAAAATCACCGCCATCACCACCCTCAGCGGCAAAACCTACGCCGGGAAAATGTTCATCGACGCCACCTACGAGGGCGATCTCATGGCCGCAGCAGGCGTGGACTACCACGTCGGCCGCGAGGCGACTTCCGTGTATGACGAAAAGTGGAATGGCATCCAGGTCGGCGTGCTGCATCACCGCCATCACTTCGGCGCGGTGAAAGAGCCGATCAGCCCCTACAAAGTTCCCGGCAATCCCAAGAGTGGTGTTCTCCCACGCG
This sequence comes from uncultured Verrucomicrobiota bacterium, assembly GCA_903848465.1. GTDB lineage: Bacteria > Verrucomicrobiota > Verrucomicrobiia > Verrucomicrobiales > Verrucomicrobiaceae > Prosthecobacter. Next base: position 10,968 of record CAINGK010000231.1, read on the forward strand.
TGAGCACCGAGCCTCCCGGTGAGTTCGGCGCTGGCGACAAGCGTGTGCAGGCCTACTGCTTCCGCTCCTGCTACACCAACGACCCCAGCAACCGCATCCCGTTCCCCAAACCGGACGGTTACGATGCCAGCCAGTATGAAATCCTGCTGCGCGTGCTGAACACCGGCTGGAGCGAGTTCTTCGAGAAGTTCGATCCGATTCCGAATCACAAGACCGACACCAACAACCACGGGCCGTTCAGCTTCGACAACATCGGCTACAATTTCGACTACCCCGAAGGCAGCTACGAAAAACGCCGCGAGATCATCGCCGAGCACCGGCAGTATCAGCAGGGCCTGCTGTGGTTCGTGGCCAACGACCCACGCGTGCCGAAAAAGGTGCAGGAGGAACTGCGCACCTGGGGCCTGCCCAAGGATGAATTCAAAGACAACGGTAACTGGAGCCACCAGCTCTACATCCGCGAAGCACGCCGCATGATCGGCAGCTACGTCATGACCGAAAACGAACTGCTCAAAAAGCGCCCCACGCCCGACAGCATCGGCATGGGCAGCTACGGCATCGACTCCCACAACACCCAGCGTTACATCACCCCGGAAGGCTATGTGCAGAACGAGGGCGACATCGGCGTGGCCACCAAAGGCCCCTACGAGATCGCTTACGGCTCGCTCGTTCCCAAAGCAGGGCAGGGGAGCAATCTGCTCGTGCCCGTCGCCATGTCCGCCAGCCACATCGCCTACGGCAGCATCCGCATGGAACCCGTGTTCATGATCCTCGGCCAGAGCGCCGCCACCGCCGCCGTCCTCGCTATTGACGCCAGCATCCCCGTCCAAAGCGTGCCCTATGCCAAACTCAAGGCGCAGATTTTCCAAGATGGCCAGATCCTGCACTACGACGGCCCCAAGTCCTCCAACGGCGTCGATCCCAAATCCCTCAAAGGCATCGTGCTCGATGACACCGCCGCCAAGCTGACCGGTGTATGGTCAGAAAGCAGCGCGTCGAAAACCTTCATCGGCGACGGCTACACCCACGATGGCAATGCCAAAGACGGCAAAGCCAGCGCCCGCTTCGAGACCAAGCTGCCGAAGTCCGGCAAATATCACGTCTTCCTCGCCTCCCCGCCCAACAGCAACCGCGCCTCCAATGCTCCCGTCGAAATCGTCCACGCTGGCGGTTCGCAGCACCTGAAACTCAACCTCAAAGAGCCCCAGCCCGCCGACGGCCTCTACTGGCTCGACCTCGGCACCTTCGACTTCACCGCCGACCAGCCCGCCGCCGTCATCATCACCAACGCTGGCACCGACGGCTACATCGTCATCGACGGCATCCGCTGGCTGCCGGTGGAGTGAGTGAGGCACCAAATGTCCGCACGAACTTCACTCCGTTCGTAATTTCCGCTCTTGCCAGGGCGTATGCTACTCGACCCCATCCATTGTCATGTCCACCATTCGCCTATTGATCCTCCTCACCGCAGTCTGTGCCACCAGCGCTTTTGCGGCGTATCCCACCTTTACCAGCACCGTCCCCAATGGCGGCCAGCGGGGCACGGATGTGAAACTGACCGTCAGCGGTGTGCGGCTGACGGACTTTGAGAGCCTGATTTTCTTCTCGCCCGGCTTCACCCAGAAGAGCGTGGAAAAGGTGGAGGCCAACAAGGTGCAGCTCACCATCGGCATCGCGCCGGATGTGCCGCCGGGAAATCACCTCATGCGCATCCGCACCAAGTCCGGCATCTCGCATGCCCGCCAGTTCTTTGTCGGCATCTTCCCCAATGCCGAGGAAAAGGAACCCAACAGCGACTTCGAGACCCCGCAGGTCATTCAGTTGAACACGACTGTCGAGGGCGTCGTGCAAAACGAAGACGTGGACTACTACCGCGTCAGCCTGAAAAAAGGCCAGCGCCTCTCCGTCGAAGTGGACGGACTCCGTCTCGGCTACACCGTGTTTGATCCCTTCCTGGCCATCATCGACAAGAACCGCTTTGAAAAAGTGATCTCGGATGACACCATTCTCCACCGCCAGGACGGCTACTGCTCCTACGTGGCGGAAGAAGATGGCGACTACACCATCATGATCCGTGAGTCCTCCTACCGCGGCAGTGGCAACTCCTACTATCGCCTCCACGTCGGCAGCTTCCGCCGTCCTGATGTGGTGTATCCCGCCGGTGGTAAAATCGGCTCCAAAACCAAGGTGCGCTTCATCGAGCGCGATGGCTCCTTTGAAGAAGAGGTGCAGCTTCCAGCGGAAATCGATCCTGATTACATGCTCTTCTCCAAGTCCCAGGAGCCCGCCCCTTCCGGTAACCCCTTCCATCTCGTCAACTATGACAACGCCTTCGAAGTCGAGCCCAATGACGAGCAGGCCAAAGCCACACCCGCCCCCACGGAGCCGATCGCGCTCAATGGCATCATCGAGAAGCCCGGCGATGTGGACTTTTTCAAGGTGCCACTCAAGAAAGGCATGACCCTGGAAGTGCAGGCCTTTGCCCAGAGCATCGGCTCCCCGCTGGACTCCGTGGTCAACATTTACAACGAAAAGGGCGGTGGCATCAGCGGCAACGATGACGGCGGTGGTCGCCGCCGTCTCGACAGCAAGTTCAAAATCGCCATTCCTGCTGACGGCGACTACTTCGTGCGCGTGACTGATCATCTCGATCGCGGCGGCCCCAACTACGTTTATCGCCTTGAACTCATCGCCGCCGAGCCGGAGGTCTTCTTTGCCTCGCCGCAGTATTCGGTGAATGACAACGACTACCGTCAGTTCATCCCCGTGCCGAAAGGCGGGCGCTACGCCACCCTCGTCAACGTCAGCCGCAACAACGTCGCTGGCGACTTCAAGTTCGAGGTTCAGAACATGCCACAGGGGGTGAAGCTGCTCACCGAACTCGCACCGAAAGACCTCGGCAGTGTGCCGCTGCTCTTTGAAGCCGCCCCCGATGCCCCTCTGGGTCATCAGGTCGTGCCCATCTATCTCAATGCCGTCGATCCAAACACCAAGTCACGCGGCAAACTGCGCCAGGAGTTCGACATCGTGCGCAGTGGCAACACGGTCTATTACACCCAGGTCGAAGACCGGCTGCCCGTCGCCGTCGTGGAGGAGGCTCCCTACTCCCTCGAAATCGTCAAGCCCCTCGTCCCGCTGGTGAACAACGGCATCTTGGACCTGAAAGTCACCTCCAAACGCAAGGAGGGCTTCAAGGCCCCGATCCGCGTCCTGATGGTCTGGAAGCCAAACGGCGTCAGTGTCCTCGGGGAGCAGACCATCGCCGAAGGTCAGAACGAGTGCGTCTTCCAGCTTGATGCCAATGCTGGCGTGCCCGCTGGTTCCTGGAATTTCACCGTCCTGGGCGAGGCCGATGCTGGCAATGGCCGCATCTACAATGCCTCGCCGTTCACGGCGGTCATCACCGCCCCCGCCTACATCAATGCACCGGCCATTCCGCTTGTCGCGGTGGAGCAGGGCAAGGAGGCCTTCATGGTCGCCAAGCTGGAACAACTGCTGCCCTTTGACGGCGAGGCCACCGCCCAGGTGCTCGGCGTCCCTGATACCATCCCGATCGAACCCGCCAAGATCACCAAGGATACCAAGGAAGTGGCCTTCAAAGTGAAGACCGACAGTAAGTCGCCCATCGGCAAGCAGGCCAATCTGTTTGTCCGCGTCGATGTTCCTGTGAAGGGCACCAATGCCACCACGATCCATCGCATCGCGCTGGGTTCCATCCTGCGCATCGACGCCCCGCGCAAGGTCGTCGCTCCGCCACCTGCGGCCCCCGTCGTCGCCGCCAACAAGCCCAAGGAAGAACCCAAGCCCGCTGCTCCGGCAGCGCCCAAAGTCCTCTCCCGCCTGGAGCAACTCCGCCAGGAAGCCTCCGGTGCCAAAAAGTAAGCAGACCGCCTTACACCCATAGCCCAAGGCGTGGGGGGCTCCCGCCCCCACACAGTGCGTCTCGCAAAAGACCGCCGCCATAGGGAATGCGGTTGCGTAGCGAAGAACGAGTACAGCAACAGCTTTAGACGGGCAAGGTGGTTCGGGCGTGCCAGGAAGTGCTCGAAAGTGGCAGCAGGTGGTTCTTGGAGAGTCGGTCAGCTCACACAAGCCGCGAGACGTTCGAAAGCGGCAGCTCCACCCTTTCAGGGTTACTCAGCCGCACTTCAAATACTCGAGAGCTTTTGCTTCCTCTGGAAATGCACGGAGCTTTCCAGAATGAGCTAAAGCTCAGCAGGACTCTGCTACGCCACTCCTCCGCTCTCTCATCTGCGATTGGCCTCAAATCATCACGCAGTCGAGGAAGTCTGCTACAAACTCATTCTTCGGATGTTCGCGGAGTTGCTGCGGTGAACCGATCTGCTGGATGTCCCCCTCGTGGAGAACGACGACGCGGTCGGCCAGTTCGAAGGCTTCGTCTTGATCGTGGGTGACAAAGAGCGTCGTGACTTGGGTCTCGTTATGGAATTGGCGGAGCCATTTGCGCAGGGTTTTGCGCACTTTGGCATCGAGCGCTCCGAAGGGCTCATCGAGCAAAAGCACCTGCGGGCCGACGGCGAGGGCGCGGGCGAGTGCGACGCGCTGCTTCTGGCCACCGCTGAGCTGCGAGGGGTAACGTGAGCCATAGCCTTCGAGTGCGATGCGGCGGAGCAATTCGGTGACGGCTTTGTCGATGTCCTCGCGGTCGGGCCGCGTGGCGCGTGGCATGACGCGGAGACCGAAGGCGATGTTTTCCGCGACGGTCATGTGATTGAAGAGCGCGTAGTTCTGGAAGACGAAGCCGGCCTTGCGCTCGTAGGCGCTGCGGTTGGTGACGTCGATGCCGTGAAACTCGATGCTGCCTGCGCCCGCGTCGGCAAATTCAAGCCCGGCGATGATGCGCAGCAGCGTGGTCTTGCCGCTGCCGCTGGGGCCTAGCAGGGCCACGAGTTCACCGGTCCCGACTTCGAGATCGACGTTTTTCAGCGCGTTGAAGCTGCCAAAGGTTTTGGAGATGTGGTGAATGTGGATGCTCATGCTGCTCCTCGTTGGGTGGTCGTCAGAGTTTTTAAAATCAGGGTCACCAGTGCCAGCAGGGCCAGCACGGAGGCGACGGCAAAGGCGGGTACGAACTGGTATTCGTTGTACAAAACTTCGATGTGCAGCGGCACGGTGTTGGTCTTGTTGCGGATGTGGCCGCTGACGACGGATACGGCACCGAACTCGCCCATACTGCGGGCGTTGCACAGGATGATGCCGTAAAGCAGCCCCCATTTGATCTTCGGCAGGGTGACGCGCCAAAACATCTGGAAGCCGTTCGCGCCGAGTGTCATGGCGGCCTCTTCTTCGGCTTGGCCCTGCGCCTCCATCTGCGGGGCGAGGATGCGGGCCACGAAGGTGAAGGTGACGAAGATGGTGCTCAGCACGATCCCGGGCAGAGCGAAAATGATCTTGATGCCGTGTTCCTTCAACGCCGGGCCAAACAAGCCCTGGGCACCAAAGAGCAGCACATAGATCATGCCGGCGATGATAGGGGAGACCCACAGCGGCAGCTCGATGAGCGAGGCGAGGAAACGTTTGCCGCGAAACTGAAAACGCGAGACGCACCACGCTGCCGCGAGTCCAAACAGCGTGTTCAGCGGCACGGTGATGGCGGCCACTTTCAGCGTGAGCCAGATGGCGTGCATGGTGGCCCCATCATCGAAGGCCTCGATGAAACCTTCCCAGCCTTTGCGAAACGCCTCCTGAAAAATGATGACGAGTGGCAGCACAAACATGAGGCTCATGAAGCCCACGGCAGCGCCGATGATCAGCACACGCGAGAGAAGAGAATCCGAGGTCGCGCGGCGCGAGTGGTGGGAGCTTTGAGGATGGATGTCGATGATGGCGGCCATGTTTAGAATGACGAATGACGAATTATCTCCCGGTGCGGTTACGGCTCCACTGCGCCAGCAGGTTGGATAGCACCAGGATGGTAAACGAGGCAGCCAGCATGACGACGCCGATGGTGGCTGCACCGCTGTAGTCGTATTCTTCGAGGCGCATGGTGATGAGCAGCGGCGCGATCTCGGTTTTGAACGGCAGATTGCCGGAGATGAAGACGACACTGCCGTACTCGCCGACCGCACGACCAAACGCGAGCGTCATGCCCGCGAGGGTGGAGGGGAGCAACGCGGGAAACACCACGCGGGTGAGCGTCTGCCAGCGGTTCGCCCCGAGGCAGGCGGCGGCTTCTTCGACATCCATGGAGAGATCGGCGATGACGGGCTGCAAGGTGCGCACGACGAAGGGAAACCCGACGAAAGTCAGCGCGATGGTGATGCCGAGCGGGGCGTAGGCGGCTTTGATGTCATGCTGCGCCAGCCATGCGCCGATCCAGCCGTTCGGCGCATAGAGTGTGACGAGGGCGATGCCTGCGACGGCAGTGGGCAGCGCAAAGGGGAGATCGACCATGGCATCCAGCAGACGGCGACCTGGAAAGGAGTAGCGCTCCAGCGCCCAGGCGGTCAGCAGGCCAAACACCCCATTCACCAGTGCAGCGGCAAAGGCGGTGCCAAAGCTGAGCTTCAGCGACGCGATGACGCGGGCCTGCGTGAGCGTGGCCAGCATGTGCTCCCAGCCGCCGCTCGTGGCCTTCCACACCAGCATGGACAGTGGGAAGAGCACCAGGAGGCTCAAGTAGGTGATGGTAAAGCCAAGTGAAAGCTTAAAGCCTGGTAGGATGTGACGTGGTCGGGACAAGAGCTTGAGTGAGCAGGTTTTTAACGAGCACGATTTTCTGCAAGAATGCGCTTCACGCCAATGAGGCGCATCAAGCAAGGCCGGGCCGTGTGGTGTAAGGTTACTTTCCTTGATAAATCTGGTCAAAGATGCCGCCGTCGTCGAAGTGCTTTTTCTGTGCCTTGCCCCAGCCGCCGAAGTCACTGTCGATCGTGACGAGGTTCAGTTTCGGGAAGCGGGCGCTGTATTTGGCGGCAGCGGCGGCATCACGCGGGCGGTAGTAGTTTTTGCCGATGATGTCCTGCGCCTCGGGGGAGTAGAGATATTCGAGGTAGGCTTTGGCGACTTCAGCGGTGCCTTTTTTCTCGGCGTTCTTGTCCACCACGGCCACCGTCGGCTCAGCAAGGATGCTGATGGATGGCACGATGATCTTCGTCTGGCCGGGGAACTCGCGCTGGATGAGCCAGGCCTCGTTTTCCCAGGAGAGGAAGACATCGCCGATGCCACGCTGCGCAAAGGTGGTTGTGGCGGCACGTGCGCCGGTGTCCAGCACCGGCACGTTTTTATACAGTGCGGCGATGAACTCCTCCGCCTTGGCTTCACTGCCGGTTTTCTTCAGCGCGTAGGCCCAGGCGGCCAGGTAGTTCCACCGTGCGCCGCCAGAGGTTTTCGGATTCGGCGTGATGACATTGACGCCATCCTTCACCAGGTCGTCCCAGTCTTGGATGTGCTTCGGGTTGTCCTTGCGCACGACAAACACGATGGTGCTCGTGTAGGGCGCACTGCTGTTCGGCAGGCGCTTCTGCCAGTCCTTCGCGATCAAGCCGGCCTGTTGGCCGATCACGTCAATGTCGCCAGCCAGCGCGAGTGTCACCACATCGGCCTCCAGGCCATCGATGACCGCGCGCGCCTGCTTGCCAGAGCCGCCGTGCGACTGGTCGATGCTGACTTTCTTGCCAGTCGTTTCTTTGTAGTGTTTGGCAAAGGCCTTGTTGAACTCCGCGTAGAGTTCGCGGGTGGGATCATAGGAGACGTTTAGCAGTTCAAAATCGGCTGCGTAGGTGGTGACGCTGAGGAAAACAGCGGAGAGGAGGAATAGCGAGGTTTTCATGGTCTGTGAATGATGAGGAGGGGGGGGAAATCAAAAGAAACGATGAGTGAATTGAAAGTAGCCGAAGTTGGTATGATCGCGGTGCAGCAAGGACTTCACATAACCGCCGGACTGGAAGTAGGAGTAGCCCACGGTGATCTCTGTTTTGGGACTCCAGGTGTAGCGGGCGCGGAGGTCATACTCGCCACCGAGGAATTTGCCGCTGGCACCGGTTTTATCCTGCACCTGGATGACGTTGCCCACGGAGTAAACATCGGTGGCGCTGTCCAGCCAGTAGGCGCTGTAGTTGACGTCCAGGCGCAGGTTTTGATGCGGCTTGATCTCCAGGCGCACGGTGGGCGTGCTGACGTTCTGATAGGTGATGTAGTCATTGGCGGACCATGCGCGGCCAAAGCCGTAGAAACGCTGAAAGCGGTTGTCGGTGTTGTCTTTGGGACTGTGGTCGCCGCTGGCGTAGCCATAGAAGGCGCTGATGCGCGGCTTCCAGGGATTGGAGGGCACCGTGTAGCCCACTTCAAAAGTACCGGCGTAGGCCTGGATGGTGCGTGTGCCGTTTCTGCCAGTCTGGTAGGTGACGCTGAAGTCGTAATCGAGTCCGGTGCTGCCCACCACGCCATAGGCGCGCAGGCCGGGCGAATGCACCTGGTAGTCCACCACACCGGGCACGGGGGACTGATTCATCGCGAGGTAGTAGGGCTCCAGCGTGACGATGTCTGACCAGCTCCGCAAGTGACCAATGACGCCATAGACCCACTGCTTGGTCACGGGGCTGTCCCAGTCATACTTCTGCCGGTTCAGCGGCTGCACCGCCAGGAAATCCACCTGCCAGTCATTGCTCTCCTGACCGACACTGCTGACGAAGCCCTTGAAGGTGTTGGCGGTGTTGCGCCACTCGTTGTTGGAGAGCAGACGACGGTCCAGGTAGTCGAAGTTTTGAATGCCAAAGCGCACGCTCAGCGGACGATTGTTACCGATGGGGTCGTGGCCGAGGAGGCTCTTGAAGTATAGCTCGCCATAGAGACGGGTGATGGCGAACTCATTTACGTCGCGGTTGTCGCGCGCAAACTGGCTGTTTTCACGCCGGGAGTCCTGTATTTCAAAGGCAAGGCGGAAGGGATCGAGGAGGTCGTGGATGCCGATGTAGGCCCGCGTGCGGTGCAGCATCGGCTGGTCCAGTGAAGCCATCGGGCGGCGCAGGTCGTTGTCGCGGTACTCGTAGCGGAAACGGTAGTCCAAACCAAAGTCGAGCCAGCTTGCTTTGAGCAGCGAATCGATGCCCATTTCAGTCGCATTGCGCGCATAATTGGGCGGGTCCGTGGCGCGGGTGGTGCCAAAGCTCAGCGGATTTTGATAATAGGTGCCACGCGTGATTTTTTTTGGCGTGTCCTTTTTTGGCGTGTCTTCAGCGCCGACTGCGACGGCGGTGGCGAAAACAAACAGGGCAAGCAGAGCGGTGCTGGATGGCGATGTTCGGAAGGTTCTCAAGGAGGGCATGTTCGGGAGGCTGCGGCAGCTTTGGTGTGGGGTGTTGCAGATAGGACTGATCTGAACCCGGAAGAGCCCGCTTGCAAAACGGCGTAACCATCATGGGGAAAGCCGTCAAGTCTCGAACACTTCCGGTGGACCGGTCAGTTATTGGAACGGCGTGGAATCCATGCTGGATTCCTGCGGCCATGTGTTTGATAGATATTTCAGCAAACTACATAGAGCAAGTGTGAATTAAAAACTTTTTAGCGCGAAATGCGCTGGGCGGGTTTCACCTCGTCACGGGGGGTATCTCTGGATGATTATCAGCCACTTCAAATGCTGAACTCGCTGATCAGCTTCTTTTGCTTCTTCGCGTTTTTGTCGGAATGCGGTGTATCAGGAAGACGTTTGCACCGATGGTACTGTCTTCGCCAATGACGGCCTCACCACTGATGATGGTGGAGTTCGGGTATGCCCTGCGACAGACACTACCAACCACAAGGTCAGGCAAAAAATGATTTCATCCCTGAGCAACTTCAGTACGTCATTCAGCGGGGCGTAGTAGCACATGCCCGTCTCGTAAGCTTCTGCTCGAAGAGTTTACGCACACGACGGATCTATCCACTGATGTGGATGGCGCAGCCATCATGGCCTGTAGCGAGGGGCAGAAGCGATCCCTTGTTCGCTTTCACTTTGAGAGGGGTTGCTTTTGAAGATTGCGAGTGCGGATAAAAATCCACCAGCGTGCCATTCATGCCGCCCCTGGCGCAGAGTAGGTCGTTGCCACGCTCCGCACGGGCTGGATGCGCCGTTACGCCACCGGGTCCAGTAACGCCGCCAGGAAGCCGTCAGACGGGTCTGCATGGCGTTTGGTGGTGGTCTTTTTCTTGGCGGCTTTTTTGCCGGTGGCGGCGCATTGCACCTGCTTACGCAGCGTGACTTCCACCACATTTTCTAACGTGTAACGGTCCAAGATGTTCGCGATGGCGTTGCGCACATCGATCATGAGCATGCGCAAACCGCAATGCGTCTCATCCGGGCAACTGCACTTCTCATATTCCGTCTCGCTGGCGCAGCCGATGGGGGCCAGCTTGCCGTCGATCAGGCGGACGACTTCACCCATTTTGATTGATTTCATCGGCTTGGCCAACTGCGTGCCGCCATACTTGCCGCGTGTGCTTTTCACATAACCTGCCGTGCGCAGCTCGAACAAGATGGCCTCAAGGAATTTAAACGGCAGGTGCTCCTGCTCCGCTAATGAGGACACCGAAATCACACCTTCCTTCAGGCGCTCCGCAATGCCCAGTCGAATCAAGGTGCGCAGTGCATATTCTCCACGTTTGGTCAGTCGCATGGCGCTACAATGAAATGGTGACGCACACCGGGCAAGTAGGAATACGTTTTTTAACCGCTTCAGGCATGGTTGCCGCATTCGTGGCATCGCGGAGCTGCTCAAATTCGGCATTTGCCCTTGGCTTGCCTCTCCGCCAATATTTAAGGCAGATGAATCTTCCGATCCGCCCCCGTCGCAACCGCCAGTCTCCCGCCATTCGTGATCTCGTCCGCGAAACCGAACTGACGCCCGGCCATTTGATCTATCCGCTTTTCCTTCAGGAGGGTGGTGCGAACACGCCCATTGCCTCGATGCCCGGCTGCACCCGCTGGAACCTTGAGGGGCTCGTGCAGGAGGCGGGAGCCGCGCACGCGTTGGGCGTCCCGGCGGTGGTTCTATTTCCGCGCATCCCCGATGAACTCAAAACACGGGGGGCCGAGGCTTGCCACGCCGATGACGGCCTCGTGCCCCGTGCGATCCGTGCGCTGAAAAGCGCCCACCCGACACTGACGGTGATCACCGATGTGGCGCTGGATCCCTACAACAGCGACGGGCACGACGGACTCGTGACCGATGACGGCCGCATTTTAAACGATGAAACTGTCGCCGTACTCTGCCAGCAGGCGCTCTGCCACGCGCGTGCCGGAGCTGACATCGTGTCCCCGAGCGACATGATGGACGGGCGTGTGGCCGCGCTGCGCGCTGCGCTGGATGGCGCTGAATTTCAGGCCGTTTCGATCATTAGCTACACGGCCAAGTATGCCAGCGCCTATTATGGCCCGTTTCGTGGCGCGCTCGATTCCGCGCCGAAAGCCGGAGACAAGAAAACGTATCAGATGGACCCGGCCAATGCGCGGGAAGCCCTGCGCGAAGCCGCTCTCGATGAAGCCGAAGGGGCCGACATCCTCATGGTCAAGCCAGCGGGGCCGTACCTCGACATCATTGCCAAACTGCGCGCCGCCTCCACGCTGCCCATCGCGGCCTATCAGGTCAGCGGCGAGTATTTGATGATCAAAGCCGGTGCTGCAGGTGGCTGGATCGATGAAGCGAAGATCGTGAACGAATCCCTCATCGGCATCCGCCGCGCCGGTGCGGACATGATTCTCACCTACTTCGCTAAGCAGTGGGCGGCGGCGTGGCGGTGAGGCGGTGTTAGACTACACTCTCTCCCACCCACCGCGCATACCCTTCCGACACCTGTTCGGGCTTCAGCGCCACGATCTCCGGTACGTCGTAGGGATGCAGTTCCCGTAGGCGTGATTCGAGGCGCGTCCAGGCGCCAGCCGTCGTCTTAAACACCGCCAGCACTTCGGCGGCGGTTTCCACTTTCCCCTCCCAGCGGTAGATCGATTCCACGGCGGGGATGAGATTCACGCAGGCGGCGAGTTGCGATTCTACCAGCGCCGTGCCAGTCTCGCGGGCTTTCCCGAGATCCGGGAAGGTGCAAAACACAATGATGAGGTCGTTCATGACCACCAACCTATGAGATCTGCCTTCATCGACAAGCTTATCAAACGCATGGACCGCCTCGAACCGGGCGAAATCCAGGGCATCGTGCTGGAACTGGTGCGCGAGAAAAAATTTCAGGAGAAGGTCTTTGAGGCGCTGCAGGAGGGGGTCATCCTGCTGGATACCGAGGGCAAGGTCAGCTACGTGAACCGCGCGGCCTGCACCTTCTTCGGCCTGGAGCAGGATCAGGTGCTAGGCCAACGCCTCGCGCAGGGCGTGCGCGGCCTGGACTGGAATGAACTGCTCAAGCCCGGCACCGTGGTCAGTCGCGATCTGGAGGTGTTTTACCCGGAGAACCGCTACCTCAATTTCTACATCACCAGCATCGACGACGACACGCCGCTGGGCTTTGTGATGCTGATCCGCGATGTCACCGAGACGCGGAAGCGCACCGAAGAGCAGCTCGAAAGCGAGCGACTCAATGCCTTCACGCTGCTGGCTGCCGGCGTGGCGCATGAGCTTGGCAATCCGCTCAATTCCCTCACCATCCACCTGCAACTCCTCGAACGCCGCCTCAAGAAAATGGGGGCCAAAGGGGCCAGCCTGCGCGAGCACCTGGATGTGGCCACCGGCGAGATCAAGCGGCTCGATTTCATCATCGGCCAGTTCCTCGCCGCCATCCGCCCCACCAAGCCACAACTCCAGCGCGTGCAGTTGCGCGAGCTGCTGGATGAATGCGTACGCTTCCTCCAGCCCGAGATCGAAGCTGCCAAGGTGAAGCTTAAGCTCGAACTGCGCTCCGATCTGCCCGCCATGCCGCTGGATCCCGGCCAGATGAAGCAGGCGGTGTACAATCTCATCCGCAATGCGTGTCAGGCCATGCCCAAAGGCGGCACGCTCACGATCAACGGCACCTTCACGGACTTCGAGGTACGCCTGAGCTTTGAAGATACGGGGAAGGGCATCAATGCTGAACAGATGGGCAAGCTCTTCCAGCCCTTCTCCACCACCCGCACCACCGGCTCTGGGCTGGGCCTGCTCATCGTGCGCCGCATCATTCGCGAGCACGGCGGCGAGATCGACATCGAAAGCCGCGAAGGACTGGGTACTCGCGTGAGCCTTTGGCTGCCTTTAGTTGAGAAGAACGTGCGCATGCTGGAGGCAGGGAGAGATGCAGAAGCGAACTCAGAGCGGTAAGCTATGCGCCTATTTTTATGGAAATGACCATTGATATAAAAATTATATAAACCTGTGAATCCAATGCAATCCCGGGGTTGACCACCGCGCGGGATGCTGCAAGCGTCTGCCTCCCATGCCTGAATCAACCAATCCCAAACCCGCCCGTAAACTGAACCCAGCCCTGAGCAAACCCGTCCAGCCGGATGAGATTCTCGCGAAGGTGATCGGCTCTACTCCTCTTTCCCGTGGAGAGATGACCAAGAAGCTGTGGGAATACATCAAGAAGAATGGTCTGCAGGACCAGGCCAAAAAGACCAACATCAACGCTGACGAGGCGCTGAAGGCCGTCTTTGGTGGCAAGAGCCAGGTGACCATGTTTGAGATGACCAAGCTCGTCTCCGCACACGTCAAGTAACCGGCATCCGCCACTGGTGTTTCCGGTGGTGTACATCCGATTCCAAAACCCGCAGATCCAATCCATCTGCGGGTTTTCTGCGTCTGCGAGAATCCACTCATCTGGACGACGGCAAGTGAGAACGCGGGCCGTTGCTTCATACGCAGTCAATTCGCCCTTGCATCGTCCACGCTTTCGCGTCATCTCAGGGGAACCTGCTCGACACCACCCACCTTGGCAACCACCGACTCCTCACGCACCCTCGTAGCCATTCCTGCCCGCTGGGGTTCCACCCGGTTCCCAGGCAAACCGCTCCACCTCATCGCCGGTAAACCGCTGGTGCAGCACGTCTGGGAGCGCTGCCAGGAATGCAAGCAGATCGACGACGTCATCATCGCCACAGATGACGCCCGCATTGCGGAAGCCGCCGCCGGTTTCGGCGCGAAGTGTGTGCTCACCGCGCCAGAGCATCCCAGCGGCACGGATCGCATCGCCGAGGCGGCGAATGCATTCCCAGACCACCGGGTCATCATCAATGTGCAAGGGGATGAGCCGCTGATTTCACCAGCGCTTATCGATGAACTGGCCCGCACGCTCCGTGACGACCCCGGTGTGAAGATGATCACCGCCGCCGCGCCGATCCATGATGCAGCGCAGATCAGCGACCCAAACGTCGTCAAAGTCATCTTCGACACTCACGGCGATGCGCTCTATTTCTCGCGCTCCCCGCTGCCGTACCTGCGCAATCCTGAATCTTGGCCGCGCAGCTACCGCCACCTGGGCATTTATGGCTTTCAGCGTAGTTTTCTGTTCCAGTTTGTCGCCTGGCCGCCTTCACGGTTGGAGCAAACCGAGTCTCTGGAGCAGCTCCGCGCCCTCGAAAACGGCTCCCGCATCCGTGTTGTGCTGACGGACGAACTCTCTCCCGGAGTGGATACACCGGAGCAGGCGGACGCCATTGAAAAGCATCTTCAAAAACAATCTTCTTGAACTGCGCCCCGATAACCTCCAACCGAGAAGCATCATGAAATACATTTTTGTCACCGGCGGCGTCGTCAGTTCACTTGGCAAGGGCCTTGCCGCCTCATCCCTGGGCACCTTGCTCGAACTCCGTGGCCTGCGGGTCATCATGCAGAAGTTTGACCCGTACCTGAACATCGACCCCGGCACGATGAATCCGTACGAGCACGGCGAGGTGTACGTGCTGGATGACGGCGCGGAAACCGACCTCGACCTCGGCCATTACGAGCGCTTCACCCACACGAATCTCTCCCGGCTCAACAACCTTACCTCCGGCCAGGTGTACCAGAGCGTGCTCGACAAGGAGCGCGCTGGGAAATACCAGGGCCGTACGGTGCAGGTCATTCCGCACGTCACCAATGAGATCAAGGCGCGCATGACCGAAGTGGCGGAGAAGATGGGCGGCGATGTCATCATCACCGAAATCGGCGGCACCGTGGGCGACATCGAGGGCCTGCCCTTCCTGGAAGCCATCCGTCAGTTTGGTCACGAAGTCGGAGTCGGCAATGTGCTGTTCATTCACGCCACCCTGGTGCCGTACATCAAGGCCGCGCAGGAGCTGAAGACCAAGCCCACCCAGCAGAGTATCGCCAAGCTGCGGGAGATCGGTATCGCCCCGCACATCATCCTCTGCCGCACCGAGCACCCCCTCGACCTCGACGTGCGTGAAAAAATCTCCCTCTTCGGCAACGTGCCGATTGATGCCGTCGTCGAAGTGCGTGACGTCAAGCACACCATCTACGAGGTGCCCTTGAAGCTGCATGAGGAGCGGCTCGACGACAATGTCTGCCGTCTGCTCAATCTCACTACCCCGCAGCCTGATCTCACCCGCTGGCGCAATTTCGTCCAGCGTGTCATCCATCCGACGCACCATGTGCGGATCGGCGTCGTTGGTAAATACATCGAACTGCAGGACGCCTACAAGAGCATCTACGAATCTCTCACGCATGCCGGTGCCGCCCACGACTGCAAAGTGGACATCGTCCGCGTCGATGCCGAGAGCATCGAAAAAGCGGGGCCTGAACTTTATCTCACGGGTTTGCAGGGCATCCTCATTCCTGGTGGCTTCGGAGATCGTGGCACAGAAGGAAAGGTGACTGCCGCCCGTTATGCCCGCGAAAAAGGCATCCCGTTCTTTGGCATCTGCCTCGGCATGCAGATCGCTGTCATTGAGTTTGCCCGCAACGTCTGCGGCTTGAAGGGAGCTACCAGCACTGAGTTTGACAAAACCACGCCGCATCCGGTCATCAGCCTCATGGAGGAGCAGAAAAAGGTGAAGCTGCTCGGCGGCACCATGCGCCTCGGCTCCTGGGTCACCGACCTCGTGCCCGGCAGCAAAGCCTTTGAACTCTACCACAGCGCCACCATTACCGAGCGCCATCGCCATCGTTTCGAGTTCAATTCTGATTACAAGCAGATCATGGAAGAGAAGGGGATGCTCATCTCCGGCACTTCACCGAAGGGCGATCTGGCGGAAATCATCGAACTGCCGACGCACCCCTACTTCTTGGGCTGCCAGTTCCATCCCGAGTTCCTCTCCAAGCCGAACAACCCGCATCCGCTCTTCCACGGCTTCGTCAAAGCCGCCATGAAGCACCATGCGGTGGTGGATCCAGTGTGCTGAGCAGAAGGCGAAAGTGCATCCTCGCTCCTAGCCTGAAGCTGCGCTCACCCTTCGGGCAGTCTGCGTCTGTCTATTCGCCTGCGGCGGTCTTCGACCCGCTACGCTCCGGTTCCAAGACGCTTCGCGCTCGCACGGGCGCTGGCCCCAAAGGCTGCGAAAAGTTCAAACACGACAGCGCATTGTCTCCCTTTCACCCTGTCTGATTGTCCTCCAATCTCCCCGCCCGCCCCTACTACTTCACAATCTTCAGCACCCGGTTGTTGTAGCTGTCGGTGATGTAGAGATAGCCGGAGTCCGGCTTGATGCTGACGCCGTGAGGACGTGCGAGCTGGCACTGCCGGGGATCACCGCCCACGCCTGCACTGCCTGGCTTGCCGGTTCCGGCGATGCGCTCGATCATGCCTGTCGTGGGAAGGTAACGGCGCACGAGATTCGCCTCGGCATCAGCGATGATGACGCTGTCGTCTTTGTCCACGCAGAGGTGCTTGGGACCGCTCATCGTGGCTTCGAGAGCGGGGCCGCCGTCGCCAGTGCCACCGGCTTTGCCATTGGCGTTCACGACGGTGCGGATGTGGCCGGATTTATCGACCACACGCAGCGCATTGCCACCGCGTTCCAGGATGTAGATGTTTCCCTGGCGGTCCGGTGCCACGGCACGAGGGTCTGACAACGGTGCGTCCACGGCTACAGCGCCGTCCTCGGGTTTCCCTCGCTTGCCATTGCCTGCCACGACCCGGCTCAGGTGGGTGGCGAGGTCGAGTTCATGCACCTGGAGCAAGTCGGCGATGTAGAGCTTGGTGCCTTCAAAGTTCAGCGTGATGCAGTACGGGCCGTTGCCCTTCTCCCGGCCTTTCGGGGCACGCCAACCTTCGAGTGTTGAGACGATGCGCGCTTTCACATCCACCACGCGCACGCGGCCATTCCAAGTGTCCGCGATCAGCACTTTGTCATCCGGCAGGATGGCCAGATTGTGCGGGCCATTGAACTGCGCACGAATGGCCTGGCCGCCGTCGCCACTGTCGCCAGCCTGCAATTGTCCGGCCACATGCTGGATGGTGCCGCCGCCATCCACCTGCAGCAGGCGATTGCCCGAAACCATCTCGACGATCCACATGTGACCACCTGAATCAAACGCGGTGCCAAACGGCTCTTTCAAAATGGCGTCCGTGGCGGCGATGTCCATGACACCCTGCGTACCGCCACCGGCGACCAGCAGGATTTGATCCGCGTAAACGCAGAGGGGCAAACAAAGGGCAAGCAGGCAGGTGCGGAGTGAGGTCATGGTGGAGATGAGGGATACGGTGGCTAATCCAACGTTCATAGCAACGTTACTTCTGCTTCAGCAAGCGCACGCGGTGCGCTTCGCTGTCGCCAATGAAGACGGTGCCGTCGGCATCGCAGAAGATGCCATGGAGGCGCGCCATTTTGCATTGGAGCGGATTGCCGTCGGGGCCATCGCCTTTCTCGCCAGTACCGGCGATGAGTTCGAGGTTGCCGGTTTTTGCGTTAATCATGCGCACGCTGTGGCTCTCGGTATCGGCGAGCCAGGCATTGCCTGCAGCGTCAATGGAGATGCCCTTGGGGCCGCTGAGGGTGGCGAGTTTGGCCGGGCCGCCGTTGCCAGTGAAGCCTTTGGCACCCGTGCCAGCGACGTGGTATATCTTGCCGGCCTTGAGGTCCATTTTGAAGACCTGGTTTCCTTCGCGCATGGCGACCCAGAGATTGCCCGCCTTGTCGAAATCCAGTGAGCGTGGGCCTTTGAGCGGCGTGCCTGTAATCGGAGCACTATCGGGGGTCGCGCCGGGTTTCCCGGTGCCGGCAAAGGTGCTGATGGTACCGGTCTGCATGTCGATCTTGCGAATGACGTTGTTGCCGATGTCGCAGACATAGAGGCTGCCGTCCGGGCCGAACTGAATGCTGTGCGGTTGTTTGAACTGCGCCTGCGCCGCCGGGCCGCCATCGCCGCTGTAACCGGGTGCTCCAGTGCCAGCAAAGGTGGTGATGATCTTCGTCTTTAGGTCGATCTTGCGCACGACGTGGTTCGTCATATCGACGACGTAGAGATTCCCCTGCGCATCAAAGCGCAGCTCATGCGGCAGATTGAAGGTGGCCTGCAAGGCGGGACCGCCATCGCCGGTGTAGCCGCTCTTACCTGTGCCAGCGATGGTGCTAATGGAGCCATCAGGTGCCACGCGGCGAATGCGCTGGCCGGTGTATTCACAAAACCAGATCGCGCCATCTGGGCCGCGCACGACGCCGAAGGGATTGTCGATCTGCGCTGCGGTGGCGGGACCGCCATCTCCGCCGCCGCCTTTGATGCCGTTGCCAGCAAAGGTAGCGATGGTCCACTCAGCAGCAGTGGCAGATTGAACAAGCAGGGCGAGGGCGAGGAGTGAGCGCATGGTTGGTAAAGGGACGATGACGGACGACGCGGTGAATGCCAAGCAAGAAATGCGCACCCTTTCAGTGGCGCGATTCAGCAAGCCTGCCAGAATCTGCCCACCACCATGAAATCGTTGATTTTCTGCACCTGCCTCGCTGTTTTAAGCACCACCCACGCAGCGGTCAAGCTGCCCTCCATCTTCACCGACCACATGGTGCTGCAGCGCGGAATGCCGGTGCCGGTCTGGGGCAATGCCGCGCCGGGCGAGGACATCTCCGTCGAGTTTGCCGGGCAGAAGAAAGCCACGAAGGCCGATGCGAGCGGCAAGTGGATGGTGAAGCTGGACCCGCTCACCGCCAATGCCGAGCCGCAGGTGCTGAAAGCTGGCAACGTCACGGTTCAGGACGTCCTCGTGGGTGAAGTGTGGCTCGCCTCCGGCCAGTCCAACATGGAATGGGAGATGCAGATGAAGCCGGACACTGCCGCAGACATCCCGAATACTACGCATCCCAATCTGCGCCTCATCGAAGTACCAAAGACCGTCGCGCTGACTCCGCAGGATGAGGTGAAAATCGCCTGGGCGCGCAGCACACCTGAGAGCGCTGCTTCATTCTCGGCCATTGGTTACTACTTCGGTCTGCGGCTGCAGGAGGAACTGAAGGTGCCCGTCGGCATCATCCTCAGCGCCTGGGGCGGCACCCGCATCGAACCCTGGACCAGCCTGGAAGGCTTTGAGGCCGTGCCTGAACTCAAGGACTTCACCGCCGACATCCGCACCAAACTTCCCGGCAGTGATGTTTACCGCACCACGAATGAGAAGTACCTCGCCGACATCGAAAGCTGGACGCAGGCCGCGCGCTCGGCACTGGGCCAGAAGCAGGCCCTGCCTGCCATGCCCGCGCAGCCTGCATCACTACCGCTCAATCAAGTCACTCCGACCTCGCTGTACAATGCTATGATCCATCCGCTGGTGCCGTACGCCTTCCGTGGTGCCATCTGGTATCAGGGTGAGTCGAATCACGGCGAAGGCTTTGTTTACACCGAGAAGACCAAGGCCTTGCTTGCCTCATGGCGCAGCGTGTTTCACCAGCCGGAACTGCCGTTCTACTTCGTGCAGATCGCCCCGTGGCAATATGGCGATGAGAACAGCGAAATCCTGCCGCAGTTCTGGCAGGCGCAGCGCGAGTGCCTAAACATTCCGCATACCGGCATGGCCACGATCTCAGACATCGGTGAGGTGACGGACATTCATCCGGCGCACAAAAAGGAAGTGGCACGCCGCCTGTCACTCTGGGCCTTGGCGAAGAACTACGGCCACAGCGAGATCGACCCCAACGGCCCGCTCTTTGCCAGCCATGTGGTCGAAGGCAGCACGATCCGAGTGAAGTTTGACCACGCTGCCAAGGGCCTCGCTGCGCGGGATGGCAAGCCGCTCACGCATTTCGAGATCGCCGGAAAGGACGGCATCTTCCATCCGGCGGACGCGAAGATCGATGGCAGCAGCGTCATCCTCAGCGCCGCCGCCGTGCCGGAGCCACGCCGCGCCCGCTTTGCGTGGAGCAAGCTGGCCATCGCCAATCTCATGAACAACGAAGGACTACCCGCCACGGCCTTCCACACACACTGGCCGGTGGATCCTGATCTCGGGGACAACCTCGCCCGTGGCTGCACCTGGGAAAGTAGCGACAAAAACACCTACGGCTGGGACACCGGCCTCACCGACGGCTCCTATGAGGAGTATCCGCCGAACTGCTACGCCACGAGCAATACGGAAGCGTTTCCCAAGCACGTGACGATTGACCTCAAGCAGGCCAAGGCATTGAACATGGTACGGGTGGGCGCTCCTGCTGCGGGATCGACCAAGACCGTGGCCGTCTCTCTCAGCACGGATGGCAAGACCTTCCGCGAAGTGGGCAAGCATGTGTTCACGCTGGGCAAGACGGAACGCGCGGATATGAACTTCCCTGAAGCTGAGGCGCGGTATGTGCGCATCACTTATCTGGACCATCACGAGAAGCAGTCCGGCGAATATCCGAACACATTTGCATTCACCACGGAGGTGGAAGCGTATCGGATGAAGTAAGGGCAGCAATGCTAGTGACGGTTCAACTCCAGTTGCGACGCAACTGGGCAACTTTCCCAACCAACCATGAAACTGACTTTCTGCGGTGCCGCCGGCACCACGACGGGTTCGAAGCATCTCATCACGGTCAACGGTCAGCGCATCCTGCTGGACTGCGGCCTGTATCAAGGCAGACGACAGGACGCCTTCGAGCGCAATCGCGACTTCCCGTTTGATCCCAAGGAGATCGACGTCGTGGTGCTCTCCCATGCGCACATCGACCACAGCGGCAACCTGCCGCATCTGTGCAGGCGCGGTTTCAGCGGCAACATCTTCGCCACGCCCGCCACACGCGACCTGTGCAGCATCATGCTGCCGGATGCTGCGCACATTCATGAGAGCGACATCAACTGGCTGAACCGCCACCGCAAAGACGACCATCTGCCGCTGCTGGAAGCCAGCTACACCATGGCGGATGCGGAGAAGTGCATGCGGCAGTTTGTGTCCGTGGGCTACCACCGCCCGATGATCATTGCCGATGGGGTGACGCTGACCTTCATCGACGCTGGCCATGTGCTCGGCTCCGCGCAGGTCATACTGGACATTGATGACCGCGAAACCGGCCGCAAATCACGCCTGCTGTTCTCTGGCGACATCGGTCGGCCCAACAACGATCTGCTCAGTGATCCTGAACCGTGTGAAAAGGTGGACCACATCATCATGGAAAGCACCTATGGCGGGCGGCACCACGAAGAGGCCACGGATTCCAAAGAGCACGTCTGCCAGATCATCCGCCGCATCCTGCAGCAGAAGGGCAAGCTCATCATTCCCGCCTTCGCGGTGGAGCGCACGCAGCAGCTCCTCTACACACTGGATCAACTCCGCCACGAGGGGTGCTTTCCGGTGATCCCCACCTTTGTGGACAGCCCGCTGGCCGTGAAGGCCACGGAAATCTTCCGCCTGCACGTGGACGACCTCAAACCCACCGTGCGCGAGGCCGCCTTCATGCGTTCCGACCCCTTCGGCTTTGAAGGGCTGGAACTGGTGCGGGATGTCAACGAATCCAAGAACCTCAACAAGCTCAAAGGCGCAGCCGTCATCATCTCCGCCTCCGGTATGGCCGAGACTGGGCGCATCCTGCACCACCTGCGCAACAACGTTGAAAACGCCCACAACATCATCCTCTTCGTCGGCTACTGCGCAGAAAACACGCTCGGCTGGAAGCTGCGCGAAGGGTACAAGCACGTAAACATCCTCGGCGACGAGTTTGAGGTACACGCGGGCATTGAAATCCTCGACTCCTTCTCAGGCCACGCCGACCACAATGAGCTGCTGGGTTGGTTTGACCGCGTGCAAGGCCCTAAAAGCAATGTTTTCATCGTCCACGGCGAGCCCGAACGCTCCAGCGCCCTCAAAACCGCGCTGGACGCCAAGCACGCCGAAGGCCGCAGCGTGAAGATCGCAGTGATGAATCAGGCTGTGGAGCTGTGAGCGGGGGAGGTCTGGCCCAAAAGAAATCCATTCAGGAAGACATGCTGCTGCGGGATGGGGTGTATCAAATTTTGATTGAAGCGGAATGGGTACCCCCAAGCTAGATTTGCACAAGAAGCATAGATTGGAAGATCGCAGAGAGGACTCCGCAAACTCCGGTCTCTGCGGTGTTGCTACTAATCCGGCCTCATGAACGTGCCGCCGTTGTCTAAACACAGTCCAATTCTACAGCGCGCAAACGCAAGGGTGCGTGGTGAACAACTCAGCGAAATGTGAATAATTGTTTCAAAAAGATTGAAATACTACTTGCGGGCTGACAGGGACTCGCCAGAATGCGCGCTCCCCAAGGCCCGGCTTCCTCAACGAAACCGGCAAATCAAGAACCTCCACGGAGGCTCTTCATTATCGGAACCAGAACCGGAAAAGTCTGCGTATGCTCATTGTGAGCATGGCGCGCTGTCCCCCGAAACTGGCTACGAATAAAGCCAAGGTTTACAGCTCTTTCACACCATGCCCACCATCAATCAACTCGTCAGACACGGCCGCAAAGACAAAGCGGTAAAGTCGAAGTCTCCTGCGCTTGCAAAGTGCCCGCAGCGTCGTGGCGTCTGCCTCCAGGTGATGACCCGCACACCGAAGAAGCCCAACTCCGCTCTGCGTAAAGTGGCCAAGGTGCGTCTGACCAATGGCTACGAAGTCATCGCCTACATCGGTGGTGAAGGTCACAATCTTCAGGAACACAGCATCGTCCTTGTGCGCGGTGGTCGTGTGAAAGACTTGCCCGGTGTCCGTTATCACATCGTTCGTGGTACCCTTGACTGCTTGGGTGTTGACGCTCGTCGTCGTGGCCGTTCCAAGTACGGTGCAAAGCGTCCAAAGCCAGGTGCTGCCGCCGCTGCCGCCAAGAAGAAATAATTTCCGCTGATTTCACTCCTAATTTCCACACGTCATGGCCCGCAGAAAACGCGTTTATAACAAAGAGGTTCGCAAGGACAGCCGCTACGATAGCGAACTCGTCGCTACGCTCATCAGCAACATCATGCTTGATGGCAAGAAATCGCTCGCTGAGCGCATCGTTTATTCCGCTATTGAAGCGCTTAACGACAAGACCGACAGCGTCGATCCCCTTGAGCTCTTCAACCGCGCTATCGAGAACACTAAGCCACGTGTGGAAGTGAAAGCTCGTCGCGTTGGTGGTGCTACCTACCAGGTGCCGCTTGAAGTTTCTCCTCGTCGTCAAGAATCCCTCGCCATGCGCTGGATCGTCGGTTTTGCCCGTGGCCGTAAAGGTCAGGCCATGCACCGCGCCTTGGCCAACGAGCTGAAGGATGCCGCGCAAGGGCAGGGGAACGCCGTCCGCAAGCGCGATGACGTCCACAAGCAGGCTCAGGCCAACCGCGCCTTCGCCCACTTCCGTTTCTAATCGTTTTCATTTCACTCTTTCCGTCCACTTCACGTTTTTTCCGACCCCATGTCGAACCCCAATTCCCCCAACCGCGAATACCCACTAGAGCGTACCCGTAACATCGGGATCTGCGCCCACATTGACGCGGGTAAGACGACCCTGACTGAGCGTATTCTGTTCTACACCGGCATGATCCACAAGATCGGCGAAGTGCATGACGGCGCTGCTACCACCGACTGGATGGAGCAGGAAAAAGAGCGTGGTATCACCATCACCTCCGCTGCCGTAACGGCACGCTGGAAACAGCTCAAGGAAGAAGGCATCTTCAAGCTGCGTGAACTGGAAGACATTCGCGTCAATATCATCGACACCCCTGGCCACGTGGACTTCACTGCTGAAGTGGAACGTTCCCTCCGTGTGCTTGACGGCGCGATCTTCGTGCTTTGCGCAGTTGCCGGTGTGCAGCCGCAGTCTGAAACCGTTTATCGTCAGGCGGAAAAGTATCGCGTTCCTCGCATCGCTTTCGTGAACAAGATGGACCGCACCGGTGCCAACTTCGACAACGTGGTCAATGATGTGCGCAAGAAGCTCGGTGCCAATGCCTGGCCGATTCTCATCCCGATCGGTGCTGAAGAAAGCCTCATCGGCCAGATCGACGTGGTGAACCAGAAGGCGATCATCTACAACGACGACGAAAAGTTTGGCTCCTCCTACTCGGTGCGTGACCTTGAAGGCGCTGAAATCGCCAAGGCCAAGGAAGCTTACGAGGGTCTCGTCGCAGAAATTTGCAACCAGGACGAAGAGCTTGGCATGAAGTTCCTCGAAGAACTGCCAATCACGATCAAGGAAGTCAAGGAAGCGCTTCGCCGCACGGTGATCGCCAACAAGATCATTCCAATGGCCGGTGGTTCTGCCTTCAAAAACAAGGGCGTGCAGTATCTGATCGACGCCGTGATCGACTACCTCCCAGGTCCTCTTGACATTGAGCCTCAGACCGGCCAGCTCGTGGACGATCCTGACACCAAGGTCGAAGCCATTCCAAATGACGCCGGTAAGTTCTGCGCCCTCGGCTTCAAGCTCTGGTCCGACAAATTCGGTCGTCTCGTGTTCTTCCGCGTGTATTCCGGTAAGGTTTCCAAGGGCGACACGATCTACAATCCCCGCACCCGCAAGTCTGAGCGTGTGGGCCGCCTCATTCAGATTCAGGCAAGTGTCCATAAAGACATCGACACCTGCTACTCAGGTGACATTGCCGCCCTCGTGGGTGTGAAGGACGTTCGCACTGGCGACACCTTCTGTGATGAAGATCTCGACATCTTGCTCGAGCCACCAACATTCCCGGAACCCGTTATCTCGATGGCCGTCGAGCCAAAGACCAAGGGCGACCAAGAAAAGATGGGCAATGCCCTCCAGCGCCTCTCCGAAGAAGATCCGACATTCTTCGTCAAGACCGACGAAGAAACCGGCCAGGTCATCATCGCCGGCATGGGCGAGCTGCATCTCGAAATTCTCTGCGACCGCCTCAAGCGCGAGCACAAAGTGGAAACCACCACCGGCAAGCCACAGATCGCTTACCGCGAAACCCTCACTATCCCAGCCGATGGCGAAGGCAAACTGGTCAAGCAGTCCGGTGGTCGCGGCCAATACGGACACGTCGTCATCAAGGTGCGTCCTGGTGAGAAGGGCTCGGGCATCGTTGTGGAAAACAAGGTGGTCGGCGGTACAATTCCAAAAGAATTCATCAATCCAGCCAAGGCGGGTTGCGTCGAAGCTGCTCTCAACGGCATCATCGCTGGTTATCCAGTGATCGACATGCACATCGAACTTGTCGATGGCTCCAGCCACGAAGTGGACTCCAACGAAAACGCTTTCAAAATGGCGGGTATCTTCGCCGTCAAAGACGCTCTCAAGAAAGCCAAGTGCATTCTGCTTGAGCCGATCATGGCTGTGGAAGCTTCCACACCTGAAGATTACCAGGGAGACATCATGGGTGACTTGAACCGTCGCCGTGGCAAGATTCAGGGCATGGACAGCCGCGGCACCACCGCCATCCTGCGCGCTGAAGTTCCTCTGGCTGAAATGTTTGGCTATTCCACCGCCATCCGCACCCTCTCCTCCGGACGTGCCAGCTACTCCATGCAGCCTTCTCATTTCGAGCAGGTCCCGCATAATATTGTTGAGCAGATCGTCGAGCAGCGTGGAGGCTCCAAGTAACGGCCCACGCGCACTGAAACCCTACCCCACGGACCATCGTCATGACTAATCAACGCATCAGAATCCGCCTTCGCGCCTATGACTATCGCGTGCTCGACAAAAGCACTGCTGACATCGTCGAAACCGCCAAGCGCACCGGCGCACGCGTCGCAGGCCCCATCCCGCTGCCAACGCGCATCGAGAAGTTCACTGTGAACCGCTCCCCACACGTCGATAAGAAGTCGATGGACCAGTTCGAAATCCGCACACACAAGCGTCTGCTGGACATCGTTGACCCCACCTCCCGCACCGTGGACGAGCTCAAGAAGCTCAATCTTCCTTCCGGCGTGGACATCACCATCAAGATCTAAGTCGATCTCATTACTTTTAAAAACAGGAGGACAAACTCATGAGTCTCGGATTGATCGGTAAAAAACTCGGAATGACCAAAGTTTACGACGCTAAAGGCGACGCAATCTCGGTCACAGTGGTTGATGTCAGCGGCAACACCATTCTTCAGGTGAAACGCAGCGATGGCAAAGACAAGTACAGTGCAGTGCAGGTCGGCTACGGCGACCAGTTGAAGGATTCCCGCGTCAGCAAGCCGCTGCTGGGCCACTTCAAGAAGCATGGTTGCACGACTGCCAAGCGCATCGTCAAAGAATTCCGCCTGACTGGCGACGACCAACTGCCAGCAGCAGATGCCAAGCTCGACGCGAGCATCTTCAGCAATGGCCAAGTGGTTGATGTGATCGGCAACACCAAGGGCAAAGGTTTCCAAGGCGTTGTGAAGCGCTGGAACTTCGCCGGACAGCCCGCTTCCCATGGTCACATGATGCATCGTCGTCCTGGTTCCATCGGTTGCCGTCTTACCCCCGGTCTCGTTTGGAAAAATCAGAAGATGCCCGGCCACGACGGCACCACCCGCTGCACCACCCAGAACCTGGTGGTCGTGCAAAGCCGTCCTGAAGAAGGCATCCTGCTCATCAAAGGCGCACTCCCCGGCAACAAAGGCAGCATCGTTGTGGTGCGCCCCGGCAAAAAAGCCGTCGCCAAGAAATAACCACGAGGAACTGAACCATGTCCGCGACCATTCTCTCAGCCGACGCCGCCAAGGCGGCCAACATCCAACTGACCGAGGGCTATAAAGGCTCCCAGGCTCTCAATGACACGCTGGTGGCCTACCGGGCCAACCGCCGTCAGGGCAATGCCCACACCAAAAACCGTTCTGAAGTTTCCGGCTCCGGCAAGAAGCTTTGGAACCAGAAGGGAACCGGCAATGCTCGTATGGGCAGCAAGCGTTCCCCAATCTGGAGTGGTGGTGGTGTCGTCTTCGGCCCACGTAACACAACCATTTGGGCCAAGAAGACCACCAAAGGCACCAAGAAGCTTGCTCTTCGCGCAGCTTTGACCGCTCGCATCCTTGATGGCGAAGTACTCACCACCGGCAGCTTTGCTGTGGCTGATGGCAAGACCAAAAGCTTCATCGCTGCGGTCAATGGCCTGACCACTGCCAAGAACGTGCTTCTCATCGGCAAAGGCTTTGATGAACTCACCTTCCGCGCCGGCCGCAATGTCCAGAACGTTCAGCTTATTTCCGCTGACGAAGTGAATGCCGAGCACCTCCTGCGCTACCGCAGCGTCGTGGTGACCGGTGACGCCCTTGAAACCCTTGCCAAGAGGACCGCCTGATCATGAAAGACCTTCATAAAGTCATCAAAACCATCCGTCTCAGCGAAAAAGCAACGCTGCTGGGCGAACAGAACAACGAGTACGTGTTCTCTGTCGATGTCGACGCTACCAAGATCGACATCAAGCAGGCCATCGAAAAACTCTTTGGCAAAAAAGTCACCGGTGTCCGCACTGCGAACTATGACGGCAAGGCCCGTCGTGAGCGCCGCGCCGATTACGGCCGCACCAATCACTGGAAGAAAGCGATCGTCCGCCTCAAGGCTGGCGAAAAGTTCGACCTCGCGTAAACCCAGGCCCGCAACCCTTTAACTTATCCTACCGTCATGGCGCTGAAAACATTCAAGCCTACTACGCCCACCAATCGCTATAAAGAGTGGAACTCCTTCGAGGAGATCACCAAGCATTCTCCGGAGAAAAGCCTCACCGTGGCTCTCCGCAAGTCCGGTGGCCGTAACAACACTGGTCGCATCACTTGCCGTCACATCGGCGGTGGTCACGACAAGCGTTACCGTCTCATCGACTTCAAGCGCTCCCGCCGTGATGAAGCAGCCAAGGTGGTCGGCATCGAATACGATCCGAATCGCTCCGCTCGCATCGCCCTCGTCGAATACAAGGACGGCCAGCGTGCTTATATCCTCGCCCCCAACGCCCTTTCTGTCGGCGCTTTGGTCATGGCAGGTGAAAAGGCCGCTCCTGAAGTGGGCAACGCTCTTCCTCTGAGCAAAATCCCTCTCGGCACTTCGATCCACAACATCGAACTCTCCCCCGGCAAAGGTGGCGTCGTCGCCCGTGCCGCTGGTCAGGCTGCTGTGCTTTCCAACCGTGAAGGTGACTTCGCCCTGGTGCGCATGCCTTCCGGAGAAATCCGCAAGATCCTCTCTGTCTGCTACGCTACCATTGGCCAAGTCGGCAACATTGAGCACATGAACGTCGTCAGTGCCAAGGCGGGCCGCACCCGCTGGCAGGGCACCCGCCCAACCGTCCGTGGTATGTGTATGAACCCGATCGACCATCCAAACGGTGGTGGTGAAGGTCGTTCCAAATCCGGTGGTGGTCGTCAGCATCTGCTCAGCCCATGGGGCCACGCTAAAGGTGAGAAGACCCGCAATAAGAAGAAGGCTACGAATAAGCTCATCATCCAGGGCCGTAACGCCAAGAAGTAATCCATTCCTCACTCACGCACTCACATGGCACGCTCCCTCAAAAAAGGTCCTTTCGTTCAGCAAGCCCTCCTCGACAAGGTGGACAAGCTCAACGACGCCAAGCAGAAACGCCCCATTAAGACTTGGGCACGTTCCTCCATGGTCACTCCTGACCTCGTTGGCCACACCTTCCTCGTTCACAATGGCAAAGACTTCGTCTCTGTCTATGTGACTGAAAACATGGTCGGTCACCGCCTCGGCGAGTTCTCCCTGACCCGTCTGTTCAAGTCTCACGGTGCCGTCACCGTCAAGGCCGCCAAGTAATTCCTGAGCTTCGAGTTCTTTACATGTCACTCCGCGCTACCATCACCTGCACCACCCTTTCCCTGCTTCTCGCAGTGGGTGTGACAGGCTTGCGTGCGGATGACAAACTCGAAAACCAGGAACTGCACATCACACTGGCTGTCGCCGCTGCCAAGCTTCAGGCCCAAGACGCTCAACTTCTTGCCGCTAAGGACAAGAACGACGCCCTGGCTCAAAGCGCCGCTGCCGCCAATGCTGAAACCAGCGAACTTAAAGACCGCTACGAAAAGCTGCGCGGTCTGCTCGAAGGTCTCGGCGTCGGCGCTCTCGAAAACTCCAAGGATCAAACCCAGGAGCGCCTGCTCGCTGCCCTCAGCGACCTGCGAATCATGAAAGATCAACGCGATGAACTCGCTAACGCTCTGATTGAACTCGCCGAGTCCGGCATGGGCCTGATGAAAAGCGCTCCGAATGCTGATCCTGCTGCCGCTGACCGTCTCAATAAGGCCATCACTCAAGCTGATGCCGCTCTTACCAAAGCCGGTGGTGGTCAGAATGGTCAAGCCGTCGGTGATCTGCAAAACGCTCGCGTCGTCAGCATGAAAGGTGAACTCGGCATCGCCGTCCTCTCCCTTGGTGCCAAGGATGGTGTGAAGCCCGGCATGCCCTTTGAAATTTTCCGCGAAGACAAGCCCATCGCTAAAGTCCTCGTCACTGAAGTCCGCAACTCTGTCTGCGGTGCCGTGGTCCAGGAACTGGCCGCTGCAAATGATCCCGTCCGCGTCGGTGACCGGGGTCGCGTCGATCTCAACAAATCTCTCTAACGAAGTCAAGAACCCCCCCTCGCTTTATGTCCGTCCGCTCCGTCCTCAAATACGCCAGGATCTCCTCGCAGAAAGCCCGCCAGGTCACTCGTGCCATCACCGGCATGCCCGTCTCCCAGGCGCTGAGCGTTCTCGACTTCACCCCCAAGAAAGCCGCCTTCCTCGTTGGCAAAACCCTTCGTTCCGCCATCGCGAACGCTGAGAACAACCACGAGCAGGATGCTTCCGAATTCATCGTGCAGTCCGCCATCGCCACCCCCGGCCCGGTCCTGAGCCGCATCATGCCACGCGCCCGTGGCTCAGCCGCTCCGATCAAGAAGCGCATGACTCACATCACCGTCATCATCGGTGCGCCGAAGGCTGAAGAAGCCAAGGCAGAAGGCGAGAAGAAAGCTCCAAAGTCCGCTCGCCGGAACGCTCCCGCCCTCAAGAAGGCCGCTAAAGCCAAGAAAGCTTCTGAATAACCGCAACGCCCCCCAACCGCACCTCTTCACTTTATGGGACAGAAAGTAAATCCGATCGGCTTCCGCCTCGCAGTCACCAAAGACTGGCGCTCCAAGTGGTACGCACCTGAAAAAGAATACGCAGACTCGCTCCACAGCGATCTCGCCATCCGTGCTTACCTCAAGGAAAAGCTTATGCAGGCCGCCATCTCCAAGATCGTGATCGAACGCGCTTGGAACCAGGTCCGCGTCACCCTTCACACTGCCCGCCCAGGTCTCGTCATTGGCCGCAAGGGTCAGGAAATCGACGTGATGAGCCAGAAGGTCTCCGAAATGTGCGGTGGCAAGCAGGTCAAGATCGACATCTTCGAAATCAAGCAGCCAGAACTCGACGCTCAGCTCGTCGCTGAAGCCGTCGCCGTTCAGCTTGAGCGCCGTATTTCCTTCCGCCGCGCCATGAAGCGCTCCGTGCAGACTGCCATGGACATGGGTGCTGACGGCATTCGTCTCCGCTGCGCGGGTCGTCTCGGTGGTGCTGACATCGCCCGTGCCGAATGGTACCGCCAGGGCAAGGTGCCTCTTCAGACCCTGCGTATCCCGATTGATTATGGCTTCGCAGAAGCACGCACTGTTTATGGCATCATCGGCGTCAAGTGCTGGATGAACCGCGGCAATGCCCCTGAAGGCGTTTCCCGTCCTTCTGGCGACCGTCGCCCACGTAGAGACGACCGTGGAGATCGCCGCCCTGGCGCTCCTGGTCCTCGCGGTGGTGATCGTCGTGGTCCGCAAGGCGGTGGTGGTGGTGGCTACGGTGCCCCAGCTCCTGCGCCCGCCCCGGCTCCAGCCCAAGCATAATTGCTCCTTTTTCTGAACTAAACCTTTCCCACCGGACCTAGACGTATGGCCCTTCTTCCAAGCAGAGTAAAATATCGCAAATCGCAGCGCGGCAATCGCGGCGGCAACGCCACCAGCGGCAACAAGCTGGACTTTGGTGACTTCGGTCTCCAGACTCTTGATCGTGGCTGGATCAAAAACATCCACATTGAAGCCTGCCGCGTCGCTATTACCCGTTTCCTCAAGCGTAAGGGTAAAGTCTTCTGCCGCATTTTCCCTCACAAGCCCGTCACCCAGCGTCCACCGGAAGTCCGAATGGGTAAGGGTAAAGGCGCTCCAGAATTCTGGGTTGCAGTGGTCCTTCCAGGTCACATGCTCTTTGAAATCTCTGGCGTGAACGAAGCCACGGCTCGTGAAGCTTGCCGCCTTGCCGCCACGAAGCTGGGCCTCCGCTGCCGCTTCGTCAGCCGCGAAAGCCTCCACAAATAATAACGCGCACCGCGAACTGAATTATGAAGATCAAAGAACTCCGTGAATCGACTGTGGAAGAACTCTCCGCACGCCGTCGCGAACTGAAGCAAGAAGCGCTCAACCTGCGCGTGCAGCAGAGCGCAGGTGGCGGTCAGCTCGAAAATCCAGCCCGTCTTACCCACATCCGCCGCGAGATCGCCCGGATTGAAACCATCATCACCGAGCGTGCCCACGCTGCGGCTGCCAAGAAAGCCGCCTGATCCGGTTATCCACCCCCTGAAGCATTTTTAATATCATGAGCGAGCCCACCGCAGCAGCCCCTGCAGCCACCGAAAAACCCGTCGTACGCAAGACCCGCGTCGGCACCGTGGTGTCCGACAAAATGACGAAGACCATCGTCGTCAAAGTCGAACGCCGCGTTCCGCACCCAATCTTTAAGAAGATCGTGCGCAAGACCTCCAAGTTCTATGCCCACGACGAAAAAGGTCTGGCCAAAGAAGGTGACAAGGTGCTCATCGCCGAAACCCGCCCGCTCTCCAAGCTGAAGCGCTGGGAACTGATCGAAGTGCAGAAGCACTAAATCGCAATTTGAACCCCCTAACCTGACCAGGAGAAACAGCTTATGTTGCAAATGGAGTCCTCAATCCCGGTGGCTGATAACACCGGTGCCCGAATGGCCACGATGATCGGCGTGCTCGGCAAGAAAAACACCCGCTTCGCCTACGTCGGCGACATCATCACCGCTCACATTCGCGAGTCCACCCCGACTGCCGCCGTGAAGAAGGGCGAAGTCGTCCGTGCCGTGATCGTCCGCACATCCCACCCGATCCGTCGTGTGGATGGTTCGATCCTGCGCTTTGACCGCAACGCCATGGTCATCATCGACAAGGACAACAACCCGCGTGGCACCCGTATCTTTGGCCCTGTGGCCCGTGAACTGCGCGACAAAAACTTCATGAAGATCGTTTCTCTCGCACCTGAAGTGCTGTAATTCCCATGAGCCGTACTAAGACCCACGTTAAAAAAGGCGACAATGTCGTCGTCATCTCCGGAGCCGCCAAAGGTGCCCAGGGCATCGTCCTGGCAGTGCAGACTGGCAAGAACCGGGTGCTCGTTGAAGGTGTGCGCATGATCAAGAAAGCGATCAAGCCCACCCAGCAGAACCAAGCCGGTGGCTTCCAGGAGCAAGAAGGCCCCATCCACATCTCCAACGTCAAGCGCGTTGAAGCGCCCGTGAAAGATAAGAAAAAGAAAGTTGCGAAGAAGAAGGTCAAGGCCTAAGTCTCGCCCCCCCATTTGCCTCCCCCCTCGCCATCGTCGTACCAATTACGGTGCGACCATCGAGGGAAAGGCGGCACAGCCAAACTGAATCATGGAACATATCCTACAGACCCTCTATAAAGAAAAACGCACTGAGCTCAAAACACAGCTCGGTCTTGCCAACATCCATCAGGTCCCGCAGCTCAAAAAAATCGTCGTGAACTGCGCCATCGGCAGTCAGGCTGAGCGCAAGCAGGCCATCGAAGACGCTGTCAACGAAGTGACCCTCATCACTGGCCAGAAGCCAATCATCACCAAGAGCAAGAAGGCTATCGCCAACTTCAAACTGCGTGAAGGTGAAAACGTCGGCGTCAAAGTCACCCTCCGTGGTGGCAAGATGTATGACTTCATGATGCGCCTAGTTCGCACTGCCATCCCCCGTATCCGTGACTTCCGTGGTGTCGCCCCCCGTGCCTTTGACGGTCGTGGCAACTACACCCTCGGCGTCGCTGAACAGTCGATCTTCCCGGAAATCGAGCTCGACAAGATCAAGCGTCAGCTTGGTTTCGACATCACCTTCGTCACCAGCACGAACAATGATGACCATGCCCGTGAAATGCTGCGTGCCCTGGGCATGCCATTCCGCACCCGCACAGCTCAAGCGAAGAAGGAAGATGGCACTGAAGCCGCCGCATAACCCCAACACCCGGACACCCTCAGCGTCATGACCGACCCGATTTCAGATTTTCTTACCCGCATCCGCAATGCTTGCTCCGCGCAGCAAGAGCAGGTGCTCATTCCCTTCAGCAAGATGAAGGCCGAACTCTCCCGCATTTTGCAGGAAGAAGGCTACATCTGGGGCTACGAAGTGGACACCACCGCCACTCATCCCCGCCTTAAGCTCAAGCTCAAGTATCAGGACAAAGCCGCCGTCATCCGCAAGATCGACCGCGTCAGCAAGCCCGGTCTGCGCAAGTATGTCGGCAGCACTGAGATTCCACGCGTCCTCGGCGGCCTGGGCATCTCCATTCTTTCCACACCACGCGGCATCATGACTGGTGCCAAGGCTCGCAAAGCCAAAGTGGGCGGTGAACTCCTCGCCACTGTCTGGTAAACCCCCAACCCGTCACAACCATTATGTCACGCGTAGGCAAACAAGTCATTTCCATTCCAGAAAAGGTCACCATCAAGGTGGGCGCTGACCGCTCCGTGCAGGTCAAAGGCCCCAAAGGTGAACTCGGCTGGACTCTCCCGCTCGGCGTCAAAGTCGCTTCGGATTCCACGACCATCAACGTCACCCGCGATTCTGAAGACCGCAAGGTGCGCGCCCTTCACGGCACCACGCAGCGTCTGATCACGAATATGCTCATCGGCGTCAGCCAGGGCTACACCCGCAATCTTGAAATCCACGGCGTGGGTTTCCGTGCTGCGGTCAAAGGCACCCACATCGACCTTCAGCTTGGCCAGTCCCATGACCGTCTGCACCCCATTCCAAAGGGCGTGAAAGTGACCGTCACTGAAAACACCAAGATCGCTATCGAAGGCATCGACAAGCAGGTCGTCGGCCAGCTCGCTGCTGACATTCGTGCTTACTACCCGCCAGAGCCTTACAAGGCCAAGGGCGTGCGTTATGTCGGCGAACACATCCGCCGTAAAGCCGGCAAATCCGTCAAATAATTTCCGGAGATACTCATCATGGCTCTTACCAATCGCAAAGAAATCCGCGCTCGCATTCACAAGCGCATCCGCCGCAAACTCAGCGGCACAGCCGAGCGTCCCCGTCTCGCAGTTTACTTCTCGAACACGAACGTTTACGCCCAGGTCATCGACGACGCTGCTGGCAAGACGATCGTTTCGGCTTCCACCAAGGAAAAAGGCTACGGCGCTGGCAAAGCCAACGTCGAAAACGCCACCAAGATCGGCGCCCTCCTCGCTGAGCGTGCGATGGCTAAAAACGTCACCGAAGTGGTCTTCGACCGCGCTGGTTTCATTTATCATGGCAAGGTGAAAGCTCTTGCTGATGCCGCCCGCGAAAAGGGTCTGAAATTCTAAAACCCGCCTCACGCATACTTTTATGGCCGAAGAAACAGTAGTTATCGATCCCCCAGCCGCCGCACCTGCGGAGGCCCCAGCGCCTGCTCCATCTCCCTCCTACGGTGGTTTCCGTGGTCGTGACGATCGTGCGCCGCGCGAGACGGACGGCGTCGAAAAAGTCGTTCACATCAACCGATGCGCCAAGGTGGTCAAAGGTGGTCGTCGCTTCAGCTTCAGCGCACTCGTCGTTTCTGGCGATGCCAAGGGCAAAGTGGGCTGCGGTTTTGGCAAGGCCAACGAAGTCTCCGACGCCATCAAAAAGGCGACTGAAGCTTCCCGCAAGAACCAGTTCTCCATCTGCCTCAAGGACAGCACCATCCCTCATGAAGTGACGGGTGCCCATGGCGGTGGCCACATTCTCCTCAAGCCCGCAACTCCAGGTACTGGCATCATTGCTGGTGGTGGTGCCCGCGCGGTGCTTGAAGCCGCTGGTGTCAAAGACGTCATCGGCAAATCCCTGGGTTCCAGCAACCACGCCAACGTCGTGCGCGCCACCCTCGCCGCCCTTACCGCTCTGCGCCCTGCCGATGAAATCCTCCGCGCTCGCGGCAAGGAGATCAAAGAGCGCAAGGCACTCTGATTGAATCCCTTTTTCCCTTTTAATTTTCATGCAACTTCAAGACGTTAAACCCCGCCCCGGTGCCAAGACGCGCCGCAAGCGCATCGGCTGTGGCGAAAGCTCCGGTCACGGTAAAACCTCCGGTAAAGGCAACAAAGGCCAGATGGCCCGTGCAGGTCGCGGCATCCGCCCCGGCTTTGAAGGCGGTCAGATGCCGATGCATCGCCGTCTCCCCAAGAAGGGCTTCAACAACAAGCAGTTCAAAGACGTCTTTGAAGTCGTGAACGTTGGCAAGCTCAACGAATCCTTCGAAGACGGCGCTGTCGTCACTGAAGCCACACTGCGTGAAGCCGGACTCGTCAGCCGCAACTGCGACTTCGTCAAAATTCTCGGCTCCGGCGACCTCGCCCGTAAGCTTACCGTCCAAGGCGCTCAAGTCAGCGCTTCGGCTCGTGAAAAGATTGAGAAAGCCGGCGGTTCCATCGCTGCCTGATTTTCCCTGACCCAACCAACCTCTTTAGATGGGCCGGTCTCCGCGCAGCACATGCTGTCAGGAAGCAGGCCCATCTTCGCTTAGAGTCTCTCTTCCATGATCTCTGCTTTCGCCAACAGCTTCAAAGTCCCCGAACTGCGCTCGCGCATTCTTTTCACCCTGGCGATGATTGTCATCGTCCGTATCGGCACTTCCATCACCCTTCCTGGCGTTGATGCGACCGTGCTGAACGCTTGGATCGAGAACAAAGCGGGGGACAATGCCTCCGGTGCCGCCCAAGTCGCTGCACTGCTCAACATCTTTAGCGGTGGTGGCCTGCAAAACTGCGCCATTTTCGCCCTGGGCATCATGCCTTACATCAGCGCCAGCATCATGCTGCAGCTCCTTACAGCAGTCTGGCCTCCGCTGAGCAAGCTGGCCCGTGAAGAAGGTGGCCGCCAGAAGATCACCCAATACACCCGCATCGCCACCATCGTGCTGTGCGTGTTTCAGTCTTGGCTCCTGGCCCAATCTTTGGCCGATCCGCAGCAGAACTACCTCATGGCAGGTCTGCAGGACGCCATTGATAAACTCGGCGGCAGACCGCTCGTGCCAAACTATGGATACGGCTTCCTGTTCACCAGCGTCATCACCATCACCGCTGGCACCATGCTTATGATGTGGCTCGGCGAGCAGATCACCGACCGTGGCATCGGCAACGGCGTCTCCATCCTCATTTGCGTCAACATCGTTTCTGATCTCCCCGGTGCGCTGATTCAGGTTTGGTCCACTTTCGTGGGCAGCATCAAGGCTAGCCCCGCCAGCGCCTTCACCCTCGTCCTGCTCATGGGCTTCATGATCATCGTCATTGCGGGTGTTATTGCTCTGACTCAGGCGACGCGACGAATTGCCATCACCTACGCCAAGCGCGTCGTTGGCCGCAAGGTCTATGGCGGCCAGACCCAGTATCTGCCGTTGAAGATCAATTATTCTGGCGTCATGCCGATCATCTTCGCCCAGGCCATCCTGCTCTTCCCTTCCACCATTCTCGCTTCTCTGTTCAAAGACGTGAACTGGATCCAACGCATGGCGTTGTTCGTCAGCAGCGGCTGGGTTTATTACGTGGCCTCCTCATTGCTGATTTTCTTCTTCAGCTACTTCTGGGTCGCCACCATGTTCCAGCCCACGCAGATTTCCGAAGACCTCAAAAAGAGCGGTGGCTACGTTCCTGGCATTCGTCCAGGCAAGCCGACGGCTGATTTCCTCGACTTCACCATGAGCCGTCTCACCTTCGCCGGTGCGATCTTCCTCACCGGTCTTTATGTCATGCCCGGCATTGTCAGCAGCTCCATGAAGATTTCCAGCTCCGCCGCTCAGTTCTTCGGTGGTACCAGCTTGCTGATTCTCGTCGGCGTTGTTCTTGATGTCATGCGCCAGGTCGAAACTCACCTGCTACAGAGCCACTATGACGGCTTCCTCAAGAAGGGCCGCATCCGTGGTCGTGTGGATCGCATCCAGCAGGGCGCACGCGCCGTGGACTCCACCACCGTGGTGTGGTTGTGGGTCGTTCTCGCCATCATCGTTTTGGTGGGCGTGGTTTATAAACTGGCTCTCAAGTGAGTTTCACTCAGCGCGTCATGGCTTTCGTTAAATCGGGGAATATCCCCATCCGCCACGGCGCGCAGCAGCAGGGCATCCGCAAGGCCTGTCAGGTTGCGCGTGATGTCCTGATCAAAACCGCCTCACAGGTGGGCGTCGGTGTGACGACTGCTGAGGTGGACCGCTTTGCCGCCGCTGAGATCAAGGCCCTCGGTGCTACCAGCGCCTTCTTAGGCTACCGTAAATTTCCAGGTAACATCTGCGTCTCTGTCAATGAAGAGGTCGTCCATGGCATCGGCGGTCCGCGTGTCATTCAAGACGGCGACATCGTCAAAATTGACGTGGGTGTCTATTTCGACGGCTGGGTAGGGGACAATGCTTTGACCGTGCCTGTGGGCAATGTCGCCAAAGAAACGCTGCATCTCCTGGCTGCCACCGAAGAGTCGCTCCTCAATGCCGTCAAGTACGCCCGCGATGGCTGGATGCTTGGGGATCTCTGTCACAGTGTCGAGCATCATGTCATCCAGTATGGTTACACCGTGGTGCGCGAGTTCGTGGGTCATGGTGTCGGCAGAAAGCTTCATGAAGAACCGCAGGTGCCAAACTACGGTAAAAAAGGCGAGCGCCCGCGGCTTAAAGCCGGCATGACACTGGCCATCGAACCCATGATTAACATGGGTACCGCGAAGACCCGCACCCTCGAAGATAAGTGGACCGTGGTCACCACGGACCGCAAGCCATCCGCTCACTTTGAGCATGTGGTTCTTGTCACTGCCGATGAACCTGAAATTCTAACAGCCCGTGATCGCATGTTTCCAAAAGGGACTGCTGACCTGACGCCTAGGCCGGTTTCAGAGTTGGGCTGATTTTTGTCTCACGGTAGCCGCTACACTCCAAATACTTG
Organism: uncultured Verrucomicrobiota bacterium; assembly: GCA_903848465.1. GTDB lineage: Bacteria > Verrucomicrobiota > Verrucomicrobiia > Verrucomicrobiales > Verrucomicrobiaceae > Prosthecobacter. Next base: position 49,357 of record CAINGK010000231.1, read on the forward strand.
GAGCATTAATGAATGCGGTGGCGCAGATGTTTTGAACGTCTATTATTTTTTCTTCCGCTGCGCACTTAATACATTGCTGCTAAGCGCATGCCAGATTCGTAGTCTTGCGTGCGATTTAATTCGGCTTGTCTATGCCCTGCGCGCGATTCGATTTTTGACATGAACTATACCAACCCTTCTTCCAATCCGCCGTCGCCCAAAGGCCGCGCCGGATGTTTCGTGATTATCCTTCTTGTGTTCGCCGCAGGCGGCTGGCTGTGGATGCATCGTCCTCAACCTGCTGTTGGCGGTCCTCCAGGTGGCCGAGGTGCGCGTGGCGGTACTGCCGCTGTCACCGTGGGAGTGGTAAAGCAGGAGGACTTCGAGGAATGGATCAGCCTGGCTGGCACCCTCACGCCGCTGCAGACAGTGGTGGTGCGCAGTCGCGTGGACGGGCAACTGAACAAGGTACGCTTCGTTGAAGGCCAGATGGTCAAGCAGGGGGATGTGCTCGCGGAAATCGACCCACGTCCCTTTCAGGTCATCTTGGATCAGGCGAAAGGACAGCTCGCGCGGGATGAGGCCTTGCTGGCCAATGCGAACATAATCATGGCCCGCTACTCCGAGTTGTCGAAGAAGGACTCCATCGCCAAGCAGGATGTGGACACGCAGCGATCTCTCGTCAGCCAGTATGAGTCCACACTCGTTTCAGATCGTGCCGTAGTGGCCAGCGCGGAGCTGCAACTCAACTACACCAAGGTCCTCGCGCCGATCACGGGGCGTGTCGGCCTGCGTCAGGTGGACGCTGGCAACATGATCCGTGCCTCAGATGTGAACGGGCTGGTGATCATCGCGCAGATAGACCCCATGGGCCTGATTTCCTCCATTCCCCAGGAACGTGTGGCTGCCGTGCGCAAGCGCTTCGAGAGTGGTAGCCCAGTGAAGGTGGAAGCGGTGGACAAAGAGATGAGCAAACTGCTTAGCCGCGGCCAGTTGCTGAGCATTGACAATCTTATCGACACGACTTCCGGCACCTTGAAGTTGAAGGCGCAGTTGCCCAACCCGGTTGGACTACTGTTTCCGAACTCGTTCGTCGTCACTCGGCTGCTGGTGGACATCCAAACTAACGCCATCGTGGCACCAGCGACGGCCATCCAGCGCGGAGCCAAGGGCGGCTATGCCTATGTCCTGCGGGAAGACAGCACCGTGGAATTGCACAACGTCGTCACCGGCCCCACTCAGGGAGAACGTGTGCTCATTGTGGAAGGATTGAAGCCAGGAGACAAAGTCATCACTCAGGGCGTCGATCGTTTGCGTGATGGTGCCAAAGTCGAGGTCATCACGCCTGGCAAGACACCTCCAGGTGATGGTGCCAAAGGCGGCAAACCCAAAGGCGAAGGAAAGAGCGGCAATGGCGCGCCAATGCCGTGATGCCCGAAACCCGCATGAAGATTGACGCATGAATCCCTCCCGCATCTTCATCGAGCGCCCTGTTGCCACCACGCTGCTGATGGTTGCGGTGCTGCTGGTCGGCGGGCTGGCCTACCGCCTGTTGCCCGTCTCGGCACTGCCGCAGGTGGATTATCCGACGATCCAGGTCGTCACACTTTATCCTGGTGCTGGACCAGAGGTGATGACTTCCTCCATCACCGCGCCGTTGGAGCGCCAGTTTGGTCAGATGCCAGGCCTCGCGCAGATGTATTCGGTCAGCAGCGGCGGCTCCTCCGTCATCACCCTGCGCTTCATTCTTGGCCTGCGTTTGGATATTGCAGAGCAGAGCGTGCAGGCGGCCATCAATGCCGCAGCCACCCTGCTGCCCACGGACCTGCCCAATCCGCCGATTTATAACAAGGTCAATCCAGCCGATGCGCCCATCATCTCGCTGGCCCTGACCTCCCAAACACTGCCATTGATCAAAGTTCAGGATGCCGCCGACACTCGGCTGGTCCCCAAGCTCTCCCAGATTTCTGGTGTAGGGTTGGTCTCGCTCAGTGGCGGCATGCGGCCAGCGGTGCGCATTCGCGCCAATCCGGTCGCGCTCTACTCTCGCGGGCTGAGCACCGAGGATCTGCGCAACGCCATCGTCGCTGGCAATGTCAACCAGCCCAAAGGTGGTTTCGACAGTCCCACGCGTAGCAGCACGGTCGATGCGAACGACCAGATGCTTTCCATTGAGGACTACCGCAATCTTGTCATTGCCTGGCGCAACAACGCCGCCGTGCGCGTATGCGATGTGGCCGACGTGGTGGACGACGCTGAGAACGTGCGTCTGGCCGCCTGGGCAGACGTGCAGCCAGCGGTGATCGTCAATGTGCAGCGCCAGCCCGGTGCCAACGTCATCGAAGTGGCGGACCGCATTAAACTGCTCCTCCCCAAGCTGAGTGAAAACCTGCCGCTGGCGGTGAATGTCCAGATTCTCACTGACCGCACCACCACCATCCGTGCTTCCGTGGAGGATGTGCAGTATGAGCTGCTGCTCTCTATTGGCCTCGTGGTGGCGGTGATCTTTGTCTTTTTGCGCAGTCTGCGCGCGACCTTGATTCCGGCCGTTGCCGTGCCGCTCTCTCTGATTGGCACCTTTGCCGTCATGTGGGTGTGTGGTTTCAGTCTGAACAATCTGACGCTCATGGCTCTGACCATCGCGACTGGCTTCGTCGTCGATGATGCCATCGTGATGATCGAAAACATCGCTCGCTACATTGAGAACGGCGAGGACCCTATGCAGGCAGCGCTCAAAGGTGCGCGGCAGATCGGTTTCACTATCATATCGCTCACCCTTTCGTTGATTGCGGTACTCATTCCACTGCTCTTCATGCAGGACGTGGTGGGTCGTTTGTTTCGTGAGTTTGCCATCACGCTCGCCATTTCCATCGTCATCTCGGCGGTCGTCTCGCTGACCTTGACGCCGATGATGTGCGCGCGCCTGCTGAAGCATGGCGGGGAAGGGCCACTCGCGCAGATGGTGGCCCGTGGTTTTGACGCGATCATCGCGGTCTATGGGCGCGTGCTGCGTGTCGTGATGAATCATGGCGCGACGATGATGCTGGTTTTTGCCGCCACACTCGTGGCCACCGGTGTGCTTTATGAAAGCGTGACCAAGGGCTTTTTCCCCTCGCAGGACACCGGGATCATTCAGGGCTTTGTCGAAGGTGCGCAGAATGTGTCATTCGCAGAACTGGGGCGGCGTCAGCGGGAGCTGGCACGCATGATCCTAGATGATCCCGCCGTCAAAAGCGTCTCATCATTCATCGGCGTGGATGGCGTGAACACCACCCCCAACAGCGGCCGCATGCTCATCAATCTCCTTCCACGGCATGATCGCGATGTGACTGCGGGTCAGGTCGTTCGTCGTTTGCAGGACAAGGCCAACCTGCTGGCCGGAGTGCAGTTGTACCTGCAACCCGTGCAGGATTTGAACATCGAGGACCGCGTGAGCCGCACCCAGTTTCAATTCACCCTGCAATCGCCCGACGTCGCTTCCTTGCAGTCGTGGACGCACCAGTTGGTGGATGAACTGCGGAAATCGCCCCTGCTGGCGGATGTGGCCGACGATCTGCTCGACAAAGGCCTTCAGGCTCGTGTGGTGATTGAGCGCGAAACCGCCAGCCGTCTCGGTGTCACGGTCGCTGCCATTGATGCAGCTCTCTACAATGCCTTTGGGCAGCGGCTCGTCTCGACCATCTTCACTCAGAGCGGGCAGTACCGCGTGGTGCTGGAGCATGATAGGGAATTCCAGGCTGGGATCGCCGCTTTCGATCAAGTGCGTGTGCCTTCGGCCACTGGGCAGCAAGTGCTACTTAATACCATTGCCAAAATCGTCGAAGAGCCTGCGGCTCTGGCCATTGCGCACCAGGACCAGTTTCCTGCCGCAACCGTGTCCTTCAATCTCGCACCTGGTGCCTCGCTGGGCGCTGCAGTCACGGAAATCCAGCGCATCAAAAATGCCATCAACATGCCCGACAGCATTGAGACCGCCTTTGCGGGTACGGCGCTCGCGTTTCAAAGTGCGTTGAATAATCAGTTGCTGCTCATCTTCGCCGCCGTCGTGGTCATGTATCTCGTGCTCGGCATCCTCTATGAAAGCTTCATTCATCCGCTGACGATTCTTTCGACGTTGCCTTCCGCAGCGGTGGGCGCGTTGCTCGCGCTTAAATTGACGGACACCGAACTCGGAGTGATGGCCATCATTGGCATTGTGCTGCTGATCGGCATCGTCAAAAAGAACGCCATCATGATGATCGACTTCGCCATCGAGGCCGAGCGTGAGCACAATATGCCGCCGCGGGAGGCCATCTATCAGGCCTGCCTACTGCGCTTCCGCCCAATCCTGATGACTACCCTGGCCGCTTTGCTCGGAGCGCTGCCGCTCATGATTGGCAGCGGAGAAGGGTCTGAACTGCGGCATCCACTGGGACTGACCATGGTGGGTGGTTTGCTCGTCAGCCAGTTGCTCACCCTCTTTACCACGCCGGTCATTTATCTGATGTTTGACCGCTTTGTGCCGCAGCACCGGGAACAAGTGTCGTCCGCCATCCCCTCCATTGCATGAGCCTCACGGACACCTTTATCCATCGTCCCGTGGCGACCACTCTCGCCACGCTGGCGATTGCTTTGTCGGGTGTGCTGGCCTACACGCGCCTACCGGTGTCGCCCCTGCCGCAGGTGGATTTCCCCTCCATCTCGGTTTCAGCTTCTCTGCCAGGTGCCAGCCCGGAGACTATGGCCGCCACCGTGGCCACTCCGCTGGAGCGCACGCTGGGCCGCATCGCGGGCATCACCGAGATGACTTCCACCTCCTCTTTGGGCACCACGAGCATCAGTTTGCAGTTTGACATCAGCCGTGATGTGGATAGCGCCGCGCGGGATGTGGAAGCCGCCATCAATGCCGCGCGCAGTCTGCTGCCCACCGGCATGCCGGGGAATCCGACCTACCGCAAAATGAACATGGCGGACACGCCTATCATGATCATGGCGCTCACTTCGGACGTCGCCACGCCAGGGCAGATGTATGACGTCGCTTCGACGATCATCGCCCAGAAGATTTCACAGGTCGATGGCGTGGGCAATGTCAGCATCGGCGGCAGTTCACTGCCCGCCGTGCGTGCCACCATGAACATGGCTGCACTGACGCGGGCGAATCTCACCATGGAAGATGTGCGCAACTCCATTGCCGCTGCCAACGTGAACCGGCCCAAGGGCGTGGTGGAAGACGAGCACCGGCGCTGGCAGGTGCTGGCCAGCGATCAGATCGACAAAGCCGCCGAATACAAAGAGGTCATCGTGAGCTACATCAACGGCGCGGCGGTGCGGCTGTCTGATCTCGGCGAGGTGACGGATTCTGTGCAGGATGCCTTCAACTATGGCAGCACCAACAGCAAGGTTTCCGTCTCACTGGTCGTCTTTCGCCAGGCAGGAGCCAACATCATTGAGGTGGTGGATAAGATCAAAGCCCTGATGCCCAAATTGCGCGTGATGATTCCTGCCGCGATGGATTTGGACATCACCATGGAGCGCACCGTCACCATTCGGGCTTCGATTGATGATGTGCAGAAATCACTGCTGATTGCCACCATGCTCGTCATTTTGGTGGTGTTTGTGTTTTTGCGCAGAGTACGCGCCACCATCATCCCAGGTGTTGCGGTACCAGTTTCACTCCTGGGCACGTTTGGGGTCATGTATCTCTGCGGTTACAGCCTGGACAACCTCTCGCTGATGGCTCTCACCATCAGCACGGGTTTCGTCGTCGATGACGCCGTCGTCGTGCTGGAAAACATCACCCGTCATGTCGAGGACGGCATGCCGGTGATGGAAGCGGCACGTCGGGGGACAAGGGAGGTGACCTTTACCGTCATTTCGATGAGCATCTCGCTAGTCGCAGTGTTCATTCCCATTCTCCTCATGGGCGGACTCATGGGACTCTTGTTCAGAGAATTTGCCGTCGTGCTGTCTGTTGCCATCGCCATTTCGTTGGTCGTTTCGCTCACCACCACGCCCATGATGTGTGCACGGTTGCTGAGTGCAGATCCGGCAGGTCACAAGCCGGGCTTTTTTGCGCGCCTGTCAGATGGGGTGTTTAATTGGGTGCAGTCATTTTATGCCTACACGCTGCACATCGCGCTACGCCGCCGCTGGCTGACCCTGACCATCCTGATGGGGGTCGTGGGCCTGACTGTCTGGCTTTACATTACGATCCCCAAAGGCTTTTTCCCGCAACAGGATACGGGCATGCTCCTCGGCAACATCAGCGCAGATCAGAATATTTCGTTCCAGGCCATGCGTGACAAAATCACCACGATTGCCCGCATTGTGCAGGCCGATCCAGCGGTGGCCAAAGTCAATGCCAGTTGCGGCTCAGACTCGCGCATGGGCGGGCCTAAGAACAGCGGTCGAGTCTTCGTCGCCCTCAAACCCATTGAGGAGCGTGATTCCATGGACGTGGTCTTGGCGCGCTTTCGTGGCAAGCTCTCCAAAATCGCTGGTGCCACGCTGCTGCTCATGCCTTCGCAGGATCTGCGCATCGGCGGACGCTCCAGCCGTGCTTTGTATCAATACACACTACAGGCGGGTGATGTGGAGACCCTGCGTCGATTGGAGCCGCGTGTGCGGCTGGCGTTGCTTGGCCTCAAAGAACTCACCGATGTGAACAGCGACTTTGAGGACAAGGGCACCGTCACCCGCCTGGTCATTGACCGCGATGCCTGCGCCCGGATTGGTGTGAACATGCAGGCCATTGACGGTGCGTTGAACAGTTCCTTTGGCCAGCGCATGATTTCCACCATCTATGCACCGCTGAACCAGTACCGCGTCATCCTAGAAGCTTCGCAAAACGATGACGCCGGTGCTATTGAGCAGGTGATGGTGCGTGCCACCTCCGGCAAGCTCGTGCCGCTAACTCAGCTCGCACGCTGGGAGGCCGCGCCTTCACCGTTGTCCATCAGCCATCAGGGGCAGTTATCGGCGCTGACCTTTTCATTCAACATTCAGCCGGGGATGGCCTTTGCTCAGGCCACGGAGGCCATCACCAGTACCGTGGACAAGCTCAACATTCCCGCTGACGTTCAGCGTGTCTTTGCTGGTACCGCCGGTGCCTTCCAGGCGTCGTTGGACAGCCAGCCAGTCCTCATTCTCACCGCGCTCATCGTCATCTATCTCATACTCGGAATTCTTTACGAAAGCTTTCTTCATCCGCTCACCATCCTTTCCACACTGCCTTCCGCAGGTGCGGGTGCCATGCTGGCCATCTACGTCTGCGGCATGGATTTCAATGTGATGGCCATGATCGGCATCTTTCTGCTCATCGGCATTGTCAAAAAGAATGCCATCATGATGATCGACTTCGCCCTGCAGTCTGAGCGCGAGCGCGGACTCGATTCCTTTGACGCCATCTATGAAGCCTGTCAGTTGCGCCTGCGCCCTATTTTGATGACGACCTGTGCCGCTCTGCTCGGTGCGCTGCCGCTCGCCTTTGGCTCCGGCGTGGGGGCTGAACTACGCCGCCCTCTTGGCATTGCTGTCGTCGGTGGGTTGATCGTCAGCCAGGTGCTCACGCTTTACACCACGCCAGTGGTGTATCTCTTCCTCGATGGCCTACGCCTGCGCTTCCTGAAAAAACACCACTCGGCACCAGCCATGCCCTTAGCTTCTGCTCCTGTTGCTCTATGAACCGCCTTTTATGCACCACACTCATGCTGGCCGCAGTCGGCTGTAGTTTCAGTCCGAAGACGCAGGCACCCAAGATCAAGGTGCCGGACAACTTCAAGGAGAGTCAAGGTTGGAAGGTTGGACAGCCTGCGGACCACCTGGCACGGGGCAACTGGTGGTTCATTTTTCATGACCCAGATCTGGATGCCATCATGCAGAGCCTGGAGGTTTCCAATCAGTCGCTCCAGTCCTCCGTGGCCAAGGCGGAGCAGACGGCTTCCCTCCTCATCGCCGCCAAGTTCGCCTTCCTGCCCTCGGCCTCCAGCAGTGCTGACTACACCGTCAACAAGAGCGGTGCACTCGGCGGCGGCGGCAGCGCGAACTCCCTCAACGCTTCCAAGGCCGGGTCAGGCATCAAAAACATTCAATCGGTCAGTGGTCAGATTCCCACCTGGGAAATCGACGTCTGGGGGCGGCTGCGGCACTCTGCCAAAGCCGTCAAGGCCAACGTGGAGGCGACCAGGGCGGATGTGGAAACCATGCGGCTCTCCCTGCAGTCACAGGCGGCGCAGAGCTACTTCACCCTGCGCGCTGCGGATGCGCAGCGTCTGCTCATCGAGCGCCAAGTCGCCAGCTACGCCAAGTCCCTCGAACTTACCCAAAACCGCAAAGCCCAGGGCGTGGCCTCGGAAGCAGACGTGGCTTTAGCAGCCACCCAGCTCGCCACGACTCGCGCCGCTCTGATTGATGTGGGCGTCAACCGCGCCATCATGGAGCATGCCATCGCCGTGCTCACTGGGCGTTCCCCCGCAGAATTTGGCCTGAAGCCGACCACGCTCGCCACCCACATCCCGAAGGTGCCCGCCACCGCGCCCTCCACGCTGCTGCAGCGGCGGCCAGACATCGCCGCTGCGGAGCGACGTGTAGCTGCGGCCAATGAAAACATCGGTGCCGCCATCGCTGCCTTCTTCCCCGTCATCTCCCTGAGCGGCTCTAACGGCTATCGTGGGCTGCTTGACCTCTTCAACAGGGCCAACAACTACTGGTCCTTTGGGCCAGATGTCACCCTGAATATCCTGGACGGCGGCCAGCGCCTCGCCGCCAAGGCACAGGCGGACGCCTCCTGGCGGCAGGCTGTGTCTGACTACCGCCAGGTGGTGTTGACCGCCATGCAAGACTCTGAAGATGCGCTTTCCACCCTGCGCATTCTTGCCGCTGAATCAGTCGCCCAAGATCAAGCCGTGCATGCGGCAAGAGAGAGCGAGCGCATCACCATTAATCAATATCAGGCAGGCACCCTCAACTACATCAACGTCACCACCGCCCAAGCCGCCGCCCTCACTGCCGAGCGCAGCGCCATCGACATCCGCTCCCGCCGTCTCGTCGCCACCGTCGCCCTCGTCAAAGCCCTTGGCGGCGGCTGGTAAAAAACACGTCATAGCAGTATAAAATAGGTGATAGCCCGCAAGACTATTCAGCGCGGCTAAAGCGCTTCTCCATCTCCACGTCCCAGACTTATCTTGGCGGTGAAAATTTTTCTTCGGGGAGAAGGGATCTCTTTTTGTCCGCACGAGGCTACAAAGTAACACAAAACACTCTACTATCGACCTACTCAATCTTCCGCACCGTCACCAGCGTCAGCGCAGGCTTACCCTCCTCACGCGCCTGCGCTAGTTCCACCGTGAACTCCGCTTGCCAGTCGTTCAGTTCTTCGGGATCAATCAGCATCTGGCAGATGCGCCATGACGTGTTGTCCGCGTTTGGCTCCACATAAGTGTGGCGGCCATTGCGGGCTTCGTTGTCCAGGCGGATGCGCTCATGCTCGGCGTAATACGGCTCCATGAGGGCGGCCAATGAATCGGCGGTCCATGCGCCGCTGACGGTGCTGACAGCGGTGGTGTAGTTTTCTTCCGAAAGCGGGCGCATGAAGCGGAAGATTTCTGTGCGAATGAGGGCGGTGAACTCACGCTTGTTGCGAGTGATGTCAGGCGCTTCCGCTGCTTTTTCCTTCTGCTCGTCCGGCTTGAAGTTGGGATCACGCATGCGTTCCCATTCATCGAGCAGGCTGGAGTCTGTGCCACGCAGCACTCCGGCAATCCAGGCCTCCATTTCCTGCACCGGTTCGGTCTTGAAACTCTCCGGCACAGTCTGGGCCAGGACCTTGTGGACGCCAGAGAGATGCCGCAGCAGCACGCCTTCAGCGCGGTGCAGTTCGTAGTCGTTGATGTAGTCGCTGAAGGTGCGGAAGTTCTCAAACATCTCGCGGGCGATGCTCTTGGGCCGGATGTTCTCCTGGCCGATCCACGGGTGCGCTTCACTGAATGCATTGAAGGTGTTGTAGATGAAGTCGCGGCACGGCTTCGGATATTCCAGGTCCTCCAGCTTGGCGATGCGTTCTTCAAACGGCACCCCTTCGTTTTTCATCGCCACCATGGCCTCGGTCTTCACCTGATCGAGCTGACGCCGCAGGATGATGTCCGGGTTTTCGAGAATGGATTCGCACAGCGTCATCACATCCGCCGCATACGTGGGCGAAGCGGGATCAATGAGCGCCAGCGTGTCGATGAGGTAGAGCGACAGCGTGTAGTTGAGCGAAAAATCTTCCTGAAGTTCCACATTGAGCCGCAGCTTCGTGCCATCGGCGGGGCGCTTGGCAGTGGGGATGATCTCGATGATCTTGCGCTGCACCAGCGCCCGGAACAATTGCCACGCGCGCTTTTCGTGCTGCTTCTTCGCATTGGCCGTCTCATGCGAGTCCGCAATGAGTTGTCGCATCGCCGCACAGGCATCGCCAGGTCGGCTGAGCACTTGCAGCAGCATGCCATGGGAGACTTGAAAGCGTGACACCAGAGGCTCAGGTGCGGCGTGTTGCAGTTTCTTGAAGGTGTCTTCATTCCACCCCACAAAACCTTCCGGTGGCTTCTTCTTCACCATCTTGCGCATCTTCTTCACATCCCCGGCGGCCTTCGCCTCCATCTTCGCATTCTCCACGATGTGCTCCGGTGCCTGACACACGACAAAGCCCACATCGTCATAGCCGCGCCGCCCGGCACGGCCGGTGATCTGATGAAAATCACGCGCACTCAGCGTCGCCACCTTCTCGCCACCATACTTGCTCAAGCGCGTGAGCAGCACAGTGCGGATCGGCACGTTCACGCCGACGCCGAGGGTGTCGGTGCCGCAGATGACTTTCAGCAGCCCGCGCTGTGCGAGCTTCTCCACCAGCACTCGATACTTCGGCAGCAGCCCGGCATGATGAATGCCGATGCCATGGCTGAGATACTTCTTCACCTCTTTGCCATACGGACTGGTGAACTTAGCCCCCACCAGCTCCTCTTTGATGGCAGCCTTTTCCGCTGCTGTGCAGAAGTTCAGACTCATCAAATCTTGCGCCGCCTGCGCGGCATCGTTCTGCGTGAAGTGAACCAAATACACCGGTGCCTTGTTCGCCGCCATCAGCTCTTGCAGCGTCACATCAATGCCAGTCTGCACATAACTAAACTCCAGCGGCACCGGCCTCTCGTACGCGGCCACCACGGTTGTCTCCGCTTTAGTCAAGCGGGTGAGCCCCTCTTTGAAAAACTCGCTACCACCCATCGTGGCAGACATCAGGAGGAAGCGCGACTCACTCATGGTCAGCAGCGGCACCTGCCAGGCCACCCCGCGCTCCCGGTCCGAGTAGTAGTGAAACTCGTCCATGATCACCTCGCGGATCGGAGCTTTGGCACCATCCCGCAGCGCGTAGTTGGCCAGAATCTCCGCAGTGCAGCAGAGGATCGGTGCCGTGCGGTTCACGGTGGCATCACCCGTTGCCATGCCGACGTTGTCGGGGCCAAAGTCGCGACACAGCGCGAGAAACTTTTCATTCACCAGCGCCTTGATCGGGCAGGTGTACACGGAGCGCCGCCCCTTCGCCAGAGAGCGGAAGTGCATGGCCAACGCCACCAGCGATTTACCGGAACCCGTCGGCGTGTTGAGGATCACGTTGCGATCATCAAACAACTCCAGAATCGCCTCCTCCTGCGCTGGATAAAGCTCCAGTTTCTTCTCCGCCACATAGTCGAGAAACGCCGCCAGCAGCTCGTCATTGGAGCAGTCAGTGGATTTGGGCAGTCGGCGCAGCAGCGGGTGGTCGGTCATGAAGTTGTCCAGTTGCGCCGCAACTGGATTGAGTCAGTGCCCGTTGCGACGCCGCGAGATTCATTCCAGACCAGTTGCGGCGCAACTGGACAACTTATCAAAACGGCGGCGGCGGAAAACCTGGCGGCGGCGGCCCAAACCCCGGCGGTGGCGGGAAGCCTGGACGACCCGGTCCACCTCGGCGACCTCGTCCCGGTGGGCCAAAGCCGCCACCCGGAGGTCCGCGCCGTTCAAAGCTGGCATCGGGCGTGCCGACGAATTGACGGGGGATGAAGGGATACGCAGCCGTGAGAACATAGTAATAGGTGCCCTCAGTAAATTCAGGCGTCACACCGAATCGCCCATTGCTGGCATCGAGATCACCCTTGCCCTCAATGTATTCGTAGTCCTGCACAAACGCCCCATCATACTTGCCGCCAGGAGAGCCAGCCGGACGCTCCCCTTGTTTGATGGCGTAGCTTGAAGCGAGTTTTTTTAACTCGCTGCCCGCATTCTTGGCCTCACTGTAACCCCAGGGACCATAGATGGGAAACCCATCTGCCGCCCAGCCGACGAGCACCACCTGCGGCTTGTCACCGCTGATCTTTTGAACCATGCCGTTGGGGATGCCGTGGTAGTGATACGCCCCGTTGGGCTGCACATGCGCGTTGCTAGAATCAAGCCCCAGATCAATCGCCCCGCCATGCGGCTCATACTGCCAGCCGCTCGCTGGGTTGCGCTGCCACCACTCGGCCGCAAAAGGATCAAATACGACGCCATTCACCGCGATGCCAAAGGGCTGCATGCGATATGCCACCGGCTTCTCCGCCACCTTCGGGTGCAGCGGCACCTTGTAGTCGTACTTCTGCGGACCGATCACATTCGGATTGTGCGCATTGGGAAACTGCCCAGGGGTGTGGTCAGGGATGCCATTCGCCTGAATGCGCCGGTAATTGTCATCCGTGGTGATCTTCACCACATTCGGTGGCAGTTGTGATGAAGCCGCAAGGCAGGCGGAAACCAGCACGGTGCAGCCCACTTTCAGCATCAGGGCAGAAGTGGCATGGGGGCGGGTAAAACTCATTTCCAGAGGAATAAGCCCATCGGCCCCGCTTCGTTACAAGAAAAAACGGCCTCTCCGTCTCATGTTTCCTGCTTGCTTCTTGGCATGGATTCCGGTTTGCATCCCACCATGCCGCAGGCACCACGCACCCAACCCGCCCGCATCCCGCAGGTCGCCGTTCTCGTCGATACCTCGCGGTCGTACGGGCGTGACATCGTGCGTGGCATTCGGCGCTATGTGGCCGAGCACGGCCCGTGGTCGCTGTATCTGGAGCCGCGAGACCTGCACAGCCGTTTCCCCGACTGGCTCAAAGACTGGCCTGGAGACGGCATTCTCTCCCGCACTGTCGATGCCACGCTGCTGCGCCAGCTCAAGGCCACGAAGCTACCCGTGATCGAACTCCGCACCACCGTGCTGCCGCATTCGTTTCCATTTGTCGGCATGGACAACAGCATTGTCGGCACACGCGTGGCTGAGCACTTGCGCAATCGCGGCTTCCAGCGCTTCGCCTGCTATCTCGACACCTCGGAGGCGTTCTTCGTTGAACGCAGCGAGCGCTTTGCCGAAACGTTACGCACGCACGGTTTTGAGTGCGCCTTGTTCAAATCGGGCGGGGCAGGGAAGAAACGTCTGCGCTGGGATGAGCACCAGCGGGCGCTGTCCGAATGGCTGACCTCCTTGGAAAAGCCCGTGGGAGTCTTTGCGGTGAATGATCAGCTTGGCTTCTGGTTGCTGGATGCCGCACGTCGGGCAGGCATCGCCGTGCCAGAGGAGGTGGCTGTCGTGGGCGCGGAGAATGACAACATGCTCTGCGACACCGCCTCACCACCGCTTTCGAGTGTACGTCTGCGTGGGCAGGCCGTGGGCTATGAAGCGGCACGCATTCTTGATGAATGGATGGCGAAAAAGCGCATCCCCAAGCCCAGCGAAAAACATCTGCTGGCACCGGGAGACATCGTGGTGCGTCAGTCCAGCGACATCGTCGCCGTGGAAGATCCTCGCATCGCCGCCGCGCTGCGCTTCATCCGCCAGCATGCCACCGAGCAGATTGATGTCATACGCGTTGCGCGAGAGACCGCGCTCTCGCGCAGCGTGCTGGAGCGCCGCATGAAGGCACTCATCGGCCGCAGCCCTGGGGAGGAGATCAATCGCATTCGCTTTGCCGCCGTGGAGAAGTTGCTCACGCAGACCGATCTCACGCTCGATGCCATCGCCGCCCGCTGCGGTTTCATCCACCCCCAATACATGGCCGAGGCGTTTCGAAAACGTTCAGGCATGACGCCGGGGGAGTTCCGCCGGCAACGCGCAGTGGTTTAAGCCGTCGGAGCCGCAGGAGGCTGTCGTTTCGACTGGAAGAGCTTCACGGCCTTGAGAATCATCGCTGCACGTGAGCCGATGACGAAGTGATTGAATTCCGGACGCAGTTCCATCAAATGCAGGCACATCGCCTGCAGTATCATCAGGTCAGCCCCTGAGAAGGAGATCGGCTTGCGGTCAGCAAAATAAAACTTGGCGCCGGAACCCACGGCAATCTCCACCTTCGTCAAATTCTCCATGCGCCCTTCACTGAGCTTCCAACGGCGGCACAGCCAGTGCGAGATCACGCCGTCCTCAATGCGGATGGACACCAACAAAGTTGGCAGGACAAACAGAGGAATCACCAAGCCGATGCCCAGGCCAATTCCCAGCAGGTGTACCAGGTTGAGCGGGTGGCGTCCTTCATGGTGTATCACGTAGCCAATGGCCACTGCCGCTACTGCGCCAAGGATCAGACCCGCGATCAGGGCGGACCGCACTTCTTTCCAAGTATTGCCGAATTGGGTGTACATGAGTGAACAGGCTTTACCTGAAAGTCGCCTGTCATGGCAACAAAAAAGGCGAGCCCGCTGGAGTGGACTCGCCCTGTGTGAGTTCATTGCCCAATTACGGGACCGACTTCACGCTGGTGAAGATCTTGCCCAGGGTTTCCAGGTTCTTCTCGCTGTCTTTCTTCGAGATCCAGTAGGTGATGGTCAGCACCTTGCCGCCGCCCACTTCCGTGAAAAGAAATCCGACCACCGCCGGACCCCACTCCTTGCTGTCGGCATCCCAGGAGATGCGGCTCCACTTGCGGCCGGCTTCTTCAAAGTCTTTCGTGGCCTTGGTGGCAGCATTCACCGTCACTTTGTGGTCTTCGGTCAGCCATTTGAGGCTTTCCTCAATGACACCATCCATTTCCTTTTCCGTGCCCACCACTTCGAAGTAAACCGTGGCCACATTGTCAGGGGACTCGGCCAGGATGCCCTCGTCGGATTCTTCCGGTTCCCAGTCATCTGGGACGGTGATGGTGGTCGCTGGTTTTTCCTCCGGCAGTTTGATCGTGGCGGCGGGAGCCAGCGCAGGGAACAAGGTGAGGAAGAGGGTGGCTGCAATCAGGGTGTGTTTCATATGGGTTAGGGCTGAAGCTAAGCGCAGAAATGAAACGGCTGTTGGACTTTTAACAACATCAATCCCGTCATTCTTTGTCCCTTTTTCGAGGACAAAAAAACCGGGGTGGATCACTCGATCCACCCCGGTTTTTTGAAGTGTGTACCAACAGCCATGCAGGAACCACTAGCAGAAGATTGCGACTGGCGGCCTTGCGCCGCTCTCGTTGTCTGGTGGGAGATTCGCACACCTTGAGTACGATGTGTCAGAACGATGTAAAACCTTGGCAAGGAAGTTGAAATTTTCAGCCACTTGCTGGGCACTGTCCCTCGTTGGCGCGGCTTCAAGCTTGTGGCTGCTTCGGCTGCCGTTTTTGCAGCAGTACTTTCGCCACCAGTAGCACGATCACCAGGTTGACCACCAGCGCGGAAATATGCAGGAATGAGGCCTTCCGCCAGATCTCATACACCTCCAGCGGCAGGTAGATGCAGCCGCCCACCAGCGCCAGCCACTCGGCCCAGCTTTTTTGCTTCCACAGACCGTAGGCCTCCACTAAACGAATGGTGGAATACAGCAGCGCCATGCCCGCCATCAGCCACAGGCGCTGGTCATTGAGGGACGAAAAGAGATCAATGAAGATATGGGGGTACTTTTTGGCCGGATTCAGGTGCAAATGCGCCACGATGTCACCGCTCAGCGAATGGAGATCCCGGTGCAGCAGTCCCAGCAGCCCGAAACCCGCCAGCAGCACAATCGTGCCCTTGGCCGCTTCGAGTGCCGCCACAATATCAAGACTTTTTCGCAGGCCGGAGGAGGTCGTGCATCATCATGAACGGCAGGAAGAAGCCATCAACGGGAAAGCGTGTGCGATGTCACTTCGGCTGCTGGTTGGCTGGGGCCTGCTCCACAAAACGTACCACTACGCCCTTCACATCCGCCGCCATTTTCTCACCGCGTTCCTTTCCCATCACGCAGATCGCCGTATCCAAGGCATCGCTCGTGGTGCAGTCCGGTGCAATGACCGAGCACGCGATCCGCTCCGTCAGTCCCAGCCCGGTCTGCGGCGAGACGATGTGCGAGTACCGCGTCCCTTCGATCTCAGTGAACTGATACAGATCCCCCGAAGTCGAGACTCCGCAGTTACGCAGGCGCACGGTGGTCAGGTTCTCCTCCGGCGTTGTGCTGGCAAACTGCCGCAGCTTGATCGCCCACGCATCTTCTCCGGGCGGTGGATCACCGATGGCGATGTCTCCTCCTGCCATCACCAGCGCACGGTTCAGGCCGTGCTCCCGCAGCACCTGTAGGCCCGCATCTGCTGCATAACCCTTGGCAATGCCTCCGACATCCAGCAGCATTCCCGACTTCAGCAGCGTGATGCTGCGCGCCTGCGCATCCAACTGCACAGCGCGCCAGTCGGTGGCGGCCAGCGCCTGTTGTAAGCGGTCGGCGGGCGGCAGTTTGTGGGTGCGCTTGGTGCGCCGCCAAAGGTGGGTGAGATTTCCGCAGGTGATGTCGAGCGCCCCTTTGGTCAGCCGCGCAAATTCCAGGGAGCGTGAGATGAGGGTGAAGAGATCGGCGCTGGCTTTGAAGGGCTTGTTGGGGCCTGCATTGCAGAGCTGCATGATCTCGCTGTTGGGCTCGTAGTCTGAGAAGACGGCGTTCAGATCGGCGATGCGTTTGAAGGCGGCGGCGGCGGCGGTTTCAGCCTGTGCTTTGGTTTCTGCATGCAGAGAGATGCGGAAAGTGGTGGCCATCAACGGCGCGGAAAAATCGAAACGCTCCAGGGCCTGCGCTGGAAGGGCGCAAAGGAGCAAAAAAAGGGGGGGAAGGAAAGACACAGAACTCACGGCTGGCGGATCGTATCGACGACAAACGCCACCTTGGAAAGGCCGGGGTATGCAACGGGACGGGTGTCGCCCATTCCTTGTTACCAAGCTGGCTCCGCGTGCAGCGCGTCGGAGAGATTGAGCGCGGGCAGTGAAACCGGGCGGATGCGGGTCGTGATGGGCTTGGCCAGCGTCTGACAGGCATTGCGCAAGGCAGGAATGGCGTCAGTGCTTTGGCAGCGCACGAGCAGCACCCGGCGCTGTGGCAGTCCGTGAAGGTAAATGACCCCACCGTCATGCTGCTGGACGATTTCCAGGCAATCGCCACTGCCGGAGCGACGGCCAAGTTCAGAGGCGGCAGAAAGCGTGGCATGCGCCAGCACGAGGATGGCAGCGGTAGGTGGCTCAGCATCGCCAGCGCAGTCGAGCAAACGCCCGGCGTCATCGGCAATGGCGGCCTGAATGACTTCAGGAATGGAGGCGAGTGCGGCGAGTTCCATGGTTCAAAAGTAGGTTTACGCGGCGAGTGCGTGGGTGGGAAGCTCGTGAGGTGTGGCGGAGGTGTTGTCTGCAGGTGCCGTCCTGAGGCGGAACTGATGCAGCACGGCCTGTGAGATGGCATTGAGCGTGGCCAGCACATTGCGGCCACTGCGGGCGTCAGACTCGAAACTGAGGAAGGGCGTGGGCCGGTTGTTGTAAAGGTATTCCAGGTACTCCACCGGCGCGGCATTGGGCAGGTCGCGCTTGTTGTATTGAATGACGATGGGCAGGCGTTCGAGCGCGCTGTCGTTCAGTCGCAGGTTAGCTTCCAGGCTTTGCAGGGACTGTAGATTATCGCGCTGACGGTCCATTTGGGAATCTGCCACAAAGACCACGCCATCCGCCTGCCGCAGCACGAGTTGCAGCGTGGCATTGTAAGTGACCTGGCCGGGAACGGTGTAAAGGTGGAAGGTGGTCTTGTAACCAGGCAGCGCATCGGCCTCGACCGCGAGAAAGTCGAAAAACAAGGTGCGATCCTGCGCCGTGGAGAGCGAGACAAGGTCGCTACAACCATTGGGGTCCAGCTTGGCGTGGATCTGCTGGAGATTGGAGGTCTTTCCACTCAGCGGCGTGCCGCAATAGACGATCTTGAAGCTGACCGTGTGGTCGTCGTGATTGATGCTGGGCATAGCAGAGAAAGTGGGAGAATGAAAAGGCATGCCACAGCACCAAGCTGTTAGCCAAGCATGCGGGCGAGTTCGCGGGCGATGAGAGTGATTTTGTCGCGCATGCCGGTGGAGGGTTCGTCATCGTGCAGCACGCCGATGATCGTGTCTCCTGGGAAGCAGAAGGTCAGTAGCCGACCGCCGGCGTTGAGCGTGAAGGTTTCTGCACCCTCAATACCGATGAGCGGTGCCAGGCCGCGCAACTGGCGGGCGATGTCAGGAGCCTGACGCTGGAATTCAGCGGCATCAGGCTTGGATGAATCAGCGTGACTGAGCACATGGGAACCATGCAGGCAGACGCAGGCACTGAGGCCCTGCTGCAAGGCCAGCAATTCAACGACCCGTGGCGCAGCCAGTTTCTCCTCAGTGCCCAGCAAGGCACGCAGCAGGAGTTGATCAGTCTGGGTATCGAGCGGAGCAAGCCCGAGGAAGGAGTGCTTTACCGCTGCCATCTTTGCGGGGGCCGGAGTGGTCGCTACCGGTGCTGCGGGGGCGGGTTTCGGTTCAGGCTTGGCCTGCGGAGCCGCTGGCTCGGCAAACAGCGGCTTGCTGGCAGGTTGGGTGCTGAACAAGCCGCGCGTCGCAGGTTGCGGCTGAGGCGCAGGGGCCGCAGGCTGGCTGAAGGAAGGGATTTCTTCCAGCGCGGGGGCAAACGAAGGCGTGGGCTGAAAGGGCGCTGGTGCCGACGCGGCAAACAGGCTGGGGGCTGGCTTGCTCTCGGTTGGAGCAAACAGGCTGGCAGCAGGCTTGTTCTCAGGTGCAGCAAAGAAGCTGGCAGATGGCTTGCTTTCAGGTGCGGGAGCAAAGGCTGGAGCTACCTGCTGCTGCGGAGCTGGGATATGCCCGAGCAACTGTGCACTGCTAAAGCCTGAATTCGCAGGTGCGTTGGCCTGAAGGGGACCCGTGGAGGATGAGGCAAAGGGATCGAATGGCTTGCCGGCCCCGAGAGGGGCTGAAGCCGACTGCCCGCCTGCGGATGGCTGCTGAGCACCGAAGGCTTGGAACGCTCCTGCCATGGGTTGCAGCGGTGCCAATGGCGCAGGCGCCGCACTTGGCTGTGCGCTGCCAAAGATCGATGTGACCCCTGGCGCAGGCTGCGGTTTAGACGGCTCGGCGGACGCAGGCGGCGTAAAGGCAAACTGGGGCGGGCTGCTGGCAGGCGGGGGAGCGCTCAAGGCAGGCAAAGGCGCTGGCGGTGTAAAGGCAAACGACATCGGCCCATTCGCGGGCTGAGCAGAACCCACTGTAGCCGCCGCCGCAGGCTGGCTATGTGCGAATGGATTTGGATTCATATCCGCACCACCCGACTGCGGTGCTGGTGCATTCCCCGGTGCCGCCGCCGTCGTGAACATGGCAAACGCATTGGGGGTGGCTGGCTGCGCCGCTGGGCGGGGCGCAGCGGCAGTTGCAGCAGGTGCCGCGTTCGTCAGCGCATGAAACACCTCATTCTGCGGCAGCTTGAGACGGAAGCTGCGCTTCGCGTTGCTGAGCGTATTGCGAAATCCGACATCCGAAATGCCGTCAATCAGCATGCCAAGATCCAAAACGATGGAGCCGGAGGCCATCTGCTCCTGCACTTCAATGACCGGGACGCTGGTGCTGATCCACGCTGGCAGGGTAGTCGAATTGAAACCCAACTCCTCCATGCTGTAACCACTCAACACCGCCGCGAAGCCCAGCTTGATCATGCCTGACGCTGCTCCTCCATTTCCTGGCGCGGCAGCGGGGGCCGGAGCTGGTGACGGTGCTGCGAAAGTCGCCTGGGCAGGAGGTTCTGCCTGTGGCGCGGCCTCTTTCATCGCGGCGACAAAGGGGGAGCCAAACGGCAGCGCAGGAGGCGGTGCCATGTCCGAGGGGGTGCTCGCTCGCATCTGCGCCTGCGGAGTGAACAAATTGGAAATGGATGCCTGCGGCAGCGCTGGTGCCGCAGGGTTAGAAAACGGTGCTTCAGCCGCTGCCTGGGAAAAGGGCGACGCTGCCGCTGCGGGCTGGGAGGGCATGCCGAAAGGAGTGCCACTGGAAGCGCCCCCCATCGAAAATGGCGATGCCGCTGGTGCGTCGCTCGCTGCTCCCGCAGGTGGCTGCGGGGACATCCCATAGGGCGATCCGCCTGCGCTCGGGCTGAATGAAAACGGTGATCCCGCCGCAGGCACAGGAGCCTGCTGCGCTACGGGTTGCTGCGGTGCTGGCTGCGACAGCGAAAACGGACTGGCCGAAGCACCCGGTTGCGCTGCGAACGGGGTGGGGCCAAATCCTGGAGCAGCCGTGGCAAACGCACTCAACGGGGATGCCTGCGGCAGTGGCGCGGGCGCTGCTGTCTCAGCGGGTGGCGCTGCCATTTGGAACGGCGAACCTGCCGGTGACTGTGGAGTTGCCATTGGCTGCACCAGCGCAAACGGTGAGGCTGCGGGTGCTGCTGCCGGCTGGGCAAAGGAAAACGGCGAGGCTCCAGGCGCTGCTGCCGGCTGGGTCAACGAAAACGGTGAGGGCTGCTGGGCTGCCGCAGCGGGTGTGGGCGCAGCGGCATTGCCTTCCCGTGCCTGCGCGATCAGCCCCGGCAGCTTCGACGCTGGCAGCGCCACAAGGCGCGGGTCCTGCGGTGAAATAGGCACCTGGAACAGCGCCGGACAAACCCGGTAGAGTTCAAACACTGGCAGCGCTGCCTGGCCGCTGCGCAGGGCATTCTCCAGCAGGGCAGGGGGCAGGGAGAGCGGTTGCTCCGCAGGCAGCGCCCCCATGCGCACGACTTCAGGAGGCAGTTGATGGATCACATCTCCCACTGTCAGTGGGGCATTGGTGGGCGTGGCTCCGGCGATGCTGAAAGGTGACATTCCCGCAGAGGAATTGATGGGCGGTGCCGAAACAGATTCATTGCCAGCCGTTTTGAAAAGTGGATTGCCCCCAATCTGAAAAGGGGACGCACCGGGCGGAAACTGGAGGGAGGGAGACGCTTGCATGGAAAGGGGACTGGGGAATACTGTGCCAGCCACTCTCTGCGGATGTGCTTCCGCGAAGTGCTGCTGAGCGCTGTGCTCCGGTTCGTTAGAACCGGCACCGCGCTGGAACAAACTTCGGAACGAAAAGCTCATCAGAGGATGAAGCGGCCCGACTTAGAAAAGTAACAGGCCTGTGTGGAAAATCTAGTTTTTATAAACAAATACCTCAGCATTTGAGTTAATTAACTGAACTTAAATATTGTTGCCTCATTGTTCAAGGTTTTTTCCGCAGTTTCGCGTTTTATAAAGATTTGTTCACGGGTCTCGGGGGCGTCTGCGTCTTTTTCACACCGAACTCTCGCAGCCACTTGAGGACAAGCCGCCCCACCTGCGCTGGGCATGCGCGTGCCCAGCGCAAGGTAGGGAGGGCTGTCCTCAGCCCTCCGCCGTCGAAGTCCATGACTTTCAAACCAGAAGCACACCGCCAAGCGGAACTGAGTTTTGCGATTTGCGATAGCGCGGCCAGGTTGCATTGCAGTGTCCGCGCCCCACCTCTCCAATTGCCGCTCTCACTTCATCAGCTCATCGCAGGTCATCGGACTTCCTTACCAGTCGCAGCAAATCGGTTCAGCCAAAGAATTTCAAACACTGCTATTTTTCTCTTGCGCAATTCCACATTGAACGCACTATCTCCGCCCGCTCAATCCGAGTAAACGACCCCTTCGTCTAGCGGTTAGGACACATCCCTTTCACGGATGCGACACGAGTTCGATTCTCGTAGGGGTCGCCACTTCTCAACAAGTCGTTGAGAGGTCAACGCCCACTCAGCTTATCACTAGATTGTGATTCCTGCATGATGCTGCGATTTCATACCACTCGAGCACATTCCTTGCCCGCTGGGGTAATTAAAAAACCCGGCATGAATGCACTCAGCTTAGGCGCTATGAGTAGCAGCCTCAGCGTCTCTTCATTTGATCTCCATGAAGGTGTCCGAATCGAGATCCACGGTGCGTTTGGCGGTGCTCAAAGGGATTTGGAAATCGGCCGGGCTCATGTTTCCGACGGGGTGGATGCTGGCGGAATCGACGATGATCTCAAAATTCACAAAGGATGTATGGCTTTCCAGTCGCGTCATGGAGTACCTCACGTGCATGGGAAAGATGAAGTCTGGCAGATTGTGCTGCACGAAGGGCGGGCTCCACTGGGTGACCTCCAGCAGGCTTTGCTTTTTCTCCGATGGGATGTCGGTAGTGACGACTTCAGGGCAGTGTGAAGCAGCGTGCAGGGTGGTCAGGAAGATGCTGCCAGATTTGGAGATGCGCTGGAATTGAGCCGGGGCTGAGCCCACGCGTTTGAGGTCGGGCGCAGCTTTGGCCAGACTTTCGGCAGTGGCCATGGAGGGCATGCAAAAGAGCTCTTCGCTGCCAAGATAAAAGGCGTGGTAATAGGAACTGAAGCAGGGATTGAACGAGAAGAGCGGCTGCAACAAAGATCGCAGATGTGGGCGCGTTACGTCCCTGCCCTTGGACAGTATTCGTCCGCCAGCAATGTAGAGGTAAAAGACTTCGCCATCATAGGCCAGCCACTCCTCTAGCCGGGGCTTGGCGTTAGTGGGATGGGAATAATATTTGATGAAGTAGGCCCCGGAGAAGTGGCAGAACTCATAGTCTGACTGATGCGGCACGGCTCCGCTGCTCGATGTGTAATGAACCGTGTATTTGAACGCGACATCCGGCATATGACCCAGCCGGTCCAAAAAGGACTGAAGGTCCTTGTCCTGCGCTGCGAGGCTCAAGCTGCCAAAGCAGCAGGCGATCAGGCAGCAGAGGAGATGGGTTTTGCTCATGGCTTTATGGACTATCCATTTCACATGGGTGCGTTGCAAATGATGACATATGGCTGGGCTTTTACCTCACGCCAGTGTCACAACGGCCCAGTCTCCAACTCGAGATCCGCAACGAAGGCTGGAAGCCTCGATCCGTGGACTGGCTGGCAGCCTACCCACCATACGCAAAAACGCCTGAGCGTTTTCACACTCAGGCGTTGGGGGGGAATCAGTTGAACCGGTTCGATCAGTTCGAGCGGCCCAGGTAGGTGCCGTCTTCGGTCTTGATGCTGATCTTGTCGCCAGGGCCGATGAAGAGGGGGACCTGCACGCGCATGCCGGACTCCGTGGTGGCTTCCTTGTACACGTTGTTGGCGGAGTCGCCCTTCACGCCAGCAGGGCTGTCGGTGATGGTCATGATGATGTTCGCAGGCAGTTCGATGCCAGCGACGACGTCATCGGCGAAGACGACGAGGTACTTCTGGCCTTCGATCAGGTAGCCACGGGTCTTGGCGTCGAGCTTGTCTTCACCGATGAGCACGTCTTCAAACGTCTCGGGGTGGATGAAGTGGTAGCCGTCGCCGTCCTTGTAGCTGAATTCGTGGTTGTCTTTGACGAGGTTCACGGACTCGAGCGACTCGTTGGAGGTCATGCGCAGGTTGTACATCTTGCCGATGGTGATGCTGCGGACGGACATCTGCACGAACGAAGCCATGCGCGGCGGCGTCTTGAGTTCGGTGTCGGTGACGACGCAAACGTCGTTGTTGTGGCGGACGGCATGTCCTTTGCGGAGATTGATAACTGGTGTGGCTGGCATAAGAGCGTGTTTCCTTGGCGAGTTTGGCGTGCTTTGCAAGCGCCGGTTCACGCGCCGGGTGCCACAGGAGGGTTAAAGAAGGTTTGATTTGGAGGGGGGTGTAAAGTCTGTTCTGTAAAAGGCTTTAGCCTTGCAATGCACGCCCCATTGGGGGCTGCGGAGTGAGGCGAGCGTAGC
>CAINGK010000232.1 GCA_903848465.1 uncultured Verrucomicrobiota bacterium
CTCCCTCCTGCGCCTCGTCTCCGCCCTGCTCTGCGAGCAAAGCGATGAGTGGAGCACCGGCAAAATTTACCTCAACATGAACTCCGCTGAACCATCCCAAACCTGATCGCCACTTTTACAGAATAAAATTTGCGCCGCCGGTTGATAACCCGCATTGTAGATTCCTGGATGAAGGGCGTTCGCATAAAGGGCGTCGAACTCTTCAGCAAATGGCATGGCGATAAACCCAATCTTGCTCTGCTTGTTAAGAGCAGTCACTGGCCTCGATGGCTTTCCAACCATCGATGGTGATCTCGTATCCATCTGTCTTTTGTCGTAGGTAGCCAAGCTCTTGAAGGTATACTTGAACAAGCCAATTCAGCTCCTGCTCATTCTGAGAAGCGCTGATTGCGAGCAACTTCAAAGGATCCAAAAGTTTGCTCGTCATGTTCCCACCCGAGTAAATGTCGTTTCGAGGAACGTTTCGAGTTCGCAAAAAGATTGGGTTAACCTGTAAGAGAGTGTGAGGTATAAAATTGCCTGGATCTGGAAACATTAACGCAAGCACAAAAAGCAATTCAATACCACGTTTGGCTACGCTTAATGGATGGACGTTTTCCAAGAATGAAATAGTTTCTAAACTGATAATGAAGCCCTCATTCTGCCTCAGAAACCATGATGCCAACGCTACTTCTCTGCCCGTGTTCAATTTTCCTGGTAGAAGAGCGGCGGCCATGTCCGTGAGTCGAAAGCTGCCACAACAAGCACAATCAATATCATAACTGCCGCCTTGGCAGTCAATCCATGCAGGCAGACTGCATACTGGACATCGTTTAGTGTATTTTTCTGGTGCAAATTTCATAGGCTCATCACTTCACCAGCCGCACCATCAGATCCTTGCTCTCCACACTCTCGCTGATCTTCACACAGATCTCACTCACAGTCCCCGCAATCGGTGACGAAACGGCGGCGAACATCTTCATGGCCTCAAGGGTCAAGAGGGTCTCCCCTTCCTTGACCTTCTGCCCCACGCTCACGGCAATGCTCGCCACCATCCCCGGCATCGGCGCGCCCACCTGAGTCAGGTCCGCAGGATCGGCCTTCGTCTTGGTCACCGCATTCTTCGCAAGAGCCTTGTTCGTCACCGTCGTGTGGCGCGGGTAACCATTGAGTTCAAAGATCGCCGTCTGCTGGCCGGCGGCGTCGGCCTCGGTCATGTTGAGGAGGCGGACGAAGAGGGTCTTGCCTTCTTCGAGGCTGATGTGGATCTCTTCCTTGTCCTGCAGGCCGTAGTAATACGCGGGCGTGGGCAGGGCGGAGACGTCGCCGTAGGTCTTGCGGAAGTCGGCGAACTTCAGGAACACATCCGGGTACATGAGGTAGCTCCACACGTCGTCTTCGGTGGGTTCCTTCTTGAGCTTGCCTTTGAGCTCGGCGCGCACGTCGTCGAGTTTGATCTTGGCGGCGTGGGTGCCAGGGCGGCCTTTGATGCGCTTGCCACCTTTGCCGACGATGGCATCGGCCAGGGCGTTCCACTTCTTGCGTGAATCAGCGGCCTTGTCGGGCTCCATGCCGTAGAAGGGTTCGCCGAGCCAGCCTTCAAACATGCTGGTGACGTCCTTGCTCCACTTGGTGCCTTGGAGGTTGATGATGTCCGTGGGCTTCACTCCACGGGCCACGCATTCGATGGCGAGGTCGCCGACGACCTTGCTGGAGGGCGTCACTTTGACGATGTCGCCGCAGAGCTGGTTCACTTCCGCATAGGCGTGGGCGATCTCCGGCCAGCGTGGGCCGAGGCCCATGCCGATGGCCTGTTCCTTGAGGTTGGTGTACTGGCCGCCGGGCATCTCGTGGAGATAGACTTCGGCGGTGCCGTAGGGCTCGGAGGTGTCGAAGGGCTTGTAGAAGCTGCGCACCGCAGCCCAGTAGTCGCTGAACTCCTGCAGCGCCTCGGTGTCCAGGCCGGTGTCACGCGGCGTGTGCTGCATGGCGGCGACGATGGAGTTGAGGTTCGGCTGCGAAGTGCCGCCGGACATGGAGGCGATGGCGGCATCCACGACATCGACACCCGCTGTGGCGGCTTCGAGGATGCTGGCGGCGTTCAGGCCGCTGGTGTCATGCGTGTGGAAGTGAATCGGGATGCCGACTTCATCTTTGAGCGCCTTGACGAGCTTCTTGGCGGCAAAGGGGCGGACGAGTCCGGCCATGTCCTTGATGCAGAGCATGTGCGCGCCCATCCTTTCCAGCTCCTTGGCCAGGCCGACGTAGTACTTGAGATCGTACTTGTCGCGCTTCGGGTCCAGGATGTCGCCGGTGTAGCAGAGTGTGCCTTCGCAGATGGAGTTCGTGTCTTCACGCACCGCGTCCATGGCGGCCGTGAGGTTGGGCAGGTAGTTGAGCGAATCAAAGATGCGGAAGATGTCCATGCCGTTTTCGGCGGCATGTTTGATGAAGCCCTTCACCACGTTGTCCGGGTAGTTGGTGTAACCGACGGCATTGGAGCCACGGAAGAGCATCTGCAGCAGGATGTTCGGCACCTTGGCGCGGATGGAGCGGAGGCGCTCCCACGGGTCTTCGCGCAGGAAGCGCATGGTCACGTCAAAGGTGGCACCACCCCACATTTCGAGGGAGAAGAGGTTCGGCGTGCGGCGTGCCACGCTGTCGGCCACGGCGAGCATGTCGAAGGTGCGCATGCGCGTGGCGAGCAGGGACTGGTGCGCGTCCCGCATGGTGGTGTCGGTGAGCAGCAGCTTTTTCTGCTTGGCCACCCAGTTTTGGCAGAACTGCTCCGGCCCCATTTCGGTGAGGAGCTGTTTGGTGCCTTTGGCAGGCTCGATGCGGTGGTCGTATTTCGGTACCGGCGGCGCGGTGAATGCCTTGGCAATCGTGTGCCCTTTCGCAAACGGATTGCCGTTGACGATGGTGTCGGCTAGGTAGCTCAGCAGCTTCGAGGCGCGGTCCTTGCGGGCGACGAATTTGAGCAGGTCGGGATTGTTGTCGATGAAGCGCGTGGTGGCCTGGCCCGCCATGAATTCGGGGTGGTGTACCACGTTCATGAGGAACGGGATGTTGGTCTTCACGCCACGGATGCGGAACTCGCGCAGGCCACGGTCCATGCGGTCCAGCGCCTGCTGGTACGTGCGGGCAAAGACGGTCATCTTCACCAGCATGGAGTCATAATAGGGCGTGATGACCGCGTTGGTGGCACCGAGCGCGCCATCCAACCGGATGCCGAAGCCGCCAGCGCTGCGGTAGGTCAAAATTTTGCCAAAGTCCGGCGTGAAGCCGTTTTCTGGGTCTTCGGTGGTGATGCGGCACTGAATCGCGTAGCCGCTCTTCTCGATCTTGTCCTGCGGCGGCAGGGCCAGCGGTTCCTGATGAATCTGGTAACCCTGCGCGATGAGGATCTGGCTGCGCACGATGTCGATGCCGGTGATCTCCTCCGTGACGGTGTGCTCCACCTGGATGCGCGGATTCATCTCGATGAAGAACCATTCGCCCGTTTCGTGATCGACCAGGAACTCGACCGTGCCCGCGTGCGTGTAGTTCACGGCATGCGCCAGTTTGACGGCCGCGTCGCACAGGCTGTCGATGATCTCCTGCTTGATGCCGTAGCTCGGCGCCTGCTCGATCACCTTCTGGTGGCGGCGCTGCACGGAGCAGTCGCGTTCGTGCAGATGCAGCACGTTGCCATGTTTGTCGGCCAGGATCTGCACTTCGATGTGCTTGGCCTTGCCGACGAATCTTTCGAGGAAGACGGCCCCGTTGCCAAAGGCGCGTTCCGCTTCGGTCTGCGCTTCATCCAGCAGTTTTTCGAGGTCTTTGGCCTCACGCACGACGCGCATGCCACGGCCACCGCCGCCAAAGGCCGCCTTGATGATCAGCGGAAAGCCGATTTTCTTCGCTGCCGCCAGCGCTTCCTTGCGGTCGCTCACCGGCTCATCGGTGCCTTCGAGAATGGAGACCTTGAGCTTGCGGGCCACGTTGCGGGCTGCCGTCTTGTCCCCCATCATGTCCAAAATCTTCGCCTCAGGGCCGATGAAAATGATGCCAGCGTCTTCGCAGGCTTGGGAGAATTTCGGGTTTTCAGACAAGAAGCCGTAACCGGGGTGGATCGCGTCCACGCCCTTCTCCTTGGCCAGGGCCACAATGCCTTCGATGTCCAGGTAGGCACCCAGAGGCCCTTTGTCCTTGTTCAGCTCGTAGGCCTCGTCTGCTTTGAAGCGATGGGGGCAGAAACGGTCTTCCTGCGCATAAATGCCCACGGTTTTCAGTCCCAGTTCAGTGGCCGCGCGCATGACGCGGATGGCGATTTCAGAGCGGTTCGCGACCATCAGCTTCTTGATGGGGCGGATCGTGGTAGGGGCAGGGGTATGCTTGGGCATGGCAGGTTGGTTGAATGCGGGCGCATAGTCTCGCGAAATCGTAGGGAGGCAAGGTGCGAGCGCAGTTTTCCCGCTCCAGAATCCAAGATTGGCCACGAACTTGCTAATTATGGTACATCAGGCATTGAGTTTCTGTCCGTCCCCCAACCCTTTCGCATGTCCATCCACGTCGCCCTTCACCACCGCACCAGCTATCGCTACGATCGCCCCATTGAGCTGGGCCCGCAGATCATTCGTTTGCGTCCTGCGCCGCATTCGCGTTCACGCATCCTGAGCTACTCGCTCAAGATCACGCCGGAAAAGCATTTCCTGAACTGGCAGCAGGACCCGCAGTCAAATTTCCTCGCGCGGCTGGTCATCCCGGAAAAAACCAAGGAGTTCAGCATCGAGGTCGATGTGGTCGTGGAGATGGCGGTGTTCAATCCCTTCGACTTCTTCCTAGAGCCTGAAGGTGAGAATTTTCCCTTCGATTACGATGCGGCGCTGGATCATGAGCTGGCTCCCTTCCTGAAGTGCGGCGAACTCACACCGAAATTCGCGGACTACTTTACCCAGGTCGAGAGCGAGCTGCTGGCCATGAAACCCTGGCCGCCGCGGACGATTGATGCCCTGGTGGCGATCAATCAGCGCCTGTGGAAGGACATCGGTTACACCGTCCGTCTGGAGCCCGGTGTGCAGACACCGGAGGAGTCCCTGACGAAGCGCACCGGATCCTGCCGTGACTCGTCATGGCTCATGGTTCAAATCATGCGCCGCCTGGGTATCGCCGCACGTTTTGTCAGCGGTTACCTCATCCAGTTGAAGCCGGATGTGAAGTCGCTCGATGGCCCGAGTGGCTCAGAGGTTGATTTCACCGACCTGCACGCCTGGTGCGAGGTCTATCTGCCCGGCGCAGGCTGGGTCGGACTTGATCCGACCTCAGGCCTCTTCGCGGGGGAAGGGCACATCCCGCTCGCCGCCACCCCAGACCCGGGGAGCGCCGCGCCGATCAGCGGCATGGCTGAGCCTTGCGAAACAGAGTTCGATTTCGAAATGAAGGTCACTCGAATTTTCGAGTCCCCTCGCGTCACCAAGCCCTACACCGAGGAGCAGTGGGCGGAGATCGCAGCTCTAGGCCATGCCTTGGATAAAGAACTCGAAGCCAACGATGTACGCCTGACGATGGGTGGTGAGCCGACCTTCGTTTCCATCGACGATGCCGAGGGTGCCGAGTGGAATACCACCGCCGTCGGGCCGATGAAAGCCCACCTGTCGGACGTCCTGCTCAAACGACTCCGGGATCGCTTCGCTCCTGGGGCCTTCCTGCACCATGGCCAGGGCAAATGGTACCCCGGCGAATCCCTGCCGCGCTGGTCCTATGGCTGCCATTGGCGCAAGGACGGCCAGCCCTTGTGGGCGCATCCCCATCTGTATGCCGACATGCAGAAAAACTACGGCGTGAATGAGACCCACTCCGCACGCTTTATCCACGCCCTGGCCGAGCGCATTGGCTGCAGCACGAAATGGATCATGCCGACGTATGAAGATGCCTTCTACTACCTCTGGCGCGAGCGCAAGCTGCCGGTCAACGTGGACCCGCTCAAATCCAACCTTAAAGACAAGGAGGAGCGCACGCGCCTCGCCAAGGTGTTCGAGGAAGGACTCGACAAAATCATCGGCCATGTGCTGCCGCTCAAGCCAGCGGACAACGGCTGGCAAACCGGTCCGTGGTTCCTACGTGCCGAGCGCTGCTACCTCGTGCCGGGGGATTCACCCATCGGGCTGCGTTTGCCGCTTGATTCCCAGCCGTGGGTCAAGACGACCGATTATCCGTATCATCACGAGCAGGACCCGATGGAAGATCGCGATCCGCTGCCCTCGCGGCAGCATTTTGTGCGTGGCATCGCCGGGGTTCCGCCTTCATTCTGGAAAAAACTCGCGGAGCGCCGTGGCCCAGGCAGTGCGGATGGATTGACCGAGCAGGGCGAGGAAGAGAAGCAGCGCGAAATTGATCCTGCCGCCCAACCGCCTGCAGTGGGACAATCCGCCGACCAAGTCGTGCGTACAGCGCTCTGCGTGCAGCCGCGCGATGGCAAGCTGTTCATCTTCATGCCACCGACCAAGACGCTGGAGGAATATCTTTCTGCGCTTGGCGCTGTGGAAGATGTGGCGCTGGCACTGGATCAGCCCGTCGTGATCGAAGGCTATCCGCCTCCCTTTGACCCTCGTCTGCACGTGCTCAAAGTCACCCCTGACCCCGGCGTGATCGAAGTGAACGTACACCCGGCCAAGAGCTGGGACGAAATGGTGAACATCACCGAGTCGCTCTACGAAGAGGCGCGGCTGACCCGCCTCGGCACGGAGAAATTCATGGTCGATGGCCGTCACACCGGCACTGGCGGCGGCAATCACATCGTCATGGGCGCGGAAACGCCGCAGGACAGCCCCTTCCTGCGGCGGCCCGATCTGCTGCGCAGCCTCACCAGCTACTGGCAGAATCATCCCTCACTATCGTTCATGTTCGCCGGCATGTTCATTGGCCCCACGAGCCAGAGCCCGCGCATTGACGAAGCCCGCAACGATTCGCTCTACGAACTCGAAGTGGCCTACAGAGCCGCATCTGAGGCCGTTGCGAAGGGCGGAGATGTGCCCCCGTGGCTGGTGGACCGGTTGTACCGCAACCTGTTCATCGACTCCAGCGGCAACACCCACCGCGCCGAGTTCTGCATCGACAAGCTCTACTCGCCAGACAGCAGCACAGGCCGCCTCGGGCTGCTCGAAATGCGTGGCTTTGAAATGCCGCCCCATCCGCACATGAGCCTCGCGCAGGCTCTCATGCTGCGCACCCTCATCGCCCGCTTCTGGAAGGAGCCGTACGAGGCACCGCTGGTGCGCTGGGGCACCGACATCCATGATCGCTGGATGCTGCCTCACTTCGCCTGGAGCGACATCGAAGACGTCTGCCATGATACGCAGCAAGCCGGGTTTGAACTGAAGCCCGAGTGGTTCGCGCCGCATTACGAGTTCCGCTACCCGCTCAGCGGCGACTGGTGTACTCGCAACGTGAACGTGGAAATCCGCCAGGCGCTGGAGCCGTGGCATGTGCTCGGTGAGGACAACGGTGCCGGGGGTGCCGTGCGCTTCGTCGATTCCTCGCTCGAACGCATTCAAATCAAGGCGCAGGGCATGGTGGAGGGCCGCTATGCCATCACCTGCAATGGCCGCACCGTGCCGATGCATCCCACCGGCACCAATGGCGAATACGTCGCGGGGGTGCGCTATCGCGCCTGGCAGCCACCCAACTGCCTGCAACCCACCGTGGGCGTCCATTCACCGCTGACGATTGATCTGGTCGATCAGTGGAATCAGCGTTCGCTTGGTGGCTGCATGTATCATGTCGCGCACCCCGGTGGTCTGAGTCATGAAACCTTCCCGGTGAACTCTTACGAAGCTGAAAGCCGCCGCTACTCCCGCTTCTTCCGCCACGGCCATACGCCCGGGAAGATGAAGGCCGCGCCGCCCAAGCCGAATCCAGAGTTCCCGTTCACCCTAGATTTGCGGAACAGCTGAAAGGGGTCGATATTGACGCCACCAATCCCGCAGCTTAGAGTCATCCATGAGTTCACGCAGTCAGGCTATTCTGAGCCAGATTCAAGCGCTGCCTCCCGAGGAGCGCCAGGAGGTCTGTGATCATGTGATGGTATGGTTTCGTGCGGCTACATCTGCCACAACGAATGCGGATCCCATCAACTCTGCACGCGGGATGTTCGCTGGCGGTGGATTAAACGACGCCCTGATGAAGCATCGTCAGGAGGAGCGCCGCCGTGTCTGAAGCCATCGTGCTAGACACTTCGGCATTTTTTGCCCTGCTTGAAGATGAAGGCGGAGCTGATGTCGTAGAAACGTATCTTTTTGCAGCCACGACTGGCAGGGTGACAATCCACGGATCATTCGTGACACTGACGGAAGTGGAATACATCACTCTGCAAGAACGTGGCGCAGAAGACGCTGCTCGGGTTCTGGCCACTCTCAAGACCTGGCCGGTTGACTGGCATCATTCTGATCCTGACGTCTGCTCTGCTGCAGCGAAACTCAAAGCAGCGCACAAGGTTTCCTTTGCAGATGCTTTTGTCGCTTCGTTGGCGCAAAGGATGGAAGCCACACTGATTCATAAAGATCCTGAATTCCTGGCGTTAACCGGTTTGATGAAACAGAAGATGCTCCCACCCAAATGAAGAACCGGCCATGCCAATTTATGGCATAAACATTGCGTCCATCTGATAAATGGGATGCACTTGCGGGAACAATTCCTACTGTCAGCGCCATCTTTCCAGCCCCCTCTGCCCCTTCATTGATCTTCCAATCACAAAGCTCCTCCGCCACGGCCACTCCCGTCTCTCCTCGGGCCGTGATACCGCGTCTGGATGGTCCTGATTCGCAGGGGCATTACGATGAACTGCGGGATGCCAGCGGCAAGGTGCGGGGGCATTACGAGCCGGTCATCGCCGATCTCCAGCGGCGAGATGCCGCCGGAGTCAAACGACTGGCGGACACCGCCCGCCGCCTACTGGCGGAGCGCGGTGTCACCTTCAACATCTACGATGACAAAGGTCTGGACACGCCGTGGCACATGGACCCGGTGCCGTTCGTCATCTCGGCGCGCGAATGGGAGGGCATCGAAAAGGCGCTGATTCAGCGTGCGACGCTGCTGAATGCGATTTTGAACGACAGCTATGGCCCGCAGCAGTTGATCCGCGATGGCAGCATGCCTGCGGCGCTCGTGCTCGCCCAGCCCGGCTACATTCGCCCCTGCCACGGCATCAAGCTGCCGAACGCCAAACCGCTGCAGGTGTATGGCGCAGACCTCGCGCGTTCGCCGGACGGCCAGTGGTGGGTCATTTCTGACCGCTCCCAGATTCCGACCGGTTCCGGCTACGCGCTGGAAAACCGCCTGATCACTTCGAGGCTGCTGCCAGACGTGTTTCGTGATGCGCGCGTGCGTCGGCTCGCTGGCTTCTTCCGCCAGATGCAGCAGTCGCTGGCCGCACTGGCACCGCGCCCGGTGGAGGAGCCACGGGTCGTGCTGCTGACGCCCGGGCCGTACAATGAAACCTACTTTGAGCAGGCCTACTTGGCTCGCTATCTCGGTTACACACTGGTGGAAGGTGAAGACCTCACTGTTCGCGATGACCGGGTCTATCTCAAGACGCTCAACGGTCTGGAACAGGTGGATGTGATCCTGCGCCGGGTGGATGACGATTTCTGCGATCCGCTGGAGTTGCGCAACGACTCCATGCTTGGCGTTCCTGGGCTGGTACGAGCGGTGCGGGCTGGCAATGTGGCGCTGGGAAATGCGCTTGGCTCCGGCTTGGTCGAGGCTCCGGCGCTGATGGCCTTCCTGCCTGGTTTGTGCCGCAAACTGCTGGGTTCGGAGTTGCTCATGCCTTCCGTGGCCACCTGGTGGTGCGGGCAGGAGCGGCCCCGTGGCGAAGTGGAGAAAAATCTCGACCGGCTGGTCATCAAGAGCGCCTTCCGGGTGCGCGGGCGTGAAGCTTGTTTTGGGGGGCGGCTCAGCCCTGCCCAGCGTGCCGCCCTGGCTGAACGCATGCGCTTTGCGCCGGACCGCTGGGCAGCGCAGGAGAAGATCTCATTTTCCACCGCGCCGATGTGGGAGGACGGGCATCTTGTACACAAGCCGGTGAGCGTGCGGGTGTACCTCGTCGCCACCAAGGATGGCTACATGGTCATGCCGGGTGCTTTGACCCGCGTGGCCGCCACGATGGATTCACCGCTGGTGTCCATGCAGAAAGGCGGCACCAGCAAAGACACCTGGGTGCTCAGCGACGGGCCGGTGGAAAACGTCACGCTGCTATCCATCACCCGCACTCCGGTGGAACTCCGCCGTACGGGTCATAATCTCGGCAGCCGCGTGGCCAATCATCTCTACTGGCTCGGACGCTATGCAGAACGTGCGGAATCCAGCGCCCGCCTGTTGCGTTCGACCCTGCTGCGTTGTTCGCCGGAAAGCGGCATGAGCGAGACCCCCTTGCTACTTCCCCTGCTGGAGGCGTTGAAGAGTCTCACCGTCCTGGATGATGTGCCGGATGCCGCCGCGCTGGCCTCCCAGCAGGAGCAGTTGGAGGCCCGGCTGCTGGAGGCGGTGTTTGATGCGAACCATCCCACCAGCCTGCGTTCGAGCGTGGCACATATTCAGCGTATCGGCGTTTTGCTACGGGATCGAATTTCGGTCGATACCTGGCGCATCATTAGCCAGTTGGGCGACGCCTTGGACAACTATGACAATACGCCGAGCGTCACGCCGATGTCTGATGCGTTGAACGTGCTCACCCGCGTCATCCTCGAACTCGCCTCCTTCCATGGTCTGGCGAAGGAAAACATGACGCGCGCCCAGGGCTGGATGTTTCTGGACATGGGCCACCGCATCGAGCGCACGGTGTACATCTGCGAGCTGCTGCGGGCCGGACTGCGCAGTGCCGATGCAGAAAATCCGAGTTTGCTGGAGGCCATTCTGGAAGTGGGGGACAGCACCATCACCTACCGCAACCGCTACAGCCTGCTGCCGCAGCTTGCCGCTGTGTACGACCTGCTCATGCTGGATGATCTGAACCCGCGTGGCCTGCGCTTCCAGTTTGAACGTATCCGCCAGCAGTTCGAGCACCTGCCCCATGAGCAGAACTCGGCGCTGCTCACGCCGGCGATGCGCGTGTTTCTGGAAAACAGCACCCGGTTGCAGTTGTGTGACCCCACCGAGCTGGCCCGCGTCGAGCCGGGTGCCTGGGCGCAGACCCAGGTGGCCAGACTGCTCACACAGCTCATTGAAGCGATGCCGCTACTCAATGATGCGCTGACCGCCGGCTACTTCTCGCACTCCACCATCAGCAGCGAAGCAGCGCCTGCTGAAACAACACCCGCGTGATGAACTACCGCATCACCCATCGCACGACGTATGCCTACAGCTCGAAGGTGGTCGTGTCGCATCATGCCGCCCGGCTGCGCCCGCGTGACACGGAGACGCAGCGCTGCCTGGAATTCAGCCTGAGTTTTGACCCAGAACCGGATCTGCTCACCGAGCACACGGATTCCTTCGGCAACCAGGTCGCCTGCTTCTCCGTGCAGAAGTTGCACAACCAATTTGAAGTCATCTCGCGCAGCTACGTCTCGCTGGTGCCGGTGTTGCAGCCTGATCCGCTGCAAACGCCAGCTTGGGAAGCCGTAGCAGCGATGTTTCGTGATCCCGTGGCGGTGGATCTGCTGGACCCCTGCCAGTTCGTATTTGGCAGCCCACTACTGCTGCACGAGATGCCGCTGCGTGATTTTGCACTGCCCAGTTTCACCAAAGGCCGCCCGGTGCTGGCTGCCGCCGCTGATCTTTGCCGCCGCATTTATCGTGAGTTTGTCTTTGATCCCAAGGCGACCACGATCAGCACGCCGCTGAATGAAGTGCTGGAAAAAAAGCGCGGTGTCTGCCAGGACTTCGCACATCTCGCCATTGCCAGCCTGCGTGCGATGGGGCTGCCCGCACGCTACATCAGCGGCTACCTGCGCACGCATCCGCCTGCGGGCAAACCTCGGCTCCAGGGTGTCGATGCCTCGCATGCCTGGGCGTCCTGCTTTGTGCCCGGCTTTGGCTGGGTGGATTTCGACCCCACCAACAACTGCTTCACTTCGCTGGATCACATCACGGTGGCCATCGGGCGTGATTTCTCGGATGTCAGCCCCGTGCGTGGCATCATCACGGGTGGTGGCAAGCACAGCGTGGGTGTCGGTGTGGATGTCGAACCGGTGGGTGCCTGATTCCAACCTTCCAGCCGATGTCATTTGCAAAGCTTTTAAACTCTGGCACAGGCCCTGCTAAGTAATATCATCTCATGTCGTCACTGTTTAACGACTACCAACCAGAGAGCTTCTTCGACGAAGTGTTTTCCAAATCCGGGAAAGCACGTCCGCACTACGAAGCCATGCTTGATAGTGTAGGTTCACTCACTCCATCCGAATACTCCGCACGCCAGAAGGCTGTGGATGCCGCGTTCCTGCGCCAGGGCGTGACATTCACCGTCTATGGGGACGATCAAGGGACGGAACGCATCTTCCCCTTCGACCTCATGCCGCGCATCATACCGCAGCGTGAATGGGAGACGGTGGAGGCCGGACTCATCCAGCGCATCACCGCGCTGAATCTCTTCCTCGACGACATCTACCACGGCCAGAAGATCATCGCCGACAAGGCCGTGCCCAGCGAGCTCGTGCTCTCCGCCTCGCATTACCGGCCTGAGTTCCGCGGCATCAAAGTGCCGCACGGCATCTACATCCACATCTGCGGCACCGACCTCGTGCGCGATGGCAAGGGCGACTACTACGTGCTCGAAGACAACGGCCGCTGCCCTTCCGGTGCCTCCTACATGCTGGAAAACCGCAATGCCATGAAGCGTGCCTTCCCCGGCCTGCTGCAGCAGTTGCCCGTGCGCCCGGTGGATGCCTATGGCTCCATGCTGCGTGAAACGCTCGCGCATTTGGCACCGAGTAGCGTCCTAGATCCCGTGATCGTGGTACTCACGCCCGGCATCTACAACAGCGCCTACTTCGAGCATTGCTACCTCGCCAAACAGATGGGCGTGCCGATTGTCGAAGGACGTGACCTGATCATCCGCAATGACCGCGTGTTCATGCGCACGACCAAGGGACTGGAGCAGGTGCATGTCATCTACCGCCGCATCGACGACGATTTCCTCGACCCGCTGGTGTTCCGCAAAGACTCGCTGCTCGGTGTGCCGGGCATCATCAATGCCTATCGCAAAGGCCACGTCGCCCTAGCCAATTCCATCGGCACCGGGGTGGCCGATGACAAGGCGGTGTATGCGCTGGTACCGAAGATGATCAAATATTACCTCGATCAGGACCCGATCCTGCCAAACGTGACGACGCATCTGGGGGTTGATCCCAAAGAATGCTCCTACATCCTCGACAACCTCGACAAGCTTGTGGTCAAAGCCGTGAATGAGTCCGGCGGCTACGGCATGCTCATGGGGCCGCACGCTTCCAAAAAGGAACGCTCCGAATTTGGCGAGCGCATCCGGAAGAACCCGCGCAACTACATCGCCCAGCCCGTACTTCAGCTCTCACGCCATCCCGTGTTCGTCGATGATCATTTTGAAGGCAGGCACATCGACCTGCGCCCCTATGTGCTGTGTGGTGACCGCGTGCGCGTCGTTCCTGGCGGGCTTACCCGCGTGGCGCTCAAAAAAGGCTCGCTCGTCGTGAACTCCTCGCAGGGCGGTGGCAGCAAAGACACCTGGGTTCTCTGGGATGACCCGCTCACCATGCCTGCCGAACCTACACCCGCCGCCTGATCACACGCCATGCTTAGCCGAGTCGCAGACAGCATTTACTGGATGGCACGCTATGTCGAGCGTGCGGAAAACCTCTCACGCCTCCTGCTTTCTACGCAGGATCTCCTGCTGGATGCCGGAGCCGAGGGCGTGGATGAAGCGCAGTTTTGGCAACCCCTGCTCGCCACCACGGGCGATGAAGAGGCCTACTCCAAGCTGCATAAAAAAATCAAAGGCAAGGACGTCGTCGAATTCTTGGCCCTGCGAGCGGACAATCCGAATTCGATGCTCAACAGCATCCGGGCCGCGCGTGAGAATGCACGGACGGTGCGGGATCAAATCTCCGATGAAATCTGGGAGTCGCTGAACTCGCTGCGGCTGTTCGTCGAATCTGCCGAAGGCAAGACGACGCACCGCATGCAGAGTGCCGCATTTTATGAGCGTGTGCTGCGCGGCTCCTACCAGTTTCAAGGCATCGCAGATTCCACCACGCCACGGGGTGAGATTTGGCACTTTCTCCGACTCGGCACCTGCCTGGAGCGTGCAGACAAGATGTCCCGCCTGCTGGACACCTGCTCTGGGTTATCCCTCGAACTGCCGCCCCATGCACAGGCCAGGCCGCTGCGCTGGGCCGCGCTGCTGCGTTCCTGCTCGGCATGGCATGCGTTCCAGGCGCAACACCGCCGTCTCGATCCCTCCAGAATCATCGCTTATCTGCTGCTCGACGAGACTTTCCCACGCTCCATCGCCTGCTGCGTCGCAGAAGCTCAAGCCGCCCTACAGTCGCTCTGTGACGATGCCGGGCTGCAAGGCATGCCTGCGCCGCTGCGCCATGTGGGACGTCTGCGCGCCGATCTGGCCTACACCACCGTTGAAGAAGTGCTCGCTACCGGTCTGCACGAATACATCGACGATTTGCAGTCACGCCTGAATCAAATAGGCGAGGCCATCTTCCAAACTTTCGTTCAGCACTCGGAAGTCTCCCAACTGCCCGAGGAAGCCCCGGTGGAAAGCACGGCTTCGGGCGCCTACCATGCCCATGCGGACGAGGATCTCCAAGTCCAACAACAGCAGCAGCAGCAATAACCACTTCGTTGGCACCCCCTGCTGCACGCCATGCGCTTTCGAGTTTTCCACCGCACGCGTTACGCCTACCGTGCGCCGGTGTGTGACAACTACAACGAAGTACGACTGCGGCCCGTCACAGACGACAAGTCCCGCCTCGAGTTTTTCCTGCTGAATGTCAAGCCGCCGGCGCGGTTGCAGCACTTTCGGGACAACTGGCTCAACTACGTCCACTACTTTGATATTGCAGAGCCGCACACGGATTTGATCATCGAGTCCCAATCAACCATTAACACGACCAACCCTTACCAGGATGGCAAGCCGCTCGGAGTGCGCTTTGAAGCGCTTAAAAGTGGGATGGACGAAATGGTCGCGCCGTTTTTGGGCGACAGTTGCTATATAGAAATCACGCCTGAAGTCTGGCGGCTGGGCATCGACATCCGCAATGGGAACGACGACATCTTTGCAACTGCCGAGGCGGTGATGCATCACATCTTTCACGGGTGGAAATATGCGCCGAGCAGCACCACCGCTTCCACCCACATGAGGGAGGTTCTGGAGAAAAAGCAAGGTGTCTGCCAGGACTTTGCGCATCTCATGATCGGCATCTGCCGTTCGTTGGGCATTCCGGCCCGCTACATCAGCGGTTATCTCTACAACGGCCCCGATTCGCACCTGCGCGGAGCGCAGGCCTCCCACGCCTGGTGCGAAGTACACATCCCCGGCAAAGGTTGGTTCGGCTTCGACCCCACCAACGCCACCTTGGCTGACGAGCGCCACATCAAAATCGCCACCGGCCGAGATTATCAGGATGCCGCCCCAGTTTCCGGCCATTTCGACGGTCCCCCCGGAGCCACTTCCGCGCTCCATGTCGAACTGGAGGTCCGGCGGATCGAAGGTTGAAGAGAGGTCAGAATCTTCCGTTGTCTTTCCTTTCCGAGTCCGCTACATTTCTACCATAGCGGGCCGCGTAACGGGGTTGGAGAACTTTCAAAACCGATTCTGGAGCGAGGCTTCCAGAATCAAATTTAAGTTTTATGGGGTCATTCTCTCTTCCGGTGGTGAAAATAGGGTCGGTGTCGATGGATGGCACGGAACCCGTGTTTATGCTTGGCCCTTGCGTGATCGAGAGCGAGGAATTCATCTGGAGTGTGGCCGAACAACTGGGTGCCATGGCGCAGCAGTACGGCTGGCGCTGGATTTTCAAAGCCTCCTACGACAAGGCCAACCGCAGCGCGATCTCCTCCTACCGTGGCCTGGGATGTGAAGCTGGCTGCAAGCTGCTGGCCCAGATTGGCGCGAAGC
The DNA here is from genome assembly GCA_903848465.1 of uncultured Verrucomicrobiota bacterium. GTDB lineage: Bacteria > Verrucomicrobiota > Verrucomicrobiia > Verrucomicrobiales > Verrucomicrobiaceae > Prosthecobacter. The sequence continues at coordinate 16,061 of CAINGK010000232.1, forward strand.
TCGGCGTGCCGGTGACCACGGACGTTCACAGTGTCGAAGAAGCCAGGCAGGCGGCCGAACACATTGATCTCCTCCAAATCCCCGCCTTTCTCTGCCGCCAGACTGATCTGATCCTCGCCGCAGGTGAAACAGGCCGTGCGGTGAATGTCAAAAAAGGCCAGTTTCTGGCCCCGTGGGATGTGCGCAACATTGGCGACAAACTGGTCAGCTCCGGCTGCCAGAACCTCATGTTTACCGAGCGTGGCACCACCTTTGGCTACAACAACCTCGTGGCCGACATGCGCTCCCTCTACTGGATGCGGGAACTCGGCTACCGCGTGGTGATGGATGCCACCCACAGTGTGCAGCGCCCCGGCGGACTCGGGACAGCCACTGGCGGCGATGGCAAACTGGCACCCGTGCTCGCACGTGCGGCGGTGGCCACTGGGTGTGACGGCGTTTTCATGGAAACGCACCCTGATCCAGCCAAGGCCTTTTCAGACGGCCCCAATCAAATCCCCCTTTCGCAGATCGCGGAAGTGGTGGAAACCTTGCGGAAGATTCATGGCCTCGTTCGTGACATCATTTGAGCGGCTGTACCGCCGCAGACTCGCGATTTCCATCACGCTCGGTGTGGTGGCGGGTCTCGTCATGTTTGCTACTGCCCAGCAGCCGGAGCAGTCAGACTCGGGCATCGGCGCCTTTCTACAGATGGTGCCACCAGGGGCGGTGAACCGGGGCGCGATCATCCCGTCCTTCGACGCCGTTGGCCGCCGCACCTCGCTCATCACGGCAGACATGCTGCGCCGGGTGGATGACGAACGCCTCTACGCCGAAAAGCTGGTGGTGCAGATGTTCAATCCCGATCCGAAAAACGATGTCCGCATCGACCTGAAGACCGCATTTTATCAAATGGCCGGGGGTGGCGTGCTGCGCAGCATGGAGCGCAGCCGCGTGAGCCGCGCCGACTTTGAGATCGAAGGCGATAGCCTCATCTTTGACACCGCAAAAAACCAGGGACGCATGACAGGAAACATCCACATGGTGATCTTTGACAGCAGCGCTCTCAGCGGCGAGGTACCGCCCCCCTCTGAATCACGCCCCACCAAGTGACATGAAGACGACTTTCATTCTATACACTACCTTGCTCGTCAGCAGCATGGGTGTGTTGGCGCAGGTTCCAGATGAATCGCGTCCGCTCTTTGATTTCCGCAAAAAGAAGGTGGATGAAGCGACCACCGCTAAAGCGCTGAATGCGGCCAAAGCGGCCACCAAGCAGGTGCCGGACGCGTTGAAGGACAAGGCGAAGGAACTGATGATCTCGCCCGAGGGCGTGGAGATGCGTCAGAAAGCCCTGCAAGCTGCACAGACGATGATCCAGGGCAACGCTGCGGAGACGCCACCGCCCGCCACCACTCCTGCACCTGCGGCGGCGACGCCAGGAGTTGCGGTAGTTGAAACGCCGCCCGCCCCTGTCGGCCCGCAGCCAAAACCGCTGCAACCCCTGGATCTGGACGAGGCACCAAAGGCCACCAAAGGGCAGATCGACATCACCGCCCAGAAAAGCGCCTTCTTTGATGCCAACAAAAATTACGGTCTCTACACCGGCGACGTGAAGGCGCGCCACCCACAGATGTACATCGAGTGCGAGGAATTGGAACTCTTCATGGCCAAGCAGGAGGGCGGTGTCCTCGGCGGCAGCAAGCCCAAAAAACCAGCCACCACGTCCAAAGACGCGGACATTCTCGCCCCGGCCAAAAAGCCCGCTAATGATGGCCCACCTATCGACAAAGCCGATGCGCGCGGCCCGATGGTCACGGTCGAGAAGCTTTCGGAGGATGGTGAATTGCAGATCGGCCACTGCAAACATCTGATTTACGATGGAAAGACCAAGCTCACGACCCTGCTAGAATGGCCACAGGTCCAGGTTGGCAATCAGTTGCACAAGTCCACGGAAGCAGGCTGCATCATGGTCATCGACAAAAATGGCAAGCTCACCACGACCGGTGGGCATGAGACGCTCATTCTCCAGGGAGATGAAGTCGCGCCCCGGAGGACTGTTCCGAATTCGCCCGTACCCGCACTGAAGTGATCATGGCTCCGCGAAAAAAAAGGCTGAAGAATGAGGAGGGCGGGACTTCGCTGCCCTTCCCAGAGGGTGTTGACGACCCGCAGCCCATGATGGCTCCGTCTTCTGGACTGACGTCCATCGAGCCAGATGAAAACACCCTGCTGCACACCGAAGGACTGAAAAAAGTCTATGATGGACGCGCCGTGGTCAATGGCGTGGATATTGAAGTCAAAAAGGGTGAGATTGTCGGTCTGCTGGGTCCGAACGGAGCCGGCAAGACCACCACCTTTTACATGATTGTCGGTCTAGTGCAGCCGAACGGCGGCAAGGTCATGTTCGATGGCAAGGACACCACCAATCAGCCCATGTACATGCGCTCGCGGCTCGGCATGGGCTACCTGCCGCAGGAGGAGTCCATCTTCCGCCGCCTCACCGTGCGTGAAAACATCATGGGCGTGATGGAAACGCAGCCCTACACGCGCCAGGAGCGTGAGGAGCAGACCCAGTCCCTGATGGAAAAGTTCGGCATTGACCACGTGGCGGATAATCTGGCCATCACCCTCAGCGGTGGCGAAAAGCGCCGCCTCACCATCGCCCGCTCCCTTGTTACCTCCCCTAAGCTGCTCATGCTCGATGAGCCTTTCAGCGGGGTGGACCCCATCGCGGTCAGCGAAATTCAGGAGATCATCCGCATGCTGCGCAGCGCTGGTCTCGCCATTCTCATCACGGACCACAACGTGCGTGAGACCCTCAACATCGTGGACCGCGCCTACCTCATCTTCGAGGGCCGGGTGCGACGCCACGGCACCAAAGATTTCCTCGTCAATGACGATGAAGCCCGCCGCCTCTACCTGGGCGAAGGGTTCACCATGTAAATTTCATCCAACCCAAAAAGGAGAACCACAATGCAAAAACACAACGTCAACCTCCCCATCATCGTGACTGCACGTCACATGGAAGTCACCGATGCGATCCGTGATTACGCGCACAAAAAGATCGAGGGCTTGCACCTAGACTACCCGCGCATCATTGAAGCCAAGGTCGTGCTCGATGTGCAGACTCATCACCGCCACTTCGCAGAAATCATCCTCTTCTGCGCCGACCACATTGTCATCGAAGTGAAGTCTGTCACCGAAGACATCTATGCTTCGATCGACGAAAGCGCCGCCAAAATCGCCCGGCGCATGCGCAAGTACAAGACGCGCCTGCTCAAAAACCACCGCCCGCGCAAAGAGGTCTCCATCCGCCACATCGAAGAGCAGGTCTTCCATCAGGAAGTGCTGCACACCGAGGAAGAGCACGTCGAGCCAGCTTATGTGCATAAAGAGAAGTACAAAATCCGCCCGCTGTATGCTGACGAAGCCATGATGGATCTCGAAATCAGCGATCGCCCGTTCGTGATCTTCCACAATCAGAAGACCCACAAACTCGCGCTGCTGTTCCGCCGCAAGGATGGCGACTACGGCCTCATTGAGCCGGAAATGGAAGTCGCGAACGGCACTGCCAAATAAAGCCGACGCATTCGTTTAACTCACCCACGGAGCGGCCTGGATTCAGGCCGCTTCTTTTTTGAGGTTGGCGAGATAATTTCGGCAGTTTTCCTCGCCCATGTATTTGATCAGCAGTCGTTCGTCGATGTCGGTGAAATCGACCATGATCAGGCCATCGACGACGGAGGAAAAATCCTTGTCCACGTTGAAACTCAGCAGGGTCGCATTCAGCTTCAGGTAATGCTTCAGCAAAATGGGGATGCCCTTGCCGTCCGTCTCTAGACTGGAGATCAGTGCAGAGCAGTCGTCCACGTTCTGCAGATCCGCGCTGATGAACTCGCGCATCATGCGGCGGGTGCGCATGTAGCGGAAGGGATTGCGCGCCTTCACAAAGCTGGCGAGGTGCGGGTGCATGCGGTTGTCCTGAAGGAACTCCACGATCATCTTCCGCGATAGGCTGCTGTAGTCCTTGCTGATGCTCACCGGGCCAAACAGCTTCCGGTAATGGGGATTGCGGGCGATCCAGTGGGCGATGCCCTTCCACAGCAGCGGCAGGGAGGCGAGATTGCGCTGGTAAGCCTTGATGATGAAACTGCGGCCCATCTCCACGGCATGCCCCAGATTGGCCAGGAATGGTTTTTCAAACCGGAACAGGGTGCTGGTGTAGAGACCTTTCGAGCCGTACTCACGCAGAATCACATCGGCACGTCCAAGCCGGTAGGCTCCCGCGACCTGCTCTTTCTCCTCATCCCACAGAATGAGGTGCTCATAGTAACGGTCGTACTTGTCGATATCGATGTCATTTCCCGTGCCTTCGCCGACGTCGCGGAAAGTGATTTCACGCAGACGCCCGATCTCCGGCAGCAAGGCAGGGATCTCATGCGAGTGCGCCTGATAGACGGACAAATTGCCCTGCCCGACCAGACGGCCGCCGCGAGCGCGGAGGCGGTCGATCTCTTCTACCATATGCGCTTGCTGCGTCTCAGACGGTCGTGTGATGGTGATGTTTTCTCCCGTCACGGTCAGCTTGGCCGTCTGCTCCTTGCCACGCTGTTGCAGCACGAACGTGTGAATGCGCAGGTAGCGGGTGAGGGATTCGTCATCCTCAAATTTCTTGAGCCGCGAATACGGTATGGGCTGCCCCACGCGCATCTGCACTTGGGTGTTAGCACGATTGCAGAACTCGCGCAGCAGCAGGCCGGTGCGCAGGCGCGGGTGGATCATTCCGGCTGCGTGAAACAGCGCACTGTTGGAGCCGGGGAAAAACACTGGCAGCACCGTCGCCTGGGTGCGGCGCACCAGGGAACCCACATGAGTGCTCCAGGCCGGTTCATCCACACCACGGCCGGGTTTGTAGGAAGCCACTTCGCCCGCTGGGAAAATGACCAGCGTGCCACCGCTGCGCAGTAGCCGGATCGCCTGCTTCATCGGTGCTAGATTGCGTTTGGCAGCGCCTTCACCGCCGAAGGGGTCCACCGGAATCACATGCTCCGCCAGTTCCTTCATGGCCGTCAGCATGGAGTTGGTCATTACCTTCAGATCAGGTCGGAACTGTCCCGCCCAGCGTGCCAGCATGATGGGGTCAATGACTCCAAAGGGATGATTGGCCACGATGATGAGCGGTCCCTGCGGCGGAAACTCAAACTCTGCGGGCAGATCCACGTCTTCCTGCATGTTGAGTGAATGGGCCACCGAATCAAACCACGCGAACGCATTGGGATGCTGGGGATGCAGCTTGAACAGGCGTGCGGATTCTTGGTAGCAAGCCTCGAAGCCACGCAGCCCCAGCGCTTTTTCCAAGGCGGGACCGAATAGGCGGTAAATCCGTCTCTGAAGGGGTGATTTAAGGTGCTCGCTGAGATCGATAACCATGGGGACGGTCCGTGAATTGGGTAACAGATAGCACCCATCCTCACGAATGCACGTCTAGCAAGTGCCATCCGTGTTTCGATTTTGTCATTCTTATAAATGATAGGGTCAGTTTAACGCATTCTGAATTTGACTCATCCAGAATTTTGCTCGCTCAGCAAAGGTCAGTTCATCCTTTTGATACAGGACTCCACGCGAGACATTCACCAGCAGCGGTGCTTTCCGCCCACTGCCCTTAAGGGCTGCCAGATCGCCCCCTTGCGCGCCCAGTCCCGGAATCAGCAGCGGCACGTCGGGGATGTGATCCAGCACGTTCGGTGCGGCATTCGTCAAACCCACCACCAGCCCGGCCTGCGGGTGCCCGGCGGTCATCGCTGCCACCAGTTCATACACGTGGCGATTCCCTGTCGGCTGCAGTTCGATGTCCTTCGCGCCCGGATTCGAGGTCACGCCCAGCAGGTACAGCCCTTTGTCCGTGTACTTCAAAAACGGCTCCAGCGTGTCGCGGCCCATGTAGGCGTTCAGCGTCACCGCATCCACGTTCATCGCTTCAAAACAGGCCTTGGCGTAATAACCCTGCGTCTCGCCGATGTCCCCGCGCTTCACATCCAGCACGACTGGAATCTCCTTCGGGATCTCCTGCAAAATCTCCTCCAGCATCTTCATGCCCCGCCAGCCCAGCGCCTCAAAATAGGCCGAGTTCGGCTTGAACGCCGCCGCATACGGCGCGGTCTGCGCGATCACGTCCAGAATCCACCGCTTGGTCGATTCCTCCGCGTTTTCCGCCCGCACATCCAGCCCCACGCAGAGGTTCGATCCGGTCTTGGCGATGCGTTGATTCAGTTTGTCGAGAAAAGTCATGCTCTGCTCTCATCGCACGGCTTTTCCTCCGCGCCAAATCGAAGATTTGACGCTGCCACCCTGCCCGCCATTTTGACCACCTTTCCCGATGAGCACCACCTCCGCCAGCCAGCCCCTTGTGGGCATCATCATGGGGTCCAGTTCCGACTGGCCCACGCTCCAAAATGCCGCCCAGGTGCTTAAGGACTTCGGCATCCCGTTTGAAAAGAAAGTCGTCAGTGCCCACCGCACCCCCCAGCTTCTCTACGATTACGCCACCACCGCCGCCGGGCGTGGCCTCAAATGCATCATCGCCGGTGCTGGCGGTGCCGCCCACCTTCCTGGCATGACTGCCAGCATGACCACCATCCCCGTCCTCGGTGTGCCGGTGCAGAGCCGTGCGCTCAGCGGGGTGGACAGCCTCTACTCCATCGTGCAGATGCCCGGCGGCATCCCCGTTGCCACCTTCGCCATTGGCAATGCAGGCGCACTGAACGCCGGTCTCTTCGCCGTCTCCATGCTGGCGAATAACGATCCCGAGCTCGTCGCCAAGCTGAAGACCTTCCGCGAACGCCAGACGCAGAAAGTGCTCGAAAGCCAGCAGGAACTCGAAGTCGAACCCAAGGCATGAAGTTCCCGCCCCCTTCGACCATTGGCGTCCTCGGCGGCGGCCAGCTCGGCCGCATGCTCGCCCTTGAAGCTCGGCGCGCCGGTCATCGCATCGCCATCTTCACGGATGAACCGCAGGGCTGCCCTGCTGGACAATTCGCCGATGTCGAAATCAACGCCGCTTACGCTGATGCGGCGGCCTTGAACCGCTTTTTGGAGCAGGTCGATGTCGTCACCGCCGAGTTCGAAAACATCCCCGCCGCATGCCTCGCCGCCGTCGAGGCCGTGAAACCCCTGCGCCCCGGCGCCAAGGCCCTCATCACCACCCAGCATCGCGAGCGCGAAAAAAACTTCCTGCGCGATCAAGGCATCGCCTGCGCCCCCTTCCACGTCATCGATGATCTCGCCGGACTCGAAGCCGCCGTGGCCGTGCTCGGCCGCCCCTGCGTCATCAAAACCGCCGCCTTCGGCTACGACGGCAAAGGCCAGTGCAAAGTCACCGCAGAGACGAATCTCGCCGAAGCCTGGAGCGGCTTCACCGGCCAGCGCGCCGTCGTCGAGCAATGGGTCAGCTTCGTCTGCGAAGTCTCCGTCGTCGGCGCTCGCGGCATCGATGGCAGCATGGCCACCCACGGCTGCGTCGAAAACCAGCACACGCACCACATCCTCGATGTCACCATCGCGCCTGCACGCGTGGAGCCGCAGATCGTTGAACAAGCCATCGCATTGTGGCAAGCCGTCGCCGAAGGCCTCGACTACGTCGGCACCATGGCCGTCGAAATGTTCGTCACCGCCGATGGCAAAGTCATCGTCAACGAGATCGCCCCCCGTCCGCATAACAGCGGGCACTACACCATCGACGCCTGCCGCACCAATCAGTTCCAGCAGCAGCAGCGCGCCATCTGCGGCCTCCCCCTCGGCGATGCCACTCAGCACACCCCCGCAGTGATGATCAATCTCCTCGGCGACGTCTGGCCCGCCCCCCTCACCCACCCCGACTGGTCCCCCGTCCTCAATCACCCCCGCGCCAAACTCCACCTCTACGGCAAACGCGAAGCCCGCTCACGCCGCAAGATGGGGCACTTCACCGTGCTGGGGGACACGATTGATCAAGCGCTCAAGGATGCGCTGGCGATTCGGCAGGCGTTGGGGATTGGGGTGGACTAGCGAAGCTTTGTCAGATTCAACTGCTAGGTGAAATGCACCAACGTAACTAGCTCCATACGCGAAGCCCGCTTCACCCTCTTCGCCCGCTACGCATTGACCACCCTGTAGAGCAAAATGCTTTCGCCGGGCCTGCTCCTTGATTTATGATGCCGCATGGAACTGCCCGATGTCATTGATCAATGCCTGAGCCTCCCTGGTGCGGAAGAAACGCAGCCGTTTGGACCTGAGACGCTGGTGTACAAAGTCGGCGGCAAAGTGTTTGCCATCACCTCGCCGGATGAGTTTCCCGCGCGTATCAACCTCAAGTGCGATCCCGAACGCGCCATCGAACTGCGCGATGAACATCCAGGCATCAAACCCGGCTGGCACATGAACAAGAAGCACTGGAACACCGTGATGCTGGACGGTACTGTACCGCCAGCGCTGGTGCGGGAACTGGTCGCTCATTCGTATCAGCTCGTGGTGGATGCGCTGCCAAAGAAGGTGCGGGAGGGGTTGAAGGGGAAGCGGTAGAGGGTGTCCAGCTTCAGAGCAATCCGAGTTCCTGCATGCCTGCTTCGTCCAATGCCGCAAATGATGCGGCGCTCCGCGTCTCAGCGTAGTCGAGGGTGACTTCCATAGTTTGATTGTTGATGTCTTGAATTCGGGCGTCAAGATGGCAATACCTCAGGCACGAACGACACACAGTTAAGGGCGATCATCGGGGCGAATGGGTTGGTATTGGAGCGCTATCTGAACACGGAGCCGATGCGTGGCGGAGCTTGTTGCAGACGCTGCTGGTGGGCAGTGGGTGCCAAGAGAGCGATGGGTTTGCTTCCCAGTCGTTTGGTTTTACCCAGGGTCGCCTCGCCAAGGCTCGGCTGACCCTGGGCTATAATCCGCAGCTCCGTTGGAGCTGGTGTGTGGCGGGGCGAATGGGTGGTAGTCGGCATTTCCGAGCTACATCCCCGCATGTCAACGTTGGGAGTGTGAGAAGTGCAGGTTAGTCGCGAATTTCATTCCACACAGAATCCCAATCTGCCTCTGTGGTGATAGCAATTCCCGGGTTCAAGTCATCATGACGCTTGAAGACACACCATTATAGGAAGCTAGGCTGCAGCCATGGACTCAAAGTAGGATGCCCAGAACGATTCGTACCACGCGCTGTCCATCCCGATGGAACCTCTCGAAAGAAACACCAAGCCCCAGGGATTACGCGGGCCAAAACCAAACTCACAGTAGGCGATGCCTGTGTTTGATGGCATGTGACTTAGAACAAGCCAGCAAGGAAAAGTTTGCCCCGGCTCTCCATAATCCCAATCACGAAAGATGACTGACGGTTCAACGAGAAGACTGCGAATGTGAGATACAACACGAAGATCTTGGAGGGACAAAAGTTCGCCTCGATGAGTGCTTGAATCTTTGCTGGCGTGAGTGGCATAGCAAATCAAGCGGTTACCCCACCACCAACTCCACCGGGCAATGGTCACTGCCCATGACATCATCGCGGATCGTGCATGACTTCAGCGCTGGCTTCAGCTTTTCCGAGGCGAGCCAGTAGTCGAGACGCCAGCCGATGTTCTTCGTGCGTGCATCCGGCGTGCGTTGGGTCCACCAGGTGTAGCGACCGGGATTGGGATCGAACTGGCGGAAGACGTCGAGGAAACCGGCGTCGAGATGCTTGGTGAAGCTGGCGCGTTCGTCATCGCTGAAGCCGGGGTTCATGCGGTTGGATTTCGGATTGGCGAGATCGATCTCCTGATGCGCGCAGTTGAGATCACCGCAGGCGATGACGGGTTTGGTCTTTTCCAGCTTTTTCAAATGCGCGCGGTAGGCTTCGTCCCAGGAGAGGCGGTAGCTCAGGCGGGCAAGCTCAGCCTGCGAATTGGGAGTGTACACATTCACGAGGTAGAAGTCGGGAAACTCGACGGTGATCAGTCGGCCCTCGCGGTCATGCTCATCAATGCCGAGTCCAAGCGTGTTCGTCTTGAAGGGCACGCGGCTGAGGATGAGGGTGCCGGAATAGCCTTTCTTCACCGCACTGTTCCAGACAGCGCTGTAGCCGGAGAACCAGCTCAGGTCCACCTGCTCCTGCTGGGCCTTGGTTTCTTGCAGGCAGATGACGTCGGCATCGCCGTCGAGCATGTATTCGCGGAGGCCTTTGCCGAGGGAGGCACGGATGCCGTTGACGTTCCAGGATGTGAGTTTCATGTGAGGTTGCGGATTGAAGCCGGAAACGGTGCGCAGGAAAGGAAGGAATCAGAGAAGGTTGCGAATCACGGTGTCCGCAGCTTTGACTGCGGCATGAGCTTTGACCTGCTGGCCCCGCATTACCGCTGGATGGAGGCGTTGTGCGCCGGCGGGCAGTTGCAGCGCTGCCGCACGGCGTTGCTGGCGGGCATCTCAGCACCGCAACAGGTGCTGGTGTATGGCGAGGGCAACGGGCGCTTTCTCGTGGAACTGTGCCGCCGCTTTCCCACAGCGCAGGTGACGGTGGTGGAGGCCAGCGCGGTGATGATCGAGCTCGCACGCGTGCGGCTGCGGCGTGAGGGGATTGCAGATACGCAGGTGGAGTTTATCCACGCGGATGCACTGACGTGGCAGCCAGCGGAGGCGGCGGCGTTTGATCTCGTTGTGACCTGCTTCTTCCTCGACTGTTTTCGCAAGGATCAATTGCAGCAGTTGGTGCCCTTCATCGCAACTGCGGCGGCTGCCGGTGCGCAGTGGCTGCATGCCGATTTTCAAATCGCCCCCGCAGGAGTGCGGCGTGTGTGCAGTCGCATGATCGTGGGGATGTTGTATGCGTTCTTTCGCTGGGCGACACGACTGCCGGCACATGAGCTGGTGGATGTGGTGCCGTATCTGCGTGCCGCTGGATTCACGCGGTGGGAGAGGCGCGAGTTCCTTTTTGGCCTATTGTTTTGCGAGTGCTGGAAGCGTTGAGAGATTGCGTCTCATGATCGTCGCATAACTTGTGCAATGGATGCCAATCCATGCGGATCAAAGCAAACGCATCCATGCTTTATAAGCGCATGGACAACAAACCACACTCCCCGAATCGGTGGTTGCTTGCGCTGGGTTTCAGCGTCGTAGCAGCCGTGTCACTATCAACCGCCAGCGCTGGCACCACCGCCGCCCCGAAGAATCCCGCGACCGACCCCTTTGATTGGAAGGAGAACACCATCTCCCCGGTGACGAACCCGATCTACTTTGAAGATCCGGTCATCCGCAATGAAATCCGCCCGATTTTCATTTATCACAACTTCGACAATCAGTTCGCCACCGGGCGTGGCAGTGCCCGCCTTGGAGCCGTGCAGTTCCGCTTCGCGATCACAGACCGCCTCGCCTTCATCGCCACTGAGGACGGCTACATGAACATCAATGGCACCGCAGTGAAGGGCAACGGCTGGATGGATCTGGCCGTAGGCTTGAAGTACGCGTTGATCAACGATGTGCAGAACCAGTTCATCCTCACCCCAGGCTTCACCTTCCAGCTTCCAACGGGAGACCCCAAGGTGTTCAATGGCCGTGGCAGTGGCCAGCTCAACACCTTCGTTTCCTTTGCGAAGGGCTTCGGCGACCTGCACTTCACCGGCAACGTCGGTCTGCTGATCCCGATGCTGCGTCAGGAGCAGAACACCATGGCACACTATAGCCTCATGGTGGACTACTACGTCTGCAAATGGTTCGTCCCCTTTGCCACCGCCAACTTCTGGACCACGCTGAACAACGCTTCGAACGTCCCTGGCTTGACCAGTAACGGCTACGATGTGATCAACTTCGGTGCGGGCAGTGCCAGTGGCGTAACGCAGGGCATGCTGGGCCTTGGTTTCCGTTCCAACATTCAGAAGAATCTCTCGCTCGGCTTTGCCTATGAAATGGCCGTCGTGAAGCCCTACGGCTTGTCGAACAACCGTTTCACCATGGACATGAGCATCCGCTTCTGATTTCGAGTTTTTAGTTAGGTTGAGTCAGAGGTGTATCAGTGGCGCACGGGGGCGAAGGTCCCCGTGCGTTTCTGTTTCTGGCCGGTTGTTTTGCGATTGGCGGAGCAGGGGAAAATGATCTAAGTTGTCGGGAAGGGTCGCCGTTGCATCATGATCCCCTCACAACCATGACACGCCACCCTCTTTCCCCTGCCGCCGGCGCACTCGCGCTGCTTCTCGCCCTCAACTCCTGTGGCAAGCAAGAGCAACCCCCCGCCGCACAGCCCACTGCACCAGCGCCAGCGCCCGTGGCAGCCAAGCCTGCCGCACCTGCTCCGGCCGCTGTTCCGACTCCTGCGCCTGCCAAACCCGCAGATCCGGTGTTTGCCGCCGCGCCCGTCGATCTAAACGGCTTCGGCAGTGACGAGCCAGCTCTGCGCGTCGATGAACCGACCCGGGGTGTGATTGTCATCGAACCCAAGGACATCAAGCACACGGCACAGCAGCATTGGGATCAATACGACTGCACCAGTTTCAATGCCAAACGCTGGGGCCGCTACGAGGTGCGCGTGACCTACACGCTCAGGAATGCCACGCTCGGCACGCAGTTCCGCTTTGCGCAGCAGCCAATGAAAAAGACGCTCATGGCCTCCAGCCAGCCCAAGCAGGTGGTCTATGGGACGGTGTATGTTGAAAAGCCCACGATGTACCCTTTCTCACTCTTTGCCGCCGCCAACGGCTCAGAGCCTGGCTTTGAAATTCAAGAAGTGGCCTTTGTACCCGCGCCTGAAGGCCCTCCGCCAGCCCAGGCTGCGGATGGCAGCATCGTGCTGGATGCCAGCAGCGCCACCACTTGGTCTGAGAGCATGCGCTACGAACCGAAGTCCGAGAAAAACTGCCTCGGCTTCTGGACGAGCGAGGACGACTTTGCCGAGTGGGACTTCGAAGTCACCAAACCGGGCCGCTTTAAAGTGACCATCGTTCACGGTTGCGGCACGGGGAATGAAGGCAGCGAAGTCGCGGTGAAACTGGGTGGGCAGGAGCTTAAATTCAAGGTCAAGGACACCGGTGGCTTTCAAAAGTGGTCCGAAGAACAAGTGGGTGAAGTGGAGATCAAAAAGCCGGGTAAAATGCGTCTGGTGATTGATCCGGTGTCGAAAGCCAAGAGCGCCGTGCTCGATGTCCACAAAGTGGTGCTCACGCCAGTGAGCTGATTTCCGCATGCATGGACTGCGCACGCACTTCCACCCGTGATCCCGAGACTTGGCTCGATCTCGCGCCAGAGTTCTCGCAGGCCATGGCGCGGCAGGTGCGCGGTTGGATTCAGCGCTGGGAGCCGGACCTGACGGAGTCCATCAAATGGAACGTGCTGTGCTTCAGCGGGCGGAAAAACATCTGCGGACTCAGCGCCTGCAAAAAACACCTCGGCATCACCTTCTTTCGCGGCACGGAACTGCGTGAGCTCACGCAGTTGTTTGAAGGCGGTGAGGCGAACACCAGCATGCAGACCATCCGTATTACGAAGCTGGAGAAACTGAATGCGAAGGCGTTTCAGCGTCTGCTGCATGCCGCTGTGGCGCTGGATGCCGATGAATCCGCCAAGCCGCCACCCCTGAAGCAGCGTGCCGAGTGGCCCATGCCTGCGGCGCTCGCCAAAGCGCTGAAGCAAAACCCGGCCGCTGCGGCGGGCTTCAAGGCCATGAGCATTTCCTGCCAGCGCGAATACAAAGTGTGGATCAGCAGCGCGAAGCAGGAGGAAACCCTCCAGCGCCGTCTGAGCGAAACGCTCTGCGCCGTCGCCGCCGGCAAGAAGTGGGCGCAGCGTAAAGAAGCGTGAAAATTACGGCAGGTACTCCAGCCGATCCGGCACGCCGTTGTTGTTGCTGTCAAACGGCAGCGGATCATCCAAATCCTTGCGCCCGTCTTCATCGTGATCGTGGTCTGGCTGTAGCCAGGAGTCGTCGTCGTTGAGCCATTCGCCCTGCTGGCGCAGCGTATGCCAGAGCTGCACCACCGCATCGGCACGTGTGAGCGGACTTTGAGCGGCGTCTTTGCTGAAAAGCCCGGGATTCACGCGCAGCTTCAAGGCAACGGCCCAGCGATAAAGCGTGGCCCAGTCAGCCTTCTGCTCGGGATTGAAGGTCTTGTCCGTCGTGACGATGCCCCAGGCGCAGAGGGATTCGATGGCCGCACGATCCCCATCGTCCTGGCCCACATCGCTGAAACGTGGCTTTGCAGCGATCTGCCATTCCGGTGGATTCGACTTGGCGCGAATGACGCGTGCCAGCACGCGGGCGAGTTCACGGCGCGTCATGATGTGTTCTGCATCGAAGAAGACACTGTTCTCTTCCACTGGCCAGATGCCGCGCACGGCCAGCATGTTGGCCGCTTCAAAGTGACGCGCATCGGCGGGAAGATCCTGCCAAGGCCAGAGCAGCACGCCGGGACCGCCTGTGCCGCGCGCGAGGCGGAGTTGAATCTCACGCCAGTTTTTCTGCAAGGTCACTGCCGCATGGGGTTGAATACCATCCCGCAGGCAGAGCCACGCTAGCGTGGCGCTGGCTTGCCCCACATGCATCATCTGACCGTGCAGCCGCAGCGCACTCTGCACCACGCTGCTGACGCCGATGTTCTTGGAGCAGCCGAGCAGGCCGTTCATCTGCACCGGCACGAGACCGCGCAGCGGAAACAGCGCACGGTCAGTGTCCGTGTGCCAGCCGCGCGACGGCGTTTGCACATACAGCCATGGGCCATTGCGATCCTCGCTGAGGAATCGACGGCGCGTGGGGTGGAAATCGATGTTGAACTGAAAGCCGAACACGCCATCGGGCACCATAACCTTGGCCCACTTGGGCTCGCGGGTGGCAGCGCGGATGTCCTGCTCGCGCAGCATGTAGAGGGCTTCGAGACGCATGCCTTCACGCACATACGGCTTCGGCGGCAGCAGGTCATGCGTGCCGAATTCGGTGGTGAGTTTCATGTCACGAAACGTCTGGGGGAAATCGCCCACGCGATCATGCACCGCCGTTTGCAGGTGGTAGAGCATGCCCAGCGTGTGCTGCTTCGCATCATCGAAAATGATCTGCCGCTGCGCTGGCGTGAGATCGACGATGTTTTTCTTCGATGTCCCCGCCTCGGTTTTTTCCAACGCCTCCACCACTCGCTGCGGGAGCTGGCAGAGCGGGTAATCTTGCACCGGCCAGTTCAGAAACGTCGCTTCCGTGCCGGGAGCCAGACCATTGTGCCAGCGGTCCACCAAACGCCGGTGCGTGTACACGCTCCAGCCCGACTGGCTGTAAGGGCCGGTGCTCATGTCGCTGTCCACCCACGGCGGTGTTTTGTCGAGCTGCGCAAAGGAGCGCGGATCGTAGCTCGCCGGTTTGGGAATGACGCTGCTCTTTCCCGCCTCGCGCAGCACCACGCACCAAGAGAGCGGATTCATCTCCTGCTGACCCGCTTCATCAAACTCAGCCGGAGCACTGGCTTCGCCGAAGCGCGCTTTCAAATCAGGGCCAGCAGCGTACTTCGCGCCGCTGAGCCGGATCACATCGCCCCAGTCTGAGGAGTCGAGCGTGAGCCGGGCTTTGACCGAAAGCGTCGTGCCAGATGGGCTGCTGCCCGAACGACGCAGGAAGACACATCCAGTGACTTGGTTCTTTTCAACGCTCACCTTGTCCGGCTGCCAGCCGCGCTCGATGCGTAGCACCCCGGCATCGACGTAGGGTTTGACGAGTTCCTCGAAAATCTTCGCTGCCGCCGCAGGTTCAATGGTCTCCGTGCCGCAGTAAGAATTGCCCGGTGCCGGGATGCCGTAGGTTAGCGAATTGTGCGCGCGGATGCGCTGGATCACCTCGCTGTAAATCCCGCTGCGTGGAAAATTCACTCGGCGTCCGTTCACGCCTGTCCACTCATCCGGACACCCCACGCCCTCCGCGCTGAACTGTCCGCCCAGCCAGTCGATGTCATTCACCAGCACGATCTTCTTGACCCCCAGCCGCGCGGCCTGCACCGCCGCCGCACAGGCCGACTCATTGCCACCGACGATGAGGAGATCGGCATCGAGAGTGCTTGCGTCAGCGGCGTGGGAAGTCGCTGACACCAGGAGGAGGATGCAACCAAGAGTGGCGAAGAGTTTCATGCGAATGGTGCGGGTGCGGGCCTGCATCGTTGAACATGATCCCGGTAGCGTCCAGCAAGAGAACCAGGAGGCACAAAGCAAAACGCGGCCGGCCTTTCGACCGTCCGCGCTTTGTGGTTTTGGGGGGGTAAGTGTTGTTGCGCCAGTTGCGGCGCAACTGGGCTAATTTAGTAGCGGTAGTGATCGGTCTTGTACGGACCTTCGACGGGGACGCCGATGTAGTCGGCTTGGTCCTTGGTGAGGGTCGTGAGCTTCACACCGATCTTGGCGAGGTGGAGGCGGGCGACTTCTTCGTCGAGCTTCTTCGGCAGCACGGTGACGCCGACGGGGCGGGTGTCCTTGGTTTCCCAGAGTTCGATCTGTGCAAGGGTCTGATTGGTGAAGCTGTTGCTCATCACGAAGCTCGGATGGCCGGTGGCGCAGCCGAGATTCACAAGGCGGCCTTCAGCCAGCATGAAGATGCTGTTGCCAGCCGGGAAGGTGTACTTGTCCACCTGGGGCTTGATGTTGAGGCGCTTGACGTCCGTGCGGGCGTTGAGCTTGTCCACCTGGATTTCGTTGTCGAAGTGGCCGATGTTGCAGACGATGGCCTGGTCCTTCATCTTCTCCATGTGGGCGAGGGTGATGATGTCCTTGTTGCCGGTGGTGGTGACGTAGATGTCGCAGTAACCAAGGGTGTCTTCGATCGGCATGACGCGATGGCCTTCCATGGCGGCCTGGAGGGCGCAGACGGGATCGATTTCGGTGACGATGACCTGGGCGCCCATGCCGCGAAGGGCAGCGGCACAGCCTTTGCCCACGTCGCCGTAGCCGCAAACAACACCGACTTTGCCGGCGATCATGACGTCGGTGGCACGCTTGATGCCGTCGAGGAGGGATTCGCGGCAGCCGTAGAGGTTGTCGAACTTGGACTTGGTGACGCTGTCGTTCACGTTGATGGCAGGGAAGAGCAGCTTGCCGGCCTTGGCCATTTCATAGAGGCGATGCACGCCGGTGGTGGTCTCTTCGGAGACGCCCTTGAGATCTTTGACAATCGTGTGGAAAATGCCGGGCTGGTTCTTGGCGATGTCCTTGAGGAGGTCCTTGATGACCTTCACTTCGTGGTTGTCGGAGGGGGAATCGACCCACTTGTCGCCGTTTTCCATCTCATAGCCTTTGTGGATGAGGAGGGTGACGTCGCCACCGTCATCGACGATGAGCTCCGGGCCTTTATCTCCTGGGAAGATGATGGCCTTCCAAGTGCACCACCAGTATTCTTCAAGGGTCTCGCCCTTCCAAGCAAAGACGGGTGTGCCGGTGGCGGCGATGCCAGCGGCGGCGTGGTCCTGGGTGGAGAAGATGTTGCAGGAAGCCCAGCGGACATCAGCACCGAGTTCCTTGAGCGTCTCGATGAGCACGCCGGTCTGGATGGTCATGTGCAGGGAGCCGGTGATGCGGACGCCAGCGAGGGGCTTCTTCGGGCCGTATTTCTCGCGGGTGGCCATGAGGCCGGGCATTTCGCTCTCGGCGATGTCGAGTTCTTTGCGACCGAAGTCGGCGAGGGCGATGTCTTTTACTTTAAAGTCGGACATGAGGTTGTGGCGTGGGTTCAGGTTAGGGTGAAATAGAACGGATCAACGTATCAGGATACGTTGATATGTTCCAAATAGTTGCCCAGATGTCAAACGGGGATTTATCGGGCTGCGCCGGGCCGTTTGAAGCTGACCACCATGAAACTTGCCTCCCTCCTCGCATTCCTTTGCCTCGCTCTGTCCCTCCATTCTGAAGACCTCCACCCTGCCGCCGACGCGGCTGGTTTCGTCCCGCTCTTCAACGGCAAGGACCTCAGCGGCTGGAAAACGACGGGCAACTGGCTCGTCGAACCCGACGGCAGCCTCTCGCTGCACCCGCGTGAAGGCGAGACTGGCTGGCAGCGCTATGACGCCTACATCGCCAGCGAAAAACTGTATGGCGACTTCGTGCTCGACCTGGAATTCAAGATCAACGCGAAGGGCAACAGCGGCGTGTTCATGCGCGTGGGCGACATGAAAAAGCCCGTGGACACCGGTTTTGAGGTGCAGATCCTGGATACCTACGGCCTCGAAAAACCCGGTCACCACGACTGTGGCGGCATCGTGCATGGCATCGGCCCTTCTAAAAACATGGTCAAACCCGCCGGCGAATGGAACCGCTACACCATCACCGTCAAAGGCCGCAGCGTGAAGGTCGTCTTCAATGGCGAGCAGGTCATCGACGCCAGCCTTGATGACATCAAGATGGCAGACCGTCCGAATCTGGGCCAGATCGCCTTTCAGGATGAGGCCCTGCCGGTGTGGTATCGCAATGTGCGGATCAAGGAGCTGAAGTAGTGGGGAAGAAAGGCAGAAAGAAGTAGATTTATATCGCCCGACTCAATTGGAAGTAATCATAAACTCCCATCCGTAGCCAAGTTTGTATGCTAAGCGCTTGAGGCGGCGCAAATTTTATTCTGTAAAAGTGGCGATCAGGTTTGGGATGGTTCAGCGGAGTTCATGTTGAGGTAAATTTTGCCGTTGCTCCACTCATCGCTTTGCTCGCAGAGCAGGGCGGAGACGAGGCGCAGGAGGGAGGC
>CAINGK010000233.1 GCA_903848465.1 uncultured Verrucomicrobiota bacterium
AACCTCATCGAGGTTCCGTCACCGCACGTCACTGCGCCACCGCAGCGCCCGTGACGGGACCGCGTTGCGGTCCGGGAACAAGAGGTGGACGAGTGGGGCCGCGATTCCCAAGGGAGCACTCGCCAAGGCTCGGCACCCTTGGGCTGCATGACGGGACCGCGTTGCGGTCCCATGCACCATGGAGCATTTAAACCTAGATTCCGAGACGGGAACGGAACCTGGCACCATGAGCACTGTCGTGCCGCACAAATTGCCAAAGCGCCCCATTCAAAATGAAAGGAGGTGATGCGCCCCCTTCTATCCACCACAACAAGGACGGCGAGAGAAAAGAAGCCGGGCATGAATGGCACTTGATTAAGCGCAGGGTTCGCGGATTTCGAGGGCGGGGGTGGTTTGAGAGCCACGGGTGCGCGGCGGAGTTCCATGCAGACGCTGCTGGCACTCGTGGCGTGTGTCGGAGGACGTGGGTTTGCTTCCCGGGCGTGTTGTCGGAAACCCCGGGCGGCGCTCGCTGAGACTCGCTTGCCCGGGGCTACTTTATGCCGCCCTTTCAGGGCTCAGGAAGGCTGCAGAAGGAAGGCCGCAAAGGTGCGAAACTGCGTCTTATTTAAGTGCCATTCTTGCCGGGCATTTAGTAGAGACCTCTGGTTCTACTCCAGCCCCCCACCCCAACCTCACGCCCCATGGTCTCGCACCCACTGGCCGGCGCGCAGGTACAGCTCGGCGGCGCTGCGCAGTTGCAGCTTTTCCTTGATGCGGGCGCGGTAGGTTTCCACGGTGGATTCCCCCAGATTAAGCGTCTGCGCGATCTCGCGCGTGCTCTTGCCACGGCCCAGCATTTGAAACACCTCCAGCTCGCGATCCGCCAGCGTCTCCATCCCAGCCAGTTCGCTGTTGGCGCGTTTCTGCGTCATGCGTTCCAGCAGCTTGGCCGTCATCTGCCGACTGGCGTACACATCGCCATTCATCACGCAGCGGATGGCCGCGACCACTTCGGACGAGGCTTCGTTTTTGGTGATGTAGCCCTTGGCTCCGGCACGCAGGGCGCGCTCGGCGTAGAGTTCCTCGTCATGCATGGAGAGCACGAGCACATTGAGCTCCAGCCCCTGCGCCTTGAGGTCCTTGAGCAGTTCCAGCCCGCTGGAGCCGTGCAGGGTGATGTCCACGATGGCGATGTCAGGTTTCGTCTCCAGGATCAGCCGCATGGCATCCTTGATGTTGTCCGCCTCTCCGCAGATGGACATGCCCAGGTCTCGGTTAATGAGCTGGCCCAGATGTTCGCGAAACATGGGATGGTCCTCGACCAGGAGCACCTTGCAACCGTTCGCCGTTTTTACTTCATTATGCTTCATGATGGTTCTTCTTGGGGGTTCTGTTTGAGTGGCATGCGGCAGTTCACCAGCGTTCCGCCTTGGGGCCGCTGCTCGATGGCAAGACGGGCCTCCAGCGCCTGCGCGCGGTAGTGCATGGTGCGCAGGCCCATGCCTTCGCCACGCATGCTATCGGTGGCGGATATGCCTCGGCCGTTGTCTTCCACGCGCAGCTCCAGCCCGTGGTCTGAAAGCTGCATCGAAATGCGGATCTCCGTCGCGCCACTGTGCTTGACCGCATTCGCCACCGCCTCCTGGGCGATGCGGTAGAGGTGCATCGAAACCTCAGGCGTATCCAGCGGCAAGTCGGCGCAGTCATCCACCACGATGGTGGTGCCGGTGAGCCGACTCGTCATTTTCCCCAGACCGGCCAGCGCCGCCGCTAGGCCGCTGCGGTCCACATGCACGGGAAAGATGCCATGGGCGAGATTGCGTGCCTCGATCACCACCTGCTGCAAGGAGCCCTCGATCATCGTGGCATCTTGCGCTGCCGGGATGCCCTGCGCCTGCAAGTCCTCCGCCAGCACACGCACCGCACAGCCAATCGCCGCCAGTTGCTGGCAGATGCCGTCATGCAGATCCTGCCCGATGCGCTGCTGCTCATGCTCGCTGACACTGACGATGTCCTTTTCAAGCTGCCGCCGCTCCTCCAGCATCTGGATGCGCGCGGCGTCCGTCTGGTGCTTATTGCGCAGCGCGGAAACGGCAAAGACCAGCGCACACTGGTAGAACAGTCGGTTCGCCAAGTTCCAAGCGTAGCCCTGCGTCGATTGACGGGTTGAGCTCATGTTCGCCAGCCACCAGACCACGCCTGAGAACACCGCAATCAGCAGCCCCGGCTTGTTGCCCGCCCACCACACCGCCAGGAAAATCGGCACGCCGTAAAAGACCAGCAGCGTCACCTGAAAGCCGGTGATGTAATCCAGCCACCCAATGCCCAACACAGCGGCGGACATGAGTACGATGGTCAGCCACGCCGACTGGCTGCGCATCGCTTGCGTCACCCACGCCCATAGGCTCGTCCGTTTTTTTTCCGTCTCCAGGGGGAACGTGGGGCTGATCGTGGTGGCATTCATGGCAGAGCTTTCCATCCTGGCAGAATACCCATGAATGCGCTGCAATCACGCATGGAATCTGCCTGTTCATGCGGTGGCGCGGCCAGCGCCGTCCCACGCGCCCGCTGCCCTGCCGGTGGGCAGAGCAGTGAACAAAGTGGGGAGGGATTCAGCATTCCCCATCTTCACCCACGACACTAATGTCGCAAATAACGCCACATGTGGCGAAAAGCACGACGTTGGGTAATTCCAGAGCCTATCCCGCTTCCGGCAGCTCTTCAGCCCGGGCGGACTTCCGCTCACTTTCCTCCCAGCTCCTGCAAATACAGCGCCCCGATCTGACGAAAATCATCCAGCGCTGCCGCTGCCGCCTCAAGACCTCCTTGCGGCTCTCGATTGCTCAGCGGCGCACGGTGCTTGCCGCGCAGCACCTCGCCCAGGCGCACAAAAGACGCAGCAGGACCAAAGTCCACGACCGGCTCGTACTCGCACCACGAACTGCCGGCTGAGATGACGCTCACTGGGCGCGTGCCTTCCTGCTGGAAGTGGAGCGCCTTCTGCAGATCAATGTCGCACTGACCATCCGCGCCGCTGATCCAAATGCGGCCCTCGTAATCTTTGATGACCACTGATTCGACGTTTTTGGTGCTCAGCTTTGAGCCGCCGATGGTGACGTGCCCCTTCCCTGCACGCTTGCCGCCTTCACACAGCAGATAGCGCGCGGACTGCTCCATGTAGTAGTCCGCCACCACGAGATCCTGATTGTCCTTCACCGTCAGCGCATAAAGCGGATCTCCAGGGCGTGACAGCGCCGCATTGTGAAACATGAACCCGGTGAAACCAGACTTTGGCAACTCCGCGCCCGCGACTTCAGCCGGGCCGTAGTGAATCAGCGCAAAGATGCTGGCCTGCCCGCAGTCGTTGAAACGCAGATGGCCATTGAACAGGCCAAAGCGCACCTGCGCCCCAGCAGGCAGCCGCTCGCAGACCAGGCCGTCGGGAGGCAGCTCGTTCCAGTGGTTCACCTCGATCTGGTCATACAGCACGGATGAGACGCCACCGGCCTTGTGCCGCATGCGGGTGTAGGTTTCGTTCTTCGGACCGAAGACAAAATTCTCCAGCACCAGACGCTGCGGCGTGTCCACCTCGATCGCCGTGCCACCTGCCGCACCCGCCCAAAACAGCCGCGTCAGGGTGCCGCTGCCGCCGATGAAATAATCCGCGCCGCTCACCTTCACCGTGCTGGAGAGCAGGTAGTCCCCGCCCGGCAGGTAGGCGATGGCGTCTTTGCCATGCTCGCGCGCTGCGTCGATGCACTGCTGCACCGCGCGCGTGTCATCGGTCTTGCCGTCCCCTTTGGCCCCGAAGTCCTTCCTCGCATCAAAGACCCTGCCGGGGATGCGCGCCTGATCCGTGAGGAAATGGCGCTCCAGCTCCGGCAGCACCGGAGGCCGCGCGCCTGCGGGCACATGCGTCACGGATGCTTTCGCTCCAGTCTTCAGCAGCGTCATGCCGGGTGGGATGGAGTTGGAAGATTCCACCAGCGACTGGGAGAAACTGTCCTTTTCTGCCAGGACAATCACCGGCCCGTTCTGCGGCGGATGCGTGAAGGTGCAGTCGAAGATCGTGAGCGGCCCCGGATGCCCGATGACGACAGCGCCGTCCTTCGCCGTCCAGCCATCAATCCGGCATCCCTCGATCTGCATGGGCATGGGGTTGGCGTCGCGGCAGGATTCCAGAAAACGCCGGGAACCCTGTGAGACGCAGAAGCGGATGGATGCGCCGTGGGAGATGTTGTCCTGCTTCACATCCGCCACGGTGCTGCCGCTGAAACGACAGCCACGGATCTGCCAGTTGCCACGGATGCCTTGGATGCCCGTGCCGCAGCCTGTGAACTCGCAGCCGTCGAAGATGTTGTCGTAGTCGTTGGGTGCCAGCAGCCCCGTGCCGGTGCCGCAGTGGTCAAAGCGGCAGTTTTGAAACCACATCTCCGCCGAGGGGCTTTTGTGCTCGCCCAGACCCACCACGATGCCGTAGTCCCGCGCGCGGCGAAACTCGCAGTGGCGATAGCGCACCCAGGTCTCATAATAATACTGCGACTGGTGCCCGCACAAGACGGCTGCCTTGTCCTGCCCGTCCCACGTCAGCCCCTCGTAGAGCACGTAGCGGCAGCCGTTGCTCAAGTACATGCGCCCGCCTGCCTCGCCATCCCACACCAGCGTCGTCGTCCTACCATGACCCACCAGCCAGGCCCCGGTGGATTCGGTGATCTCCAGCGTGCGCGTGATGCGGTACCGCCCAGGTGGAAAGTACACCACGTGCTGCTTTTCCAGCCCAGCCTTCGGCTTTTCGCGCAGATGATCCAGCACCGCCTGGATGGCGGCGGTATCATCCGTTTTGCCATCGCCCTTGGCACCTGCCGTCTGCACGTTGATCCAGTCGGAGCGCTGCTGCCAGTTCAGCTCGGGAATGCCAGCGCCGAGGGCGGGCAGTTCCTCGATCTGGATCGTGTGCGTGACCGGTTTGACCTTGCTGCGGCAGTTCTCCATCATCCCCTCATGCACGCCGCGAAATCCGCTCTCCATCTGCTGCAGCGCCGCGCCTTTGGTAGGCGCGGCTTTGAGCAGGCCTGGCTGTTCATAGAGGAAGTGCGAAATGAACTGCGTCTCAAACGTCTGCTTCTCAATGACCGCACGATCCACGGCGGCAAAGGCGGTCACAAAAGGATTGCGCAGAAACTCCGCCGCCAGATTGACCCCCTGTGCCAGTTCCGCTGCACTGAACTCACGCGACTGCTCCCCCCAGGTGATGCGCGCCCTCGGGGCCTTCAGGTTTTTCACCACGAGCACGAAGCGGTTCAGCTCCTGATTGAACGGCACAAACGGCAGGATGGCGGCGTTGCCATTCGGCCAGTTCCCCGCGAACTGCGACTGCGGCGGCGCGTTCTGCGGATCGGCATCTGCCGTGCCGTTGAAAAAGCAGAACGGGTAGCGGCTGCTTTCAATCACCACCTTGCCGGCCTCTGCGGACACAATGCGGTGCCCTTCCGCCGCCTGCGCCTGCTGCGTGGCCGCATCCACCGTGATCTTGCCAATCTGACCGTCGCAGCCCAGCGCCTTGAGCACCGCATAAGCCATCACCAGATGCTCGTTGGGGCCTCCATGCACACCATCGCCCGCACTCGAAAACGCATAACGCTCACCGAGCTTTGCCTTGGCCTGTCGCATGGCCGCCATCATCGGCGTATGCACATCCGCAAAGCGCAGGCCTTTTTCCACCGCCACCTTTTTGGCGATGTCTCCCAGCCTGCCGAGTGCCGCATTGTACTGCGACGCCGGGACTTCAGGATGCTTGAGGTTCTTGAAGTAAAACTCATCCACCACCGGCGGCGAACTCAGGATGATCTCCCGCGTGCCGCTGCTCTGGAAGTTGGCAATGACCTGCTCCAGCCCCTTCCGATAGGTACTGTCGATCACCTCATCGCTGCCATTGGCACGTACATCATTCATCCCATAGCAGACCACCGCAACCTTGGGCGCGAAGGTCAGCACATCACGCTGCATGTGCGCGGCAAAATGCGGAGCCGTGGACCCGCCCCAGCCGCAGTCCAGTGTCCGCACGTTTGCCAGCGGCTGACACATCAGCAGATAGTCCTCAATGAAAACGGAATAGACCTTCTGCTCCGTGAGCGAATCCCCGCACACCGCCACCGTGTCGCCGCTTTTCAGCACGGCAGATTCGGCGTGTCCATGCACAGCCACAAGCATGAAGGCTAGCCACAGCGCCATGCCTGCCGTTTGCAGGCGAGTGCCTTGTCGTAAATTCAGGAAACGGAGCATGCGCATTGGAGTCATGCACATTCAAACGAACTCAAGCCAAAGATTTTCTCTCAAAGCACATCGCAGCAAAAAATGGCAAAACCAGAATTCCGAATGTAACCGGCACAGTAAACACCTCAAGCCGCAGCTTGACTTAGAGCGGTCACACGTCGGTGCGATGACCGGTGGCCAGCGCTTCCAGCTTTGGCCTTGGCCCATGCATCAGGCATGATCTCGTCGATCTGCTGGTTGGTCA
>CAINGK010000234.1 GCA_903848465.1 uncultured Verrucomicrobiota bacterium
AAGCCGCGAGGCTTGACACCTCCATTGCGACAAAACAAATGTCGCCGCGCGGTTTTCGACCCAAGCAGCCTTCCGAAATCCAAAACAACAATTCCGTGCGAAAAAAGTGTATAAAGACCAGGGCGACAGCCCGCCCGTCTGTAAGCGTGTGATCACCGCCCATGGTTCGATGCCCCTCCCAAAGCCGGGCGGTTCGGCGAAGATGTCTCCAGGCGTTAAAAAACGCAATCCGCCAAACACACCCAGCTTACGGTGAGCCTATTCCTTGCGTCTGGCCCCGGTACGTGAAAAGCTGGGAACCCCACATGATCCCCGCAAAAATCATCCTCGGCACCCGCGGCAGCGAGCTGGCCCTCACGCAGACAACCATGGTCACGGCGGAGCTCAAGGCTGCGCATCCGCAGCTCAGCGTCGAGCGCCAGATCATCCAGACCAGCGGTGACAAACGCCAGGACCTGCGCTTCTCCGAGTTCAGCGACGTCGCGCAGGTGGACAAAGGCATCTTCATCAAGGAACTCGAAATCGCGCTCGCAGACAGCCAGATCGACGCCGCCGTTCACAGCCTCAAGGACGTGCCGAGCGATCTCGCCGCCGGCTTCACCATCGCCGCCGTGCTGCCGCGTGCGGCCATTGAAGACGTGCTGGTCAGTGCACATCCCTACACCCTCGAAACCCTGCCGCAGGGCGCGCGCGTCGGCACCAGCAGCGTGCGGCGTGCCGCGCAGTTGAAGTTTCTGCGGCCGGATGTCCAGATCATCGAGATTCGCGGCAACGTGCCCACGCGGGTGAAAAAAGTCATCGGTGAAAACGCGCTCGATGCCGTGCTCCTCGCTGCCGCTGGCTTGCAGCGCCTCGGCTTGATGAAGGACGAGCAAATCCTCATCGAAGGCATCCACCTGTGCGCTCTGACGCTCGATCCCGTCAAGTTTCTGCCAGCCGCAGGACAGGGGGCCATCGCCATCGAATGCCGCGCTGGAGATGAAGCGACGATTACCGCCATTCGTGCGCTCAATGACGCTGACACCGAATACCGCATCACCGCCGAGCGCGAGTTCCTAAAAATCCTCGGTGCTGGCTGTCAGACACCCGTGGGGGCGCATACCTGGATCAAGGACGGCCAGCTCCACATGGCCGTGCGCGTCTTCAATGAGGCCGATCTCTCCCTGCCACCCGTCGAGCGCGAGGCCCAGCGCCCGGTGTATGAGGCCGCGCAGCTCGCGGCGGATCTGGCGGGCCTGCTGTGAGTGCTTGAGCCGAAAACGGGAATGGATGGCCTACGGAACACACGGAATACTCGGAAAGGAGCATTCCACCTCGGTCACTCAAAAGGTCAGGCAATAGGCATGAGTTTGGTTCTGATGTCTGTTTGTTCCGCGTATTGATTCGCTGCGCTCACCCTTCGGGCTTCTTTCAATCGTCGGTCTCACTTCGTTCGGCTCCGTAGGTCGCCATCTCCGGTTCTAGGTTCACCTGCCCCTCCCGGCTTCTTTTAGACCGGCTTCCGAGCAGCCTTGACGCATTGGGCGCTCTAACCGACTCTCACTCTCCCCCTCCGGTATGAAGTGGCTGCAACGTGTGATCCAGGCCTGGCAAAAGGCCCGTGAACTCTCCTATTTAGGGCGGGGTTCGTTCGCCGTGGCCATCACCCTGCTGATCATCTCCATGCTGATGGGCTGGCACCGCACGCACCCAGATGAAGGCGTGGATGCCGCACTGCAGCAGGCCCAGCAGGCGCAGATGGATGTGCCGCAGGGCATTCTGGTGCTTTCCAGCGTGCTGCCTTACCTCAACCTTTGGGTCAGGCTGGGCGTCCCGGTCCTGCTCATCGTCATCTGGCGGCGCTGGGGCGATCTGCGGCGGCTGATGCTGCCGGTCAGCATCGCCTCCGTGTCCATGGCCGTGTGGGCCATCGCCAGTGATCTGGTGGATTACATCGCGCATTCGCACATGACCGAAATCGGCGAGCCACCAGTGCCGCTGGCCTTTGCGTTCAAGCTCGTGTTCATCGCGCTGGTGTTTCTGTCTGTGCCGCTGGCCCTGCAGTACTACCGGAAGATCGGCATCCTGGAGCGCTACACCCTGCGCACTTTCATGCACCCGCTGGTGTTCTGCTTCGTGTCCTTCTTTACCCTATGGATCATCATGGATCTGCTGGACAACCTGAAGGACTTCCAGGATGCCAAGTACGGCGTGGTACGGGTGATCCGCTTCTACCTGGGGATGATCCCCTTTGTGTACACGCAGATCCTGCCGGTGGCGCTGCTGCTGGCGGTGCTGTACTCCCTCACCCGCATGTCCAAGGCCAACGAGCTTATCTCCATGCTGGGCACGGGCCGCAGCCTGTTCCGGGTGCTGCTCCCCATCTTCCTCTGCAGCGTGTACGCCTGTGTGCTGAACATGGCGGCCAGCTACTACTGGGGGCCGCGTGCGGAGGGCAGCCGCGATGCCTCCGTTCGTGGCATGAGCGTGCATGCGGCGGACTCCATCATGGCCGCCGCCATCATGTACCATGATGAGCAGTCCCACCGCACCTGGTATGTGGGCACCTTTCCCTATTCCATGCGCCGCGGGTCCGAGCGCATGCATGAAGTGCAAATCCGGGAGATGGATGCGCAAGGCAGGCTCGCACGCACCATCATCGCCCCCACAGTGGGCTGGTCGCCGCGCGTCGGCTGGCGCTTTTATGATGGCAAGGAGTTGATCTATCGCGACGGCAACGTCGATGCCATCAAACCCTTCCCCGTGGGCCAGGATGGCCAGAATATCCTCGTCGTGCGCGGCATTGAAGAAACGCCGTGGAGCCTCGTGAGCTACGCGCTGCGTCCTGATTTCATGAGCGTGCCGGAGCTGGTCTCCTACCTGCGCGCCCACCCCAAGGGGGCGGATGACAAGCTCGCGCCATTTCGCACGCATTTCTGGCACCGCTTTGCCCTGCCGTGGCAGGCCATGGCGCTGGTGCTCGTGGCTGCGCCGCTCGGCGTCGCCTACTCGCGCCGGGGTTCCGTGGGTGGTATTGCTGGCAGTGTGTTCATCTTCTTCATCTTCATGTTCATGAACAATCTTTTCCTCAACCTCGGCAAAGGCGGGCATCTGCCTCCCTGGCTGACGGTGTGGATGTCGCACCTGCTGTTTGGCACGCTCGGACTCATCCTCTTCAGCTACCGCTCGCGGAACCGTGACCTGCCCAGCTTTAAGCTGCGCCTTTCCAAGCTCAAGCCGCAGATCGCCCGCCCGCGCAACCGCAGATCGCCCCTGCCGGATGCCTCGGCCACTTGAAATTTTGAACCGGAAACTTTAACCCTCCTCGATGCAGCAAAACTGGTCCATCCGCAGCCGCGCACACACATGCGCTGTCACTGGCCGTCCGTTTGAGGACGGCGAGAGCTTCCACACCACCATCTTTTTCGATCCCGAGGAAAACGGCTACGTGCGCCGCGACATCTGCACCGAGGCCTGGGCGCAGGAGCTGGAGCAGCGCAAGCCCGTTGCCGCGTGGAAGACCGTGTATAGCAAAGTCCTGGCCGAGGCCAAGCCCGAGATCACCCCCAAGGAAAGCGCGCAGGCCCTGCTGCAGCGCTTCATCGAAGAAGGCGACCCCCGGACCGAGAACGCGCGCTACATCCTCGCCCTCATGCTGGAGCGCAAACGCCAGCTCTCGCAGACCGCCGAAAAGGAAGTGGATGGCGCGAAGATGCTCTTCTACGAAAACAAGAAGACCGGCGAAATCTTCATCGTGCGCGATCCCGAGCTGAAGCTCAGTGAAATCGCCGACCTGCAAGACGAAGTGGCCACCCTCCTCGCCTTCGGCGGCCCTGCCGCCGCAGTCGCCAAAGCTGTGGGCGTGACGCTCACCGTGGATGGCGTTGTCCCCAAACCGGATGCCGAGGCCGCGCCAGAGAATGAAGATGCCGCTCCTGCGGCGTCTGACGAAGCCCTCGTAGAAGAGCCCGCTGTAGCCGCAGCCTCCGAAGAAGAACCCCTTTCCGACAGCGACGCCGAACCCGCCGCTGATGAATCCAGCATCGAGCCAACCAGCCACTAGCATCCAACTCCCCATGTCCAACCAGCAAGACCGCGAAGAACTCCGTCAGCTCCTCAAAGCCAAATCCGTCAAGACCGGCAAATTCACCCTCGCCTCCGGCCAGGAGAGTGATCTGTACGTGGACTGCCGCGTGACCACCCTCGACTCCCGTGGTGCCGTGCTCGTAGGCCGGGTGCTGCATGCGCTGCTGCGTGAAGAAGAAGCCAAACGCGGTCTCAGCATCGGCTCCCTGGGTGGCCTCACCATGGGTGCAGACCCCATCACGCTCGCTGTGGCCATGAGCTCCAGCCTCGCAGGAGATGCCACGCCCGTGCAAGCCTTCGTCGTGCGCAAGGAAGTCAAAGGCCATGGCCGTGGCAAACGCATCGAAGGCAACTTCATCACCACCCAGCCCGTCGTCGTCGTCGATGACGTCATCACCACCGGCGGCTCCACACTCAAGGCCATCGAAGCCATCGAAGAAGAAGGCGGCAAAGTCGCCTTCGCCTTGATCCTCGTCGATCGCTCCGAAGGCGGCCGCAAAGCCATCGAGGACAAAGGCTATCCGGTAGTCGCTGCATTCACGCGGGCGGATTTGGTGTGATCGAAGTGAAGCGGGCACTCCTGCCTGCTTCCTCTGGCCAATTTTCAATTCTCAGTTCTCAGTTTACAATCCTTCAGTCCGCTCGCGCGCACTGAAGGATTCGCCTGTGAGCCTTTGACAACGAGCTGTAAGCGCTTGCTCGTACGAACCCTCAAAGCACCAAAACCATGGCAGCCTACATCATCGGACGCGTGCAGGTGACGGACTGGCCTCGCTACTCCGAGTACATGAAGCTGACGCCCGGCATCATCGCCCAATACGGTGGCCGCTTCATCGCCCGTGGCGGTGAGTCCGTGACGCTGGAAGGACCGGAGGAAACCCACCGAGTGGTCATCCTCGAATTCCCCACCTTCGCCGCCGCGAAGCAGTTCTTCCATTCCGAGGAGTATCAACACGCCAAGGTCGTGCGCGAAGGCGCGGCTGTAGCGCAGTTCTTTGCGATTGATGGGGTGCCCGTTGGGTAGCTGTTTCCACCATGCACTACGTCGAGTTCAAAGCCGCCATCCAGCAGCACCTGAAACGGCAGCGCGAGGGAGCAACGTGGCTTGAGCTGCGGGAAACGCTCGCTCTGCCGTATGAGCGGCCCTGCCCCGAATGGACGCGCCGGCTGGAAGAAGAAATCGGGCTGGTGCGGCGCAAGGGTGAAGGAAGAGCGCTGGTGTGGGAGCTGCAACGGAAGCATTAGACTTTGAACAAGCAAGGCTGGCAGTAGCATGGTCAAAGTCATCATCTCGATCTGCCACAGGAGCCCAGAAAGACAGCCGCGCTTCCCAGCTTGCGAATCAGCCGGTTGCGAGTCCCATTGAAACCGCCAAGTTGGCAACGGCCCATCATCCAACCCATATCCCTCATGCCCACCCGCCGCCACTTCCTTCACTCCGCCTTTGGGTTTGCCGCCCTACCACATCTCGCGCACGCAGCAGCGCCGGGCGGGGTCAGTCTCGGCTTCAGCCTCTATGGCATGAAGACGCTGCCTTTGAACGAAGCGCTGAAGACTTGTGCGGAGATTGGCTATGCGAATGTCGAACTCGCTTTGAATCCAGGGTTTCCCTCTGAGCCGAAGGTCTTCACCACGGTGGCGCGCGCCGAGGTAAAGCAACAGCTCACGGCGCTGAAGCTGGATCTGCCCTGCCTGATGGTGAACCTCAGCCTCACGGCGGATGACAAAGGGCATGCCCTGAACCTGCAAAGCATCAACGATGCCGCACAACTCGCGCGCGACATGAATGCCGCGCAGCCGCCCATCATCGAGACAGTCCTCGGTGGCAAACCGGCGACCTGGGAGCAGCAGAAGACCGGCATGGCTGAGCGCCTGCAGTCCTGGGCCGAGACGGCAGAGAAGGCGCAGACCACAATCGCGATCAAAGCCCACGTGAACAGTGCGGTGAACTCTCCAGAGCGCCTGCTCTGGCTGCTGGAGCAGGTGAAGTCACCGACCATCCAGGTGGCCTATGATTACAGTCACTTTGAACTGCAAGGCATCGACATGGAGGAAAGCATGAAGCTGCTGCTGCCGCGCACGAAGTTCATCCACGTCAAAGACTCGGTCGGTGAACCTGCGAAGTTCCAGTTCCTGCTGCCCGGCGAGGGGCGCACCGATTACGTGAAGTACTTCACTGCCCTCAAACAACACGACTACCACGGCCCCGTGGTGGTGGAGGTCAGCGGCCAGATCTTCAGCAAGCCAGGCTATGAACCCGTCGCCGCTGCGAAGAAGTGCTATGCGGCCTTGGCGGGTGCCCTGGCAAAGGTGGGCTGAAACTTGGCAGGCAATCTCTCCGTATTGTTTGGGCGAAGTGGCCTGACCCAATCGTTCGCGGAGAATCGTGGTTGAGAGTCCGCCGGTGTTGCCCAAAGTGCCCGCATGCCCGCACGGAAGAAGCCCAAACATTCCATCAGCAAGGCTGGTCATGGTTTTGACCGGCTGCTGAGC
Organism: uncultured Verrucomicrobiota bacterium; assembly: GCA_903848465.1. GTDB lineage: Bacteria > Verrucomicrobiota > Verrucomicrobiia > Verrucomicrobiales > Verrucomicrobiaceae > Prosthecobacter. Next base: position 6,559 of record CAINGK010000234.1, read on the forward strand.
CAGTTGCGCGGGCTGATCCAGGAATCCAGGCGGCAGTTGCTGCGCGCGGTCGATGTGATGCAGGTGCGCACCTGCTGGGAGGTTGGCCGTCATATTGTGGAGTTTGAGCAAGAGGGAGCGCAGCGGGCCGAATACGGCACCGGCTTGCTGCAACTTCTGGCCGCCAAGCTGACTGCGGAGTTTGGTCGGGGGTATGATGCCTCAAATCTTTACAAGATGAGACAGTTCCATGCAGCTTTCCCAAATTTAGACGCAGTGCGTCCTGAATTGAGCTGGACGCATTAACGCCTGCTTCTGCGCGTCGATGATGCGGAAGCCCGTGCATGGTATGTGCAAGAGTCCATTGCGCAAAACTGGAGCACGCGTGCTCTGGAGCGGCAGCTTGGCAGCCTCTACTATGAGAGGCTGCTGGCGAGCAGAGACAAAAAGGCAGTGAAGGCGGAGGCCGTGAAAAATCTGGCCAAGGAAGCACCCAGCCCGCGAGACTTCATTCGTGATCCGGTCGTGCTGGAGTTTCTGGGATTGCCAGGCACTGGTAAGCTGCTGGAATCTCGTCTGGAAGACTCCCTCATCGGAAATCTACAATCCTTCCTGCTTGAACTGGGCAAGGGCTTTGCGTTTGTGGCGCGGCAGCAGCGCATCAGTACGGAGACCAAAGACTTCTACTTGGATCTGGTTTTCTACAATTATGTCCTGAAATGCTTTGTCCTCTTCGACCTCAAAACCAGGGAACTGGAGCATCAGGACATCGGGCAGATGGACATGTATGTGCGCATGTATGACGAGCAGCATCGAGGTCCCGGAGACGCCCCACCGTGGGCATCATTCTGTGCGCCCACAAGGATGCCAGTGTGGTGCGCTACTCCGTGCTGCACGGCCATGAGCAGCTGTTTGCCAGCAAATACCGGCTCGTGCTACCCAGCGAGGACGAGCTACGCGCCGAGCTGAATCGGGAAATGGAGATTATTTCCCGTGAACAAAGCTTGCAAGATAGCCCCGCTCCGACGCGCTCCAAGAAGAAGCCAAGTGGCCGGTCTCGTCGTGGGCACTGAGCCTGAGCTTGATCATTTCTTATCCACCCACCAACCTCCACTCCCACTCCTCATGACACGCAGCACCTTCCTCAAATCCACCGTGGCCGCCAGCGGACTCGTCGGTGCCATCCAAGACCTGCATGCCGCCGACTCTTCAGGCAGCGCTGCGCGGGAGTATTTTGAAATCCGCAAGTACACGCTCAAAAGCCCCGAGAAGCAGGCCGTGCTGGAGGCCTACCTGAAGGATGCTGCCATCCCGGCGCTGAACCGCCTTGGCGTGCGCAACGTGGGTGTGTTCCTGCCGGAGAAGCCGGAGGCGACAGCCGTGGTGTATGTCGTGCTGCGCTACAGCTCCCTGGATCAGTTGGCCAAGAGCACCGAGTTGTTAGCCGATGCCGCTTTGCAGCAGCAGGGCGCGGCTTACCTCGATGTGCCGGCGACGGATGTCGTTTATGAGCGCGTCGAAAGCTGGCTGACGCAGGGCATTGCCGGCTTGCCCGCGATGGCGGTGCCCGCGAAGGGCAGCCAGGTGTACCAGCTCCGCATTTATGAAAGCCCCAGCGAGAAGACGGCCAAGAAGAAGATCGAGATGTTCAACATCGGCGAACTGGCGATCTTCAAGCGCAGTGGATTGAACGCCGTCTTTTTCGGTGAGACCATCGTGGGTCCGCTGATGCCCAACCTCACCTACATGCTGAGCTTCAGCGATGCCGCAGCGAAGGACCAGGCCTGGAACACCTTCCGCGTGGATCCTGAGTGGACCAAGCTCAAGACCACGCCCGGTTTTACGGACAAGGAAATCGTGTCACGCATCACCAACATCGTGCTGGTGCCGACGCCGTATTCCCAAATCTAAGCAGCCTTGAGGAGCCGGGACTGCCCTGGCTCTGAATCGCGCAGCGTGGTTAGGATTTTTTCACCTTGGCCAGGATGTTGGCGAGCTTCTTGGCGAAATCCTCGGAAGAGGTGCCGCCGATCTGCTTCTCGATCTCCTTGCCTTCGGCATTGAGGAACTCGATGTGCGGAATGCTGCTGACGCCGAATTTTTTGGCGGCACCTTCGTTGCGCTCATCATCCACGTCGATGTAGGCCCAGATGAATTGGTCGTGGAAGGCTTTCACCGCTGCGCTGGGATAGACATCCTTTTTCATGGCCTGGCAGGGCGGGCACCAGGCGGCGGAAAAGACCATGATGACCGGCTTGCCAGATTTTTTGGCGGCACTGAGGGCAGAAGGGCTGCTGTCTTTGAATTCGGGACTGCCTTTGGGGAAATCACTGGCAAGGGCAAGACCGGTGGCGGCGGCGAGAGCGAGAAGAATGGCTTTTTTCATGGCTGGTATACGTGTGGATGAAGAACGTTTTATAAGATGCACAGGCGGCGGTTTTATTTCAGGATTTTTATCGGTGGCCCAAATGGCACCGCTGTGACACCCGATGTACATTGACTTGCCGCCAGGCTGTCTTAACCCGTGCGCCATGAGTCACTCCCGATTTCCTGTCCTGCTTCTCAGTGTTTCTTTGGCACTCACTCCAGCACTGCAACCCGGCATGGCCAATGAGGCGTTTTTCTCCAAAGACGGCCGCACAGTGACAATGGGCCTCGGCGGCAGGGGCGGCTCTGGGCTGGTGCAGGTGGACATCGCCACCGGGAAGATCACCCCGGCACCATTGCCTGCGGAGCTGAAGGACGAGAGCATCGAAAGCGTGGCTGCTGGCAGCGAGGGCGAGGTGTTGTTTCTGGCGAAAAATGGCGTGTGGGTATGGACTCCCGGTGCCGCTACGCCGGTCAAGCACGTTTGCGCCACCGCACCCGTGGTGAATGCCACGGATCTGTTCGTGGCCACCGTGCCTGGAACGCCGCTCACCGATTGTCTCTTTGTCACCGGCAATGAAAGCGCCGACGCGACCAGCATGGGAACCTTTTATGGCCGCAAGCCGGGTGCCAAGAATGCCTTTCTGTCTATTTTCTGCCGACGCGTGAGCGATGCGACGGGCGGTGCGTTTTCCGCCGATGGACGTCTGTTTTTCATCTCCAGCGGCGATGTGTGGGAAGGTGGCCTTCAGGTGGATGACGACACCGGCACGGAGCGGCTGGGTACGCTCGTCGGCGCACGCATCGCCCCTTTGGGAATCATGAACACGGATGAAGCCAATGCTGGCAGCATGTGGGTGCAGCATGTGGCCCCCGCCGGAAAATGGATCTACGCAAAGCTGCGCGGGCACCACATGGCCGCGATCATGCGCACGCCGCTGCCTGCCAAACCTCTCTACGCACTTGGCTCGGCAGACTCTCCCGACTCGAAAACTCAGCTCGCGGCGATGTCCCAAGCGTTGAACAAAACCGAAGTCATCGCGGATGGCCTGGATCACGCAGACGGCTTCTGTGCCACCGAGGTAGGCGGCCAGCCTCGGCTGTTTTACTGCGGTGACGCGGATGATGACAAAGGCTACGCCCTGATGCTGTGGGAAGGCGCTGGTCAGCCGCACGTGATCGGTCACCTGCCAAGGGATTGAGCTGGTAGTTTAGAAACTCTATGCCGCCAGTTCAGCGGCCAGCGCGGTCGCTTCCGCAAGAAATGCCTCCGCCAATGGCGAGAGCCGCCCCGTCCACAGCGCGCCAAAACACAGCGGCGGAAAATCCTCCAGCGTGAGCACGCTCACCTCTGCGGGCAGCTCCATGCGTGGATGGCGTAGCACTAGCCCCGCACCAAAACCTTCCACGACATAGCGCAGAACGAGATCGAGGCTGCCGACTTCCAGGCTCGGCAGCCATTCGAGACCCCGCTGACGCAGAGCGGTCTGAAAGGAGCGCGACACCACATCCCGGGCCTCCAAGGCCACGAGCGGCAGGTCGATGCGGTCCTTGGCAAAAATCTGTTCGGCCTTCGTGATGCCGCTCTGCTTTGGCACCAGCAGGGCCATCGGCAGGCGGAGCAGCTCACGGGACTCGATGTTGGCCGTTGTTTTTTCCATCAGCGTGCCGAAGCCAATGTCCACCTCCTGCGCCGCCAGAAGGGCTTCGATCTCCTGCTGCCTGCCATGCGTGAGGGTGAAATGAAACCCCTTCACCCGCCGCCGCATGCGCCCAAACAGCTCCGGCAGGTAGTCCCGCTGCACGACTTCTGCCGAGGCTATGCGCAGCCGGTTTTCACCACCGCCACGCAGGCGGTCGCCCATCTCTGCCAAGCCACCGAAGAACGGCGCGATGAAATCATAGAGCGTCTGTCCTTCCCGCGAGAGCTGGAACGGCCGCCGCTGGTACAAGGTGACACCCAGTGCGTCTTCGAGCTGCAGAATCTGGGCGCTGATGGCCGGCTGCTGAATGCCATAGGGCATCGCCCGTGCCGCCGCACTTACGCCGCCGTGACGTGCCACATAGTAGAAGAGTTCGAGGTGATGGACGTTCATGCCGACGAAAGGCTATACGCTTTATCAATGATGCCACCTGGAAATATCAATTTCCCTTGTTCGCCGATCCTGAGAGACTGCGCAGCATTATGGACGGAATCATTTCTCTCATTCTGATCATCGGTGGTGCGGTGCTCATCTTTCCCATCATCGCCCTCGTCTCCGCCACCAAGGCACGCCGACGCACGGAAGAGCTGGGCGCAGAAATCAGCGCACTGCGTGAACGCGAGGCGCGACTGATCCAACGCATGGAGGCGCTGGAAGCCGGGACTAGGCTCTCACCGCCGCAGGAAACTCCCGCTGCGGTCACAGCCTGCGCACCCGCCTTCGACACCCCTCGACCTGCACCGCCGCCGATTCCTCCACGCGAACCAGCGGCCGTCAAAACACCCGCGCCGCCTCCTCCTGCGGGCTTGAGCGCGTCTGTCGAGCCCAAACCGCTCCCCGCCCCGGCTCCCCGCATTTCTCTCGAACAGTTCATGGGTGCGAAGCTCTTCGCGTGGGTCGGCGGACTGGCCTTGTTCCTCGGCATCATCTTTTTCGTGAAGCTCAGCATCGAGCGTGGCTGGATTTCTGCTGAACTGCGCACCGCGATTGGTTTTGTCCTCGGCGCAGCGCTCGTCGGTGCGGGGGTCGTGATCCAGCGCCGCAAACCGTATGCCACGCTCGCGCACACGCTCTGCGCCACCGGCATCGTCGTGCTCTACGGCGTGACTTTTGCTGCGCATGCGATGTATCACATTCCGCCGTTCAATCATGCGCTGGTGACCTTCGGCATGATGACGCTCATCACCACCACGGCCTTCCTGCTCGCGGTGCGCATGGAGGCGCAGGTCGTCGCGGTGCTCGGCATGCTCGGCGGTTTTTTGACGCCGATCCTCTGCTCCACCGGCCAGGACAATCCCGGCGGGTTATTCAGTTACATCGCATTGCTCGACATCGGCGTGCTGGCCGTTGCCAAAAACAAGCGCTGGCTGCATCTCACAGCTCTGGCGGCTATCGGGACGATTCTCATGCAGTCGGGCTGGATGGTGAAGTTCTTCGACTCCTCCCAGTATGCCCTCGGTTCGGCCACGTGGATTCCGGTGAGCGTGTTGCTCGGTTTCGCCACGCTGTTCATGCTCGCCGCCTGGTGGTCGCGGCAGCGTGAGGATGACGATGCCTACCCCGCCGGAGCAGCGCTCGCCCTGTGCGGCAGCGCGCTCTTGGCCGCGTTCATCTTCCTTACTTATGGGGCCATCACAGAACGCCCCACACTGCTCTACACCTTCGTGCTCGGCATCAATGCCGTCGTGCTGCTCATCGTGTGGCAGCAACCGCGCGTGGCCATGGCTCAAGGCATCATCGCCACGCTGACTTTCCTGCATCTCTCGATTTGGACCACGACGAAGCTCAATGCTGAACTGTTGCCCTATGCTCTCGGCATCTATCTCGGCTTTGGCCTGCTGCACACCGCCTTTGCCGTGCTGTGGCAGCGCCGCAAACAGTCCGCCACGCTGTTCATGAGCTGGACGCCGGTGATCACGCTCGTGCTGCTGCTCATGCCGGTGCTGTGTCTGGATTCGATCAGCCTCATGCTCTGGCCGGCGATTCTGCTTGTCGATCTGCTCATCATCGGTCTGGCGGTTTTCTCCCGCGCCTTGGTTCCGGTGCTCGCCGCACTGACGCTCACACTCATCACCGCTGGAGCATGGTTGTTTCGTTTGCCAGCGAACACCACCGGCAGCCTGAGCCAGTTCCTCATCGTGCTCGGTGGTTTCGCGGTGCTGTTTGGCATCGCCAGCAGTTTCCTCTCTCGCAAACAGGCCCAGGCTCAGTTCGCGTCCATGCTGCCAGTCAGTTCGGCGGTGCTGCCCTTCGCGTTGCTCATTCTCGCCACCTTGCATCTGCGTGTGGCCGATCCCTCGTCGATCTTCGGCCTCGCGCTGCTGCTCACGGTGTTCCTGCTCGGGCTCGCCCGCATCAGCGGCATCACCGTGCTGGCACCCACGGCACTTGGCTGTGTACTGGCGCTTGAGTGGGCCTGGCATCAGCAAAGCTTCAGCGCGGAGCACGCCACCACGCCGCTGCTCTGGTATCTCGGTTTCTATGGGCTCTTCACCGCATTCCCGCTCGTATTTCGGCAGCTTTGCGCCCCACGCAAGCTGCCCTGGATCGCCTCTGCCGCTGCGGGTTTGGGCACCTTTGGCCTCGTCTATCGTGTCGTAGGCCAGACCTGGCCGAATGAGATGATGGGCCTGCTGCCCGTCGCCTTCGCCATCGCGCCGCTGCTGTGTCTCGTCTTGGTGCTGAAGCAGCACAGCGCAGACAATCCGGCACGCCTCACCCAGCTTGCGTGGTTCGGCGGTGTGGCGCTGTTTTTCATCACGCTCATCTTCCCGATCCAGTTTGAGAAGCAGTGGATCACCCTCGGCTGGGCGCTGGAAGGTGCCGCGCTGTGCTGGCTCTTCCGCCGCGTGCCGCATCCCGGCTTGCGCGGCACGGGCACGGTGCTGCTCGTCGCCTCCTTCGTTCTTCTCGCGCTCAATCCCGCCGTGCTGGAATATCAAACGCGCGGCGCGGCGGCCATCCTCAACTGGCAGCTCTATGCCTACAGTCTCTCCGCGCTTGCGCTGTTCGCCGCCGCCTTCTGGCTCACCCCGCCGAATGATTGCTGGAAGAAGGTCAATCTGCGCGGCCTGTTCTGCGCCCTCGGCGGCATCCTGCTCTTCTTGCTGCTCAACATCGAGATCGCCGATGTCTTCACCCCTGCGGGCCAGCGTTCCATCACCTTCGACTTCGACGGCAACTTCGCCCGCGACATGACCTACACCATCGCCTGGGCTTTGTTTGCACTCGTCCTGCTTGTGATCGGTATCTGGCAGCGCAACGCCCCCACACGCTATGCCGGCATCGGCTTGCTGGCCGTGGCGCTGCTGAAGCTGTTCCTGCACGATCTCGCCAACATCGAAAGCATCTACCGCATTGGTGCGCTGATGGTGGTGGCGGTCATTGCGCTGGCGGCTTCGTTCTTGTATCAACGTTTTCTCACTGACGACAAATCATGAAACTGCATCCCCTGCTCCTCGCTCTGTGCTTGGTCTCAGTCTCCAACGCCGCTGACTTCGCCGCCTGGACGCATCGGCAAACGCTGCGCCTCATGCAGCCCGGCCTTACCCGTCTCGAACTCGAACCCGCGCTGCTCGATGCCTCCCGCACGACGGGCGGCGCAGCGTATCATGACCTGCGTGTCATCAGTCCCGGCGGTGTGGAAACGCCCTACCTCATGGCTTTGCCACGCCTCATCCGGCCCGAGATGCTGGACGCCCTCGCGTTCAAAACCACGCTCAATCCAGCCACCACCGTGCTTGAATTTCAGCCACCTGCGGGCAGCACGGTCACGGAGGTACTGCTGCAAACTCAGGCCACCGGTTTCATCAAATCCGCCACGCTGGAGGCCAGCCATGACGGCACCCTGTGGCAGACGCTCGCCAGCAGCGAATTGCTCTGCCGCCAGAACGGCACCGAGCGCCTGCGCTTTACCTGCGTCCCTGCCGAGTGGAAGCATTTGCGTGTCACCATCGACGACGCCCGCAGCGCACCGGTGGCATTCACCGGCGCCCAGGTGCGGCGCGACCTGCCCGAATTGCGCACCCTGCCGCAGCCGGTGACGATTCGTGCCCGCACGGAAACTCCCGGTGAGACTCATCTCAAACTCGATCTTGGCAGCGCCAACCTCCTGCTCGGCCATGTGCGGCTGCATACATCCGAACCTGTGTTTCAGCGTGAAGCCACCCTGCTGGACGCACACGCCAGCCTCTTCCGCCTCCAGCACGAAGGCCGCACTGTCGAGGAACTCGACATCGTCGCAGATCAGCTCGCTACCGCACGCGAAGTCGAACTCGTCATTCGCAATGGCGACAGCCCGCCGCTGCGCATCGACAGCATTGAAGCCACGCGCTATCCGGTGCCACTGATGTTTCAAGCCGATGCCGCTGGCGAGTGGCAGCTCTTCATCGGCAATGCGCAGGCCACCGCGCCGCGCTATGACATCGCCGCGCTGGGTGACAAGCTGCGCGAAGCCTCCGCCCATTCTGCCACGGCCAGCGCCGTCGAAGCCAACACCGCCTTCCGCAAAACCGCCACCGCACCGGACACTGGCGACGTCGGTCCGGCGATTGATGTTTCGCCGTGGTCCTTCCAACGGCCCGTGCTGTTCAAAGAAGCCGGGGTGCTCGTGGTGGAGTTGGAGCCCACAGTACTCGCCCGCACGGCCAATGATCTGCATGATGTGCGCATCGTGCGCGATGGCCATCAGCTCCCGTTTATCGCCACCAAACCGGGCGTGGAGCGGGAAATCGACGTTGCCATTGCCGAAGTGAGCGATCCCCAGGCACCCACATGGTCAAAATGGGACATTCAGATGCCCTTTGCCAACTTCCCCGCCAGCGAACTGCTGCTCGAATCTCCCACGCCCTTGTTTGCACGGACGCTCACCGTTTCTGAACAGCATGAAACGGAGCAGGGTCATTTTGAGCGCATCCTGAGCCATGCCAACTGGCAGCGTCGGCCCAGCCAGCCCGCGAGCACTTTCCACCTTTCCCTCTACACCTCTCCGCGTGCTGGCTCGATCCGTCTCGCCACCGACAACGGTGACAATCCCCGGCTACAGATCACCTCCGCCCGCGTCGCCTATCCTGTGGTGCGGCTACTCTTTCGAGTGCCCGACACCACTCCTGTGTTCCTTTGCTACGGCAACCGCCGCGCTCCCTACACACGCTACGATCTCCAGCTCGTGCTCCCTGAATTCGCAACCGCGATCAAAGTCGCCGCTACCCTTGGCGATGAAGAGAAACTCCCCGGCTATTCTGCCGACCCACGCCACCCCTCCGGCCAAGGCAGCCCCTGGCTCTGGGCTGCACTTGCGCTCGTGGTGGGAGCGCTGCTGTGGGTCGTGGCGAAGATGCTGCCGAAGAAGGTGGCTTGAAGTACGGAGACACACTTCGCACCGTGTTCACGAGCGAGCTTTTGTCCTTGGCTCGATTGAGATTTATGCCCAATATGCGTGTAAAAGTTAAAGCGAGTCCCTTTTCTGCGTCCTCACCCATTCATGAAATCCTACCTACTGCTCCTCTCCACCTGCCTCACTCTGGTCGCCAGCGCCCAAGAGACCGGCAAGCAGTTTATCGGTTTGCCCCTTGATGTGTCCGGCTGGACTTATCAGCGAGCTTTGCAGATCCACCGTGAAGGAGTCGTGGTGCTGGATCTTGACGCCCTGGTGCTGAAACACGCGAGCAAGGATCTGCGCGATGTGCGCATTGTGCGCTTGGGGCGCCAGATTCCATTTCTGATCGTTAAGCCGGGTACAGTCCACGAGTTCTCAGCCCCCATTGCCGAGGTCATTGATCCCAAGGCACCGCTGTTGACCAAATGGGACATCCAACTGCCGACTGTGGATTTCCCTGCGAGCAGGCTGTTGCTCGAATCCGCTTCGCCCCTGTTTGAACACTCACTCACGGTAAGCGAGTCGCAGGACACGCCGCAGGGCCGCAAGGAGCGCATCCTCGGTTCGGCCACTTGGCAGCACCGGCGTGGCGAACCTGCCAATGCCTGCGAATTAACCTTCCGATTCACCCCCCATGCCGCCACGATCCGCCTGGCCACCACCGACACCAACACCCCGCGCGCGCAGATCTCCGCCGCACGCATCGTTTTTCCCCTGACGCAGTTATTTTTTCGGGTGCCCGACACCCAGCCCGTCTCCATCGTCTATGGTAACCCGTCGGCCACCAGCCCGCGTTACGATCTCGAATTCAATCGCCGAGATTTCGATTCTGGAGTCAGAGACGCTGCCACGCTCGGCCCTGAGGAAAAAGCCTCCGATAGAAACGCCAACATCAACACTCTGGTGGGCAAAGCCTCCTGGAACTGGGAGAACTTCAGGGATGATCTTTCCAAGCTGCTGGAACGCTTTGACACAAGCAATCCGTTGCACATGGCCGGCCTCATCCTGGGAATTTTTCTGCTACTGAGAGTTTTTAAAATGATCTTTTCTCGGGGATAATAAAACGAAGTTTGGCCACCCGTGAGAGCTATTTTGGGCTGGCCCATCCCCTGAGAGGAAGCCCTTGCTCCGCCTGACGGCCCTTCCCGTCCGGTTCCGCTCTTGCAACCCCGCCCTGCATGCGGACGTTATCTCATTACCCCCAACCATGAGCGATACGACTGGCCAGCCCCCCCAATTTACCAACGCCCTCGCCAAGGAGCGCTCTCCCTACCTGCTACAGCATGCCCACAATCCGGTGAACTGGCTGCCCTGGGGCGAGGAAGCATTCAAGAAGGCGAAGGCGGAGGACAAGCCGATCTTTCTCTCCTCCGGCTACTCCACCTGCCACTGGTGCCATGTGATGGAGCGCGAATCGTTTGAGAACGAGGAGACGGCGAAGCTCATCAACGAGAACTTCATTCCCATCAAAGTGGACCGCGAGGAGCGACCGGATGTGGATCTCACGTACATGACCTACGTGCAGGCCGCCAGCGGCCACGGCGGCTGGCCGATGAGCGTGTTTCTCACGCCGGAGCTGAAGCCGTTTTATGGCGGCACCTATTACCCGCCGGAGAACACACCTGGACGCATCGGCTTCAAAAATCTGCTCAATGAGCTGCACAAGGTGTGGACGGAAGATCGTAAGGGTATCGACGAACGTGCCGCACGTTCCGTGGAAAAACTCCAGGACCACCTCGACAACGAAAACACCGCGCTGCACGACATCAACCACGAGACGCTGGTGCAGAAGGCCTACGATGACCTCTCCGGCTCCTTTGACTACCACGAAGGCGGCTTCGGCAGCGCGCCGAAGTTCCCGCGCCCGACCTCGCTGAACATGCTCATGCGCATCCACCGCATCCTCGCGGAGCGGAAGGGCAACGACCGCGAATCCGAGAGCAACTGGGCGATGGAGATGACGGTGAAAACGCTGCGCGGCATGGCCAATGGCGGCATGCGCGACCACATCGGCGGCGGCTTCCATCGCTACAGCGTGGATGGCTACTGGCACATCCCGCATTACGAAAAAATGCTGTACGACCAGGCGCAGTTGCTCACCGCCTACACCGAGGCCTGGCAGCTCTCGCAGAATGTGTTCTTTGAAAACATCGTCCGCAGCACCGTGGCCTACGCGAAGCGCGACCTGCGGCAGAAAGACGGCGGCTTTTTCTCCGCCGAAGACGCCGACAGCCTAGCTACTGCCGATGCCGCGCACAAAACCGAAGGGGCCTTTTACGTCTGGAAAGCCACCGAGATCGACGAACTGCTCGGCAAAGAAAACGGCAGCATCTTCCGCTATGCCTACGGCGCACGCCGCGATGGCAATGCCCGCCCAGAAAGCGATCCGCATGGCGAACTCAAGGGCCTGAACACTCTGTACCGCGCCATCTCCTTCAAGAAGACCGCCGAGTACTTCAAGAAGACGCCCGAAGAGATTAAAGCCATCATCGACCAAGGCACCGCCACGCTCTTTGCAGCGCGTGCCAAACGCCCGCGCCCGCATCTCGATGACAAAGTCATCGCCGCCTGGAACGGCCTCATGATCGCCGGCCTCGCCCGTGCGGGAGCTGCGTTTGGCGATGCCGAGATGATCCAACTCGCCGCAGGTGCCGCGCAGTTTCTGCATGACCAACTTTGCACCACCCCCGGCAAAGAACTGCACCGCTCCTGGCGCGAAGGCGAGCGCGGCCCCCGAGCCTTCGCCATCGACTACGCCTGCCTCATTCACGGCCTGCTTGATCTCTATCAGGCCTCCTTCGAGGTGAAGTGGCTGCAATGGGCCACCGCCCTGCAAACCGAGATGGACACGCTCTTTCTCGACACCAAAAACGGCGGCTACTACAGCGTACACACCGACATGCCCAACAGCGTCCTCCGCATCAAGGAAGACTACGACGGTGCCGAACCCTCACCGAACTCCCTCGCCGCGCTCAACCTCGTGCGCCTCAGTGCCTTACTCGCCAAAGACGAATGGAAGAACCAGGCCGAGAAAATCTTCGCACTCTTTGGCACCACACTGCAAAGCAGCCCATCCTCCGTGCCCGTCATGGCCATTGCGTTTGACCTGCATCATCGCGGCAAGCAGCAGATCGTCCTCGCGGGTGATTCTAGCAGCGCAGCATTTCAAACACTCGCCAAGTACATCCACCGCCGGTTTCTGCCAACCGCCGTACTTCTCTGCGCCGACGGCGGAGCCGGTCAGCAATGGCTCGCCACGCACAACGAGGCTCTCGCTGGCATGAAACCTGTGGATGGTCAGTCTGCAGCGTATGTGTGCCAGAACTTCACCTGTCAGGCCCCCGTGACGACGGTGGAGGAGTTGGAGAAGGTGCTGAAAATCAACCCTTGAGCCGCCCCTGTTTCCCCGTATTTTACGATCATGGTAATCGAGCAACATCCTTCCCTTCATTCCTTGAGTGTTGAGGACAAGCTCCAGCTCTCCGAAGAGCTGTGCTTGGATGCACAGCGGAATCCGGCATTGCTGGAGCGAGTGCAGCAGCGTCTTCAGGAATACCGCGAAGAGCCTGATGGCGGTATTTTTTGGGATGACCTCAAAGGAAAGATTCTTTCCCGTCGGAAGGTTGCATGAATGGAATCATCTGGACAGCCGGAGCCGGGCGCGAACTTCAGGAAGTCTATGAGCAGCTCGAAGACATCTGTGAGAACAGCGGTGCAAACCTGATCGAAGAAGTGCAGCGCATGCTGCACTTTGCTTTCATCACAGCCTCATATGGGCAGCTACTTTGAGAAGCCCACTCGAAAACTGCTTATTGCTCATCGTTATGGCATCATTTACTCGCCAGAAATTCGAGGCGTGGTGGTGCTCGCATTTGTGGACTTGCGGCGTGATTTGCACCCTCTGCGTAAACGCATTCGAGATTGGTTCGGCAGGCGTGAATAACGGGAACGCTTTCTTCTTACCTGAGCATCCAGTTGCCAGCGCAGGTGTATTGCTGCTGAAAACCAGATTTTCAGTCCCAGTTGTTACCGTTCAGCGCTGGACAGTGTGACAAAACTTTGTGATATTCTACCATCATGAAAACCGCCACTATTCGCGACCTCCGTTATGACTTCGCTAAGCTCGAAGGCTGGTTGCGTTCCGGCGAGGAGATCCAGATCACCAAACACAACAAGCCCGTGGCGACGCTTCTCAAGGCGAAGCCGGTGACGAAGGAGCTTCCGCCGCAGCCGGACTATCAAGCACGCCTCAAGCGTATCTGGGGCGACCGTGTGTTCAGCGCCAAGGAAGTCGAGGAAATGCGAGCCTTTGAAACGGGTGAACCATGAACGATTATCCTGACACGAGCTTTCTATGCGGGGTTTATCGCAAGCAAGACAACACACCCGAAGCCCTGGCCTATCGGGATCGCATGACGGAACCGCTTTGCGTCTCGACCCTGCTGGAGTTCGAGTTCCGCCAGGCCATCCGTTTGCAGGTGTGGCTGCACAGCCAGGACAGGAAAAAAGGCTACACGCAGGCCGAAGCGGATCAGATGACCGCTGACTGGGAATCCGACATCGCCGCCGGACATGTGGCCATCATTCCAACCGACGCCGATGCCGTCCTGCGCATGGCGGAGCACTTGTCCGAAAAACACACCGCCCTCACCGGCAACCGCACGCTGGACATCCTCCACATCGCCACGGCGAAGCATCTCTCGGCCAAAAACTTTCTCTCCTTTGACGCTCGGCAGAAAAAACTCGCGAAGGCGGCTGGGTTGAAGACGCCCCTTTAATTCTGCATGGGCGCGAATCTCACGAGCGCCCGTTTGCCAGCGCGATGCGTATCGTTACTCTCGCGCCCCCATGTCTCGTGTTGCCAAAAAATCTGCCGCCCGGAAGTCTCTCAACGATGTCATTCGCATTCGTGGGGCGCGGCAGAACAATTTGAAGGGGATTGATCTCGATCTGCCGCTGGGAAAGCTCAATGTGATCACCGGACCGAGCGGGTCGGGGAAGTCGTCGCTGGCGTTTGATACGATCTATGCGGAAGGGCAGCGGCGCTATGTGGAGACGTTTTCGCCGTACACGCGGCAGTTCTTTGAGCGGATGGACAAGCCAAAGGTGGACTCCATTGAAGGGATACCACCGGCGATTGCCATTGAGCAGGTGAACAACATGCGCAGCACGCGCTCGACGGTCGGGACGATCACGGAGATCAATGACTACCTAAAGATGCTGTTTCCTCGCCTGGCGGAGGCGACATGCCCATCATGCCACCGCCCCGTGAGGCCGGAGTCGCCGGAGAGCATTCTCAATGAGCTGCTGAATGCGCATGCGGGCAAGCAGGCGCTCATTCTGTTTCCGGTGGCAGTGCCAAAGGATGCGGTGACGGCGGACTTTGCGGCGTTTCTGCAAGCGCAGGGTTTTCTGCGAGTGTGGCTGTACGGGAATGTGATTCGTCTGGATGAAGCGGACGCGCTCAAGGGCCGCAAGCTGCCTGCACAGGTGATGGTGGTGCAGGACCGCGTCACTCTGGAGGCGAAACAGCGGTCGCGTGTGAGCGAGGCACTGGAAGCAGCGCTGCGCTATGGCAAAGGCAAAGTAGCGGCCAGCATCGACGAGGAGACGCAGCATTTTTCCACCGACTGGTCCTGCGCGGACTGCGGCATCACGTTGCCCGCACCGACGCCGGGCCTGTTCAGTTTCAACAGTCCGATTGGGGCCTGTCCGACGTGTCGTGGCTTTGGCCGCACGCTGGGGCTGGACATGGGCAAGGCGATTCCAGATGAGTCGCTGAGCATCAATCAAGGTCTAGTGCGGCCCTTTCAAGGCAGCACGTATGGCGAGTCTCAGCTCGACCTGGAGAAAGCAGCGCGGAAGCGCGGCGTGGACATTCACAAGGCGTTTGAGGATTACTCGGCGGAAGAGCGCAAGTGGCTCATCGAAGGCACGCGGGATGATCCTGAAGACGCGTACAATCGCGGCGAGTGGTATGGCGTGCGCGGCTTTTTCAAATGGCAGGAGTCGCGCAGCTACAAGATGCATGTCCGCGTGTTCCTGAGCCGCTACCGCGCCTACACGGAATGCGGCGACTGCGGCGGCGGGCGGTTGAAAAAAGAAGCCTACAACTATCGCATTGGCTCGCATACCATCGCTGATCTGTCGCGGCTGCCAGTGGATGAGCTGCATCCGCTGGTGCAGTCATGGCCGATCAAGGCGAGCGATCATGTCGCGACGATGCTGCGCGGAGAAATCGCCAGCCGCATCTGCTACATGGACCGTGCGGGGCTGGGTTATCTGAATCTGGACCGTCAAACGCGCACGCTGAGCGGTGGCGAATTGCAACGGGTAAATCTCACGACGTGCCTCGGGGCCTCACTGGTGAACACGCTCTTTGTGCTGGATGAGCCGAGCATCGGCCTGCATCCGCGCGACATTGGTCGTCTCATCGGCGTGATGGAAGGTCTGCGTGACAAAGGCAACACGCTCCTCGTCGTGGAGCATGAAGAGGCGGTGATGCGTAGCGCCGATAACCTCATCGACATCGGCCCCGGTCGTGGAGAAAAAGGCGGCGAGCTAGTGTTCAGTGGTCCGCTGGAGAAGCTGGGTGCGAAGGTGAAGTCGCTGACGGGGGATTATTTGTTTGGCAGGAAGAGCGTGCCCATTCCGGCGCAGCGGCGTTCTATCAAACGCGACAGCGTCCTGGAGTGCGCCGGTCCTCCGGCGCTTTCGAAAGCCTCGCGGTCCGCGAAAAGCTCCAGAGGACTGGAGCACTCCAAAACGCTCACGCGCGATGTCGCACGCTTTTTGTCCATTCGCGGCGCACGTCAAAACAATCTCAAAAAGCTGGATGTGGACATTCCACTCGGTGTGTTCTGCTGCATCACCGGCGTGAGCGGTTCGGGGAAATCGACGTTGGTGCATGATGTACTTTACCGAAACCTGCAACGGCTGCGTGGCGAAGTGTGTGAAGAAGAGCCGGGGCGCGTGAGCAAGATCACAGGCT
This sequence comes from uncultured Verrucomicrobiota bacterium, assembly GCA_903848465.1. Classification (GTDB taxonomy): domain Bacteria; phylum Verrucomicrobiota; class Verrucomicrobiia; order Verrucomicrobiales; family Verrucomicrobiaceae; genus Prosthecobacter. Next base: position 22,976 of record CAINGK010000234.1, read on the forward strand.
GGGAACAATTGCATGACGTGGTGATGGTGGATCAGTCACCGCTGGCGCGCACACCACGCTCGACACCTGCGGTGTTTCTGGGTGCGTTTGATCACATCCGCACACTGTTTTCCGAAACGGAGGATGCGAAGGCGCAAGGCATCATGCCGGGGTTCTTCAGCTTCAATTCTGGCGAAGGACGCTGCGAGCGCTGTGCGGGCAATGGCTTTGAAAAGATCGAGATGCAGTTTCTCAGCGATCTGTATGTGACGTGTCCTGAATGTGAAGGGAAGCGCTACCAGCCGCCTGCGCTGAAGATTTTACTGCATGGTCAGAGCATTCACGATGTGCTGGGCATGACGGCGGAGGCTGCCGTGGAGTGGTTCAGCAGTTCGCTGTTTGAGTCCTCGAAAAAGGCGAAGCAGATTGTGGCGCAGCTGCATCTCTTGAACGAGGCCGGGCTTGGCTACCTGAAGCTGGGGCAGCCGCTGAACACGCTTTCGGGCGGTGAGGCGCAGCGTTTGAAGCTCATCGGGCATTTGATTGAAAATCCGGCGGGTGCGGCGTCTGGAAGTTTGCTGCTGCTGGATGAACCGACGACGGGCCTGCACTTTGATGACATCGCGCTGCTGGTGAAGCTGCTGCAGCGTCTTGTTGATGAAGGGCACAGCCTGCTCGTGATTGAGCACAATCTGGAGGTCATCAAATGCGCTGACTGGGTCATTGATCTGGGGCCTGAAGGAGGAGAAGCAGGCGGAGGTTTGGTGATCGCAGGAACGCCGGAGGAGGTGGCGGAATGCGCCGCGTCACATACCGGGCGTTATCTCCATGAACTGCTTTCGGGTTCGAATAGTAAAGCTGCAAGCCGTGTAGCAGAGACGCCGAGGAGTGTCCGCACACTTCCAACTGAAACCAGCAACACCATCAGCATTCGTGGTGCGCGTGAACACAATTTGAAAAACATCTCGCTTGATATTCCGCGTGATGAATTCGTGGTCGTGACCGGATTGAGTGGCTCGGGCAAGTCATCACTGGCGTTTGATCTGATCTTTGCGGAAGGCCAGCGGCGCTTCCTGGACAGCATGTCGGTGTATGCGCGCACGTTTGTGGAGCAGATGGAGAAGCCGGAGGTGGATCTGATCACGGGCGTGCCGCCGACGGTGGCCATTGAGCAGCGCATCTCGCGCGGCGGTGGCAAATCGACGGTGGCGACGGTGACGGAGGTGTATCACTTCTTCCGTCTGTTGTTTGCGAAGCTTGGGACGCAGTACTGCCCTACATGCAACGTGCCGGTGAAGAAGCAGAGCGTGCAGGCGATTCTGAAAACGGTGCAGCAGCATCTGCGCAGCGGTAGCGGGCATCTGCTGGCACCGCTGATCAAGGCGCGTAAAGGTTTCCACAGCGAGGTGGCTGAGCATGCGAGCAAGCATGGCATCGAGACGCTGCTGGTTGATGGCGAGTTCCGCGACACGATGGGCTTCCAACGGCTCGAGCGCTTCAAGGAGCATACGATTGATGCGGTGATCGGCCGAGTGGCCAAGACCGATGATGCCGAGAAACTGCGGCCATTGATCGAAACAGCGCTGAAGATGGGCAAGGGCACGATCAAGCTGCGGCTCAATGACAAGACGATGCACGTGCTGAGCACGGAGATGAGCTGCCCTTCATGCGGACTGTCGTTTGAAGAACTCGATCCGCGTTTGTTCAGCTTCAACAGCCCGCATGGCTGGTGCAAGGACTGTCGTGGCTTTGGTCTGAAAGGCCACAAGACCGATCTGAACGACCGGCAACCAGATGTCTCGGTGCTGGAAGCTGAGCTCGAAGAGGAGCGGCGGTTTGAAAGCGCGGATGATGAGGGAGAAAAGCCGCGTGAAGTGTGCCCAAGCTGTGAGGGCAGCCGCATCAATGAGATCGGCCGTGCGGTGCAACTCCAGGGCACCAAGATTCAACAGTTCGCCGGATTGACGGCAGGAGATGCGGGCAAGTTGCTGGCGAAGTTTAAGTTCGAAGGCACAGAGGCCATCATCGCTCTCGACATCGTCAAAGAGATCGCTCAGCGATTGAAATTCATGCAGGAGGTGGGTCTAGGGTATCTTCAACTGAATCGCAGTGCGGACACGCTCAGCGGTGGTGAGGCGCAGCGCATCCGGTTGTCGGCTCAGCTCGGCAGCAATCTGCGCGGTGTGTTGTATGTGCTCGATGAGCCAACCATCGGCCTGCATCCGCGCGACAACGAGAAGCTGCTCGACACGCTGATGGCGCTGCGGGACAAGGGCAACTCGCTGCTGGTGGTGGAGCACGATGACGAAACGATGAGGCGTGCGGACACGATTCTCGATCTCGGGCCAGGCGCGGGTAAATTTGGCGGCCAGATTGTGGCGCAGGGTACGATGGCGCAGATCCTGAAGAACAAAAACAGCGTCACGGGCGCGAGCCTGCGCACACCGCTGAAGCACCCCGTGCGTGGCTCACGTCGGGCATTGCCCGCGCTGAAAGCCAAGGAAGGCTGGCTGCGCGTGACGGGAGCGACGGCAAACAATTTGAAGAACATCGATGTGTCCATTCCGCTCGGTCGCTTGACCGTGCTGACGGGCGTGAGCGGCAGCGGCAAGAGCTCCTTCATGCACGGCGCGCTTTCGCCAGCGGTGCGTGAGAAGATCAGCAAGTCGAAGATCAAGGTGGTGAAGGCATGGAAGACCATCAGCGGCTTCGAAAATCTGCAGACGGTGCATGAGGTGGATCAGTCGCCGATCGGCAAGACCAGCCGCTCATGCCCCGCCACGTATGTAGGCATCCTCGATGACATCCGTGCGCTGTTTGCGCAGGTGCCGCTGGCGCGCACACGGGGCTACACGGCGAGCCGCTTCTCCTTCAACACCGAAGGCGGCCGCTGCGAGACCTGCGGTGGCAATGGCGAGATCAAGGTGGAGATGGCGTTCCTGCCGACCACGCGCGTGCATTGCGAGGCTTGCAACGGCCTGCGCTTCAATTCGTCCACGCTGGAGATCGAATACAACGGCAAGCACATCGGCGACGTGCTGCGCATGAGCATCACCGAAGCGGCGGAATTCTTCGCGCCAGTGCAGAAGATCGCGCGTCCGCTCAAACTACTGGCCGACACCGGCCTCGGCTACCTTCAACTCGGCCAGCCCAGCCCCACTCTTAGCGGTGGCGAGGCGCAGCGCATCAAACTCGTCACCGAACTGCGCAGCGGAGATGGCCGCACGAACAAGGAGCGGCTCAAGGGCATCACCGTAGCCGGGAAGCGCAATCTTTACCTCATCGAGGAGCCGACCATCGGCCTGCACATGCAGGACGTGGCACGCCTGATCGACGTGCTCCACCGCCTCGTCGATGAAGGCCACACGGTGGTGGTCATTGAACATCATCCGGATGTCTATGCGGAGGCGGATTTCCTCATCGACATCGGGCCCGAGGCCGGGCCTGAGGGCGGGAAGCTGGTGGCTGCGGGGACGCCGGAGCAGGTGAAGAAGTGCAAGGCGAGCGAGACGGCGCGGTTTTTGTAAGAGGGGCGACGTACTGAACCCAAGAAAGGGTTCTCACTGGTCGTGGTCTTTCGCATGCACCCGAACAGACCAGCCTCCCGACGCATACCAGACTGGCAAATCGGGTGCATTGACAGCAAGTGGAGGTGGATTGTTCCATGGGGCGTCTTTGGCGTGGTCGGAGTGGCCCTCGCGAGCCTGGGTTTTACGCCATGGATTTGCGAAACCATTGAGCGCAACACTTTCTACGAGTTCAAGTTTAGGCTCGCAGCTCATTCCACGGCCACGATGCCGGGAACGACGTTGGTTCGAATTCTATCTGACCTCGAGATTCAAATGGGCGATGTTAAGCTCGACTTTTCTCTTCCTGAAGTTCGAACTGAATATCCGTGGGAGCTGTATGAATTGCAATGGAAACAGAAACTGCAACGGAGGCATGATGTCCAAGCTGCGGTCCAACGAGAGATCAAGAAGATTGCAAGCACCCCGACCATCGTGCTTCGTGTCAATCCGCAGGTACAGTTGGAGACTATCGCCATTGTTTGGACAAGCATTGAGGCCGTTTCAAAGGCGACTTTGTATTTGGATGTGACCGGCACAGAGCAAAGAGGCGTTGATTTGGGCGCCCAGCAGTTGCTGCTCCTTGCATTCGCACCGCTCCCACCTTTGATTGTGGCCTAACTTTGAACTGAAAGACACATCATGGGCGCACAATGGAAACAGAAATGGCGGGAAATGGCCGCAGACCAGAAGGGGAAGATCACGGGAAAGCTGGTGCGTGAAATCCAAGTGGCGGCGAAGCTGGGCGGGCCGCACCCGGAGTACAACGCCCGACTGGCGGCGGCGGTGGCAATCGCCAAGAAGCAGAGTGTGACGCGTGACACCATCGAACGAGCGATTGCCAAGGGCTCGGGCACCGGGCCGGATGCGGTGCAGTTTGAGACGACGACGTATGAGGGCTTCACGCCGCACCGGGTGCCGGTGATCGTGGAATGCCTGACGGACAACAACAACCGCACGTCCTCGGACATCAAGGTGCTGTTCCGTGCGGGCACCATGAGCAAGGTGATGTGGATGTTTGATCACGTGGGCCTGATCGAGGCGCATCACGCGGACAAGACGCTAGACATCGAGGAGGCTGCGCTGAATGCCGAGGCGGATAATGTGGAGCCGATGGAGGTCGAGGATGAAGAGGCAGCAGGCCACATCGGCGCACGCTTTTTCACTCAACTGACCACGCTGGATGCGGTGACAAAAGCGCTCAAGGCAGCAGGTTGGCAGGTGACGACTTCGGAAATGAGCTACGTGCCAAAGGAGTACCCGGAGCTGACCGATGACCAGCGCGATGAAGTGACAGGGTTTTTGCAGACACTGGATGGACATGATGATGTGCATCGAGTGTACGCTGCGCTGAAATGACGAAACCAGAATGACGAATGACGAATGAGCCGAGCGGAGCGAGACAGCCAGCCGAAAGCTGCCCCGAAGGGGTGAGCGAAGCGAAGCAATGCCAAAGCCAGAAGGATCAATGGGTGCGGCATCGACTCGTGAAGCGTGAGTTTCGATTTTCGTCATTCAGACTTCATTCGTCATTCGTCATTCTGATTTCGTCATTCTTTTTGCTGCCAGCAACGCTGTTCCTATGCGGCTGCGGAAAGAAAAAGACCACCGAAAAACCCAAAGCGGAAGCCCCCGTGGTGGTGAAGCCGACGCTTCTAACAGAGGCAGACAGGCTGGGGCTGGCAGGCCGCGTGGCGGGCGATGTGGAGTTTTGTTTGAGCACTGTGGAGTTCAAGAAGCATGCGGCGGCTTTGCAGGCCTCTCACTGGTGGGGACAGATCCAGGCGTTTGTGCAAGACAAGGCGCCAACGCCTGAAACGTCCCAGACAGTGGTGGTCGATGAGGCGTTTCTCGCCTTTGGCAAAGACAGTGTGAAAAGCCTACTGCTGCTGCGGCAGTTGAATGATCTCTACAACGAGACGGCGTATCGTGGCATGATGAGCGGCGGGACGCTGGCAGGACTGGGCACGAGTTTTGATGCCAAGAAGTTACTGGAGGCTGCGCTACGTGATCCCGAAGTTTTGGAGGCGCTGATCTTGCTGCTAGAACGGTTTGAAATGCCACCGGTGATGATCGGCGTCGCCTCGCCGGAGCCGGAGCAGGTGCTGAAAAAGATCAGCGACCTGCTGCATCTTTCGGACTGGCTGGGAGATGCGCCGCAGTCGCGCATCGTGACCGCGCAGGGGGAAAAGATCACACTGAACGAGATCGCGATGGATCTGGTGCTGACGACGGACCGGCGGCAGCAGTGGCTGGAAGTCATCACCCAAGCTGTGCCCGGAATCATGCCAGAAATGAGGGACCGCATCGCGCGCGGCCTAGAGGTGCTGGCACGCAAGAAGTGGGTGTTGGCGCTGGGGCTGGGCGCGCAGCGTGCGTATGTGGCGGTGGGGAAATCGAAGGATCAAATTCGTCTGGCCACCTCGGTGGAGGATTCGCTGCTGGCGCGCCCAGAGTTGCGCATGCTAGATGCGCATGCGCAGAAAAGCCTGGGTTTGATCACCTGCTGGGACGGCGTGTTTTGGGATGTGCTGCAATCGGATCAACCTTTTCAACCCATCGTGCGCGGACTTCTGGCAGGCTTGCAGGCGGAGAAAATATTTGCTGGTATGGCGCGTGCCCTGGAGCCGACGGCGATTGAACTGGCGGCAGCGGAGCGCGCCTTCTATCACTGCGAGCACACGAACGGTGCAGCAGTGGCGTGGTGGGACGGCGGCGTGCAGGTGGATATGGTGGGCGGTTTATCCACAACCGACACCGCAGCGCTGGCGCAAACGTCCCGGTTCACCGCACTCCTGGATGAGCCGGAGTTGGTGTTCGGCTTGAGCGGGCAGGGTTCGAGCACGGGTGCAGGCAGAGCTTACTTCGAAGCCTGGATGCGTGCGGTGCATGCGACCGCACAAGAACTGGTCAAGGCGGGAGTGGGCGGCGAGAAGTCAGCGGAGATGTTCAAGCTGGTGGATCATGCCGTGCTGCCCAGCGTCATGGGCCTGTATGACAGCACGAAAACGATCTGGCAAAAAGCACTGAGCGGCGATGGAGCTTTCATCCTCGATGTCGGTGGTAAAATGCCACAGCTACCGGGCTTGCCTCCGGGTGGTGAAGCGGTGCCGCTGCCACGCTTTGCCAGCGTGCATGAAATCAAGAACCGCGAACTGATCGGGGTGTCATGGCAGAACATAGAAATGGCGCTGCATCAGTTGTTGAAGAGCGTCCCCACACCACAGCCGATTGAACTGCCGAAAGCCGTGATGAAGCGGACCGGTGATCTGACGAGCTACAGCTACGAACTGCCGTTTGATTCCAGAGAGCTGGCACCGTGTGTGACGCTGAATGAGAAGCTGTTCATGCTGGGCACCTCGCGGGTGCAGCAGAGTCATTTGGCGGAAATTCTCCAACAACCAGCCACCCGCCCTGCCACTGGCATGCGGATGAAGTTGAGCTTCACCAAGCTTAGACAGTTTTTGAAAGCCTTTGCCGCCGTGCGGGCGCAAAGCGATGGCGCGGTGCAGCTAAAGGCAGCACTGAAATGGCTGGAGCCGTTTGAGGTGCTGGACCTGCGTCTGTGGAGCGAGCAAGGCGTGGGCAAAGGACGCATGTCGTGGCAAATGCACGATGTCATGAGCTATGATTGAGCCGGATCACATGTGCAGCGATGGCATCTGCACTTCATCACTTCGAAGACGATGACACCGGAGTAGGCTCGGGTTGAGGCTTCCAGGTGAGCAGTCCTTTTTCATTCAAGGTGTAGAGCACGGGGATCCCCTTGCCCTGCGGGCCATCAGGCAGGAGTTTTCCTGCGGTGTCAAAGTTAGCGATGCGTGAGTCAGCATAGCGGATCCAGCCCTGGAGTGCGCCTGTGGCGGAATCGTAGCGATACACATCGCGCCACTGCTTGGGTGTGGTGAGTCGCGGACTCACGTACATAGGAGCGGTGGAACGTTCGAGCACATCAGGAAAGAGCACTTGGCTGAGCAGCGTGAGATTGAGGCCGCGCAGCATGTAGCGCTCGCCCAAAGAGAGCTTGTCAGGCGGGGACATGGTGTCGATCTGTCCAGAGGCCTGTTCAACGAGAACACCCTGCATCAGAAGGCGGTGGAGTTCGGCGCGGACATCCGCGACGGCGGTTGGTTTGGAAGATGCGGCAGCCAGGGCATCGAGCTCGCGCTGCGAACCGAGATAGAAGAGCTGAAAGCCAGCGATCGCGTTGAGCACTTTGTCGATGGTGGCCCGCACCGTGAGATCGGATTTTTCCGCGACAGGCGTTTTCAAGGCGGTGCTGATGGCTTCGCCAAGGCTGTCACGCAGCCTCGTGGCCACGTCCTTGCGCTTGTCGTCTTGTTCGACGGCGCTGTAGGCAGCAAGCCGGGGTTTGAGCGCGAGGTACTGCTGCTGCAAAGCGCTGCGCTCGGCAGGCGCGAGAATTTGTTCGAGCAGCCGACTGCGGAAATTCGTGTCCTTGATGCTGAAGGCGAGCAGGATCTTCACCCAGCGTGGGTCTGTGTCCGTGACGGGCAGGCCGAAATCTGGATTGTGCGTCTGGTAGTGGATTTCCGCCACGCGGCCCTGCTCATCATAAAAGTGCATCTCGTTGGGCAGCATGTAAAAGCTGATGATCGAGGGAGCGCTGACGCTGGCACCGTTGTCAGCGAAGATGCCGATGTCGATGCGATGGCTGCGGATGCCAGTGGCGGTGATCCCGGGCGGCGACCAGCGCACGCGGATGCGCATGACATCTCCACCGGGTTCGGATTCGATGTGGACGAAGCGCGGATCTCCCTGCAGCACGGTGGCGCGCATTTTCAGCGGGGCCTTGACCAGATTGAAGGTGTGATCAAAGCCGATGAGCATGCCGTGCTCGGCTTCATTGCCACGCAGGATGCGGGCGATGGAAACAGGCGTGTCGGCAAGCTGCCAGGGATAGGCCCCACCGAGTTCAAAGTAGTTTTTGCCTGGCTCGATTTTGCTTTCCTCAATGACGCGTAGCTGCACCAGCGGCGGAATCTTCGCTGGCGTCATGTCATGCGCAGTGCGTACCATTTTTTCCTCGTCGATCTGCGAGCCTTCAAAGACCGGCGGATGGGCCTTGCCGGTGAAGTAGTCCTCGGGCGTCTGCACCATCTTGTTTGAACGGCGGAAAATGGACTGCAGCGTAGGCATGAGCAGGTGCTTTTCGATCAGCAGCTTCTGCGTGTCAGGAGGTAGGGCTGCCGTTGTTGAAAGCAGGGCCTGCAAGAAAGGCTGGTCGCTGAAGGATGAGCCCTGGGAAATGAGCAGGCATGGCGTGTTCAGCGGCAGGAGATCGCCATAACCACCACCGCCGCTGCCATTGGCACCGATGTCGTAGTCCTGGTGCTCCGGATAGATGAAGAGGTTGTTCGACAGATACTGCTGCGCGAGGAAGCGGTTGCCACCGGGGTCCATCATGTAGATGCGCGGCAGGCACCCGAGCTGCGTGGCACCGGAAGCCATGGAGCAGTTCCCCAGCAGCGGCTGGGGTCGCAAATGAGTGGCGGCACCTTTGTCATTCTCTGCTCCTTTGTGTACCTGCAACTGTGGATACAGCGCCGTGTTCAGCGGCGAATGCTGGCCGTCACGATTTTCATACATGATGGCTTGGAGTCCCGCCGCAGTGCCTTTGGCAAACCAGTCGTTGAGCAGCCCGGCCACTTTGTCAGTCCGTGTCGTGACGGGCTGCGCGCCCACATCCGCAAGGCCAAGCGTCAGAAACGCAAGGAGACGCAGACAGTTCGTGGCTGTGGTAAGCACTCCCCATTGTCACGGCGGTGAAGCAGTTCGCAAAAGGAATATGCTAAGCCGAAGGTTTAACCTGCCGGAGAAGCCAGCGGGAAGAGCAACTTGATCTCGGTGCCCTGATCCAGGCTGCCCCGCACAAAGAGTTGGCCGCGCATTTGATCCGCAAACACCGCGAGGATTTTGAGACCGAGGCCGCTGCCTTCGCCAGGCTGAAAGTCGGCCAGCATCCCCACACCATCGTCACTGATGATGAGTTCGCCGCTATTCTGGGTGTAATGCAGCAGGGCGGTGATCCGCCCCTGGCGGCCATGTGGGAAGGCATGCTCGAAGCAGTTCGACAGCGCTTCATTGAACGTGAGGGCCAGCGGCATGAGCCACTCCTGCTCGATGGGGCCTTCCTGCACTTCCAGATGCACCTTGATCTGCTCGGACTTCACTTCGTAGCATTCACGCAGATGCGTGACGAGATCGCGCGTGAAATCGCTGAAGGTGTCCGCTTTCCCCAGTGCGACTTGATACAAATGCTGATGCAGCGCGGCGATGGCACGCACGCGGTTCTGGCTGGAGCGCAGCGCATTGCGGGCATCCTGATCACTCACACTGTTGATCTGCATGTTGAGCAGACTGGAGATGATCTGGAGATGATTTTTGATGCGATGATGCGTCTCGGTGAGCAGGAGTTTCTCTCGCTCGAGATCAACCACCGGCCAGCGCTGGCTGGAATGAGACACCACCTGGAAAGCCAGCGGCAGGACGGCTTTCGGATCTGGTGCCAGCGGCACCGACTCCGCAGGTGCGGCGCTCTTGGTCTTGAAATGGGAGGTGAGTTCCACCCCTCCTTCCTCAAATGCGCGCGCACTGATTTCCACTTCACCGCGTTTGCCATTCCCGCCGAAAAACGGGCGCAGAATGATGGTCTCGGGATGTGCCGCCTGCTCGGCGAGATCCGCAAAGAAGCCCGTAGCGTCAGAGGGGCGGAAGAACTGGTGCAGCGGCCTTCCGATGGCAGCACCAGCGTCCAAAGCAAACACCTCCTGCGCATGTTCCGTCCAGGTGCGCACGCGGCCGTTCGCATCGGTGCTGAGCAGCACGGCGCTGGCCGGCGCGGAGGCTGGGGCAGGCGCGAGGGAAATGAGTGTGGCAGGTGGCTCGGCTACCGACGCAGTTGCAACGGCGGGCTCGGTGAACTCCTGCAAATAATGAATGGTGCAATGCGTTTCACCCTGCGCGTCCGGGACGGCTGCCAGGTGCAGAATGGCACGCGAGAAAGTGCCATCGACACGTTTGATGCGCACTCCGAGAGCCTCGGCTTGGCGACCGCTGGTTTGCAGCGCGCGCAGGGCATCACGCCGTGCCGTAGCACTGTCAGGATCCAGCCAAGCATCCAGCGGATAGCGCCGTAGCTCGGACTTGGCCTGGCCGAGCAACTCCTCGGCATGCTGATTGACTTCAAAGATGACCCCGGCCTTGTCCGTCATGACTATGGCGATGGGACTGCCCTGCAGCAGCGTGCGCAGCTTGGCCTCCATGCTGCGGAGTTGCTCCTCATGCCGGGTGTGCTCGGTGGCGTCCTGAATGCTGACGAGCAGACCACCACCAGGCAATGCCAGGGGGTGAAACTCCAGCTCTTTAAGCAGACCGTCCGCCGTCGCGAGTGATACCGTGCGCGTCAACTGACGCCGCCAGACGCTTTCGCGCCAGGCCAGCACGACTTGCGTACGATGTTCTTCGGTTGGGCAGGCATGCGCTAGCCAGCTTTCGACGCTTTGATCCGTTTCCAGCGGGCGGCCCAGCAGTCTAGCCAGACGTTCGTTTTGAAAGACAGGCGCACCGCGCTCATCGAGCACGAAGACACCGCAGGGAATGCCTTCGAGATAGCTGCGCAGACGGGCCTCGCGCCTAGCAAAGGCCTGCTGCGCTTCGGCAAGAGTGCGAAGTTCCTGCCGTGCGCGGGAAAGCTCGATCTCCGAGCGCAGCAGCGCGGCGTCATCTTCCGGTGGCGCAACAGCTACCGGTTGTGTTACCGGTGTTGCCACCAAAACAGGTTGCGGTGCAGCGGGCGGGGGGGTGAAGTGTGTCACACCTTCCACCGCTGTCTGCGGTGAAAAGCCCATCAGCAAAAACTGGCGGGAGGAGTCTTCCGCCCCTTTGCGGGCCAGCGTCGAAACCAGCCAGCGTGAAGGAGTGGCAGGGTCTGCTGAGGAGTCCGGGTGGGTGATGATGCAGCTCGGTGCTGGAGCCTGCGTCAGCGCCGCCAAGGCCAGTGATTCGAGCGTTTGCTGGCGCAGCGCGCTGTAGTCGCGGCCATCTCCATACACTTCCCAAAAGCAGGTAGTGCCTTCCTGAATGCCTTTGTCTAGGGTCAGGTGTGCAGCGGCCACATTCGCGCGTAGAATCGCACCCTCCGCGTTCAACACCAGCATGGGGATGGAGCAGTCCAGCGGATCAGGCGTTTTCGCCACCGGTGGGGTGTTGTCCTGGCTCTCAGAAGAAGGAATGGCTTTGTCAGCCTCTTCACTAGCAGGCGAAGGAGAGCTGAACTTTTCACAAGTGACCATCAGGCCACCGACCGCTGCATCGCGCTTCTTGCGCCACGGACGCACTTCCCAGCGATACACCAAATTGCGACCATCGGGTCCACTGAGAGAATCATGCTCACTGCGGACGATGTGCCCTTGCAACGCACGTTCATAGACCTGTCTCCAGCCAGGATGCAGGCCTGGAAAAATTTCATACTGGCTCTTGCCCACCAGCGGCTGCACCTGCTGCAGTCCGAATTCACTGATCCACTGACGATTGGCCAGGATGTAGCGCATGCTGCGGTCAAACATGGCCATCGCCACGGGTGCGTTCTCGACCAAAACGCCGAGCACCAGTTCCATATCCTCAGACTCATGCTTGGGGAAATCTGCAGGACTTTGGGCTGTCGTGCGCTGGTCTCGGGTCTCTTCACGCGCCTTCTCCAGCGGCGCTGTTTGCGCCTTGGGATGGATCACGTTTCTGAGGACCGAAGATGACATGTCTTGTTTAGTTGAGAAAATTTGAAATTTAGGTTCTCCCAAGTTATCAGCAAGGCGAAAATACGAGGATTTGCGACTCAGTTCAGCAATAATTGAGCCGAGAAGCAAGAGGCATCATCACTCATGAGAAATCATTCACGATGATACGGCTCCCCCCGATTGATGGTATAAGCACGGTAAATCTGCTCCATCAGCATCACCCACGCAATGTCATGCTGCATGGTCAAAGTGGAAAGTGACCAACATTGTTTGGCCTTGGCGCGAAACTGCGCGGAGTGCCCATCTGCTCCGCCGATCACCAAACAGATGCGTTTACGGCCAGAAATCTCTTCGTTTTCGATCCATTTAGCCATGTCTAGACTGCGCAACTGACGGCCACGTTCGTCCAGTAAAATGCAGAGATCACCTGCACACGCGGCCTCGATCTGTTTCTCCACCCGTTCCAGCGGGGCTTCCTTGATCACTACATGCTCAAATTGGCTGTAGTGCTTAAGTCGCTTCCAGTAGAGATCTACGGCCTCTTTAACCCATGGGTGTCCAGGTTTCCCAACTGTGATGATACGCCATTGCATGTGCCCAAAAGCGCATATCACGGAGCAATATACAAGCCGTCCGTGATATTATGGATATTTTAATAAAGATGGAAATAGTTGCACAGCATTACCATCCTTGTTGTTGCATAATTTAAAAAGATCGTTAAAATGAGAATGCTAATTCAAAAATTAACCGTACGCCAAGTCTATGTCCAAAGCGGCGGCGCAAATTTTATTCTGTAAAAGTGGCGATCAGGTTTGGGATGGTTCAGCGGAGTTCATGTTGAGGTAAATTTTGCCGTTGCTCCACTCATCGCTTTGCTCGCAGAGCAGGGCGGAGACGAGGCGCAGGAGGGAGGC
>CAINGK010000235.1 GCA_903848465.1 uncultured Verrucomicrobiota bacterium
ATGAGCACGAATAGCCGCGAATTTTTCACGAATTTCAGAGTTCAGAATTCCTCTGCATTCGCGGTCATTCGTGGCCATTCGCGTTTAAAATCTTAACTTAACGACATTGATTCGTCATTCGTCATTCGTCATTCGTCATTCCGTCTCCCCCACCCCCTTCATCCACTCCCCAAACTCCTCCGGCACCTTCGCCTCAAACGCCATCGGCTGATCATGGATCGGGTGATTAAACGAAAGCTTCCACGCATGCAGCATCAGCCGCGGCACCTGCACCCGCTGCTTCGACGGCTGCGCATAGATCGGATCACCCAAGATCGCGCACTGCAAAGACTCCCGCATATGCACCCGGATCTGGTGCGTCCGCCCCGTCAGCAGTCGGCATTGGATCAGCGCACAGCCCTGGTCCACCGCCAGCCGCTTCCACTCCGTCACCGCCTCCTTCCCTGCCCCATCCAGCAGATTGCTCATCCGTTTCCGGTCCACCGGATGCCTGCCTATCGTCGTCTGAATCCGCCCGCCCTCCTCCTTCGGCACCCCATTCACCACCGCCAGGTAGATCTTCGAGATCCGCCTCTCTGAAAACGCCTCCGTCAGCCGCCGGTGCGCCGTGTCATTCTTCGCCACCACCATGCAGCCGCTCGTGTCCTTATCCAGCCGGTGTACAATCCCTGGCCGCATCTCCCCACCGATCCCGCTCAGGTCCTCAATGTGGTGCAGCAGCGCGTTCACCAGCGTCCCATCAGGGTTTCCCTCCGCCGGATGCACCACCAGCCCAGACGCTTTGTCCAGCACAACAATGTCCGTGTCTTCATACAAAATCGTCAAAGGAATGTTCTGGGCCTTGATCTCCACCTCCGCTACATCCGGCACCGTGAGATTCACCGCATCCCCGCATTTGAGAGTCGCCCCCGCCTTGACCGCTTTGCCATTCAGCGTTGCATGTCCGTCCTTGATCAAATCCTGCAATCGCGACCGCGACATCTCCGGCAAACGCCTCGCCAGGTGTTTGTCGAAACGATCTCCTATATCCACTGTTTCACTGATGAGCCAATCCACCGCACAAACTCAAGATTCAAATTAATAAGGCAAACTGTAATTTCTGGCATCTCGCATGCGTCCGTCTAATATCCAAACCCTCTTTCTTTGATCCTCGCCCCTCCAGAACAGTCGTTCCTGAGCACCTGCCCGGTGTGTCAGCGCCAGATCGATGTCACCTCCCTGGAGCCCTTCACCAAGCTCAAGTGCCCCTTCTGCGGCCAGATGGTCCGCGTCCGCCGCCGCTTTGACCAGTTCATGATCGTCCGCCAGATCGGCGAAGGCGGCATGAGCCGCGTGTTCGAGGCCGAAGACGAAACCCTCGGCCGCCGCGTCGCCCTCAAAATCCTCAACCGCCAGTACTCCCGCGACTCCACCCGCCTCGAGCAGTTCCGCCGCGAGGCCCACATCACCGCCAACGTCACCCACCCCAACGTCATCAAGCTCTACTCCGTCGGCTACGACCAGGGCTACTTCTACATCGCCATGGAGCTCGTCGGCGGCGGCTCCCTCGAGCAGCGCATCCGCCGCGAAGGCCACCTCAAAGAAGCCGAAGCCCTCCGCATCGGCCGCGAAGTCGCCGAAGGCCTCCGCGCCGCCCAGCAGCTCACCCTCATCCATCGCGACGTCAAACCCGCCAACATCCTCTTCACCGAAACCGGCACCGCCAAAGTCGTGGACTTCGGCCTCGCCCTCTTCGTTGATCGCGGTGGCGATCAATCCGGCGAGATCTGGGCCACCCCCTTCTACGTCGCCCCCGAAAAAGTCATCGACAACAAAGAAGACTACCGCAGCGACATCTTCTCCCTCGGCGCCTCGCTCTACCATGCCATGACTGGCAATCCGCCCCACAAGGCCGACACCAATTCCATCGAAGACCTCCGCCGCATCAAGACCAAGCGCGTCACCCTCGGCGAATCCGGCCTCCGCTTCTCCCCCCGCACCGAGCACGTCATCAATGGCATGCTCAGCTACAACCCCGAAGAGCGCTTCGCCAACTACTCCGAAGTCGTCGATGAAATGCGCCTCGCCGAAGGCCTCCTCGATCGCGGCAGCGTCCGCCGCCGCCTCTTCTCACGCCGCGCCCGCCTCATCGGCTCCATCGCCGCCGCCATCATATTTGCTTATGCCATGGGCTGGTTACTCCGCGAGGGGGGCGAGCGCCGCCAGTCCCGCGCCATCCAGCTCGCCACCGCCAATCAAAATGATCTCGACGGCTCCGGCGTCACCCTCACTGCCGACAAAGCCAAGCGCAAAACCGCCTCCGAACGCTTCTCCGAAGCCCGGCAGGCCATGCTCGAAGACCGCCAGTTCGCCACCGCCGAAGACAAATTCACCACCCTCGTCAAATCCAAAGACGTCCTCCAGCCCACCGCCAACTGGGCACGCTTCAATGCCGCCCTCTGCAGCATCATGCTCGACAAGAAAAAGGACGCCGCAGACCAGTTCAGCAAGCTCGCCACCACCGCCGAGCTCAACGGCCTCGCCCCCTTCTTTGCCAAACTCAAAGACCGCATGGCCGAAAAATTTGGCCTCGGCATCCCGCTCACCTCCCTCGACTACAAAACCACCAACGAAGAAATCCTCGGCTACCTCGTCCACGGCCTCGCCGAATGGCACTTTGGCGATGCCCAGCTCGGCAAAAAAGATCTCGAATACTTCCAGCAGCATCTCGCCGACACCAAACAAACCCCCGCCACCACCCCTGCCGCCTCCCTCGAATGGCTCTCCCTCTACAGCTCCCTCGTGGACCGCTACAAGCCCGACTTCGCCTACATTGACCCCGCCTTCAAAGCCGTCAATTCCAACAACATCACCGAGCTCCGCGCCGCACTGGCCCAAAGGCAGCAGATCCGCAAAAATCTCAAAACCACCGGTGCCTTCCTGACCTACATCAAAGACCTGGAATCCGGCCTCCAGCGCGAGATCTCCCGCATGACCCTCGAAGATCAGCAGCGCCAGATGGAAGCCGACAAAAAGCACCGCCAGCGCGACCTCGAACTCCTCGCCGAAGTCAACACCCTCGTCCCCTCCCTCGTCCAGGGCTACGACTACACCCGCGCCATCGACCTCCTCACCGGCACCCATCTCGAAACCGCCGACGTCCGCACCGCCCTCGACGGTCGCCTCTACCTCTACACCCAGTCCCGCGACTTCATCCGCCAGCTCACCGCCGACCTCGCCACCAAAGGCTGGACCGGCACCATCACCCGCAGGGAGGGCGGCCAGCTCACCGGCCGCATCACCGCCAACCCCACCGGCACCCAGGTCAATGTCATCCTCGATCGCGGCACCCTCACCCTCCCCTTCGACAGCCTCACCCCCGAGTCCCTCGTCGAGATCGCCCAATCCCTCGGCACCCAAGTCACCGACTCCACCGACTACTACCGCCGCCAGGAAAACACCGCCGCCTTCGCCCGCCTCACCGGCCTCACCCAACTCTCCAGCACCATCGCCGCCCAGCTCATGGAAGAAAACAGCTCCTTCCGCATGCGCTGGATGAAAGTCATGGCCGCCGGCATTTAAAGTTGCCCAGTTGCGCCGCAACTGGAGTCCCAGAGAGGAGCGCGGACACTCCTGTCCGCCTCCGCCCTCTTCGCACGTTGTTCGAGCTTTAGCCCGTTCCGCCCTCTTCGTATTGTAGTCCCGGCTTTAGCCGGTCTGGTCCGCCCTCTTCGCACGTTGTTCGGGCTTTAGCCCGTTCCGCCTTCTTCGTATTGCAGTCCCGGCTTTAGCCGGTCTGGTCCGCCCTCTTCGCACGTTGTTCGGGCTTTAGCCCGTTCCGCCCTCTTCGTATTGTAGTCCCGGCTTCAGCCGGTCCGGCTTCCGCCTCTTCGCACGTAGTTCAGGCTTTCCTGTCCTCCGAAGCCTTGGCGAGTCCGCCTCAGGCTGATGGGCACAGCAATCCCCATCAACAGCCTCAGAGAGGAGCGCGGACACTCCTGCCTGAAAGGTTCCTGTCACTACCTTAACCTGGTACTGCAAGCAGACGAAGACGGCTCCGGGTGGAAGGGGGCTGGAGCCGTGATCGCACCGCGCCGTGGGCTGGCCCAAACGACATCCATTGATAGTGAGCAGATCATCGAATTGAAGGTGCTCCTAGAGCACATCACGCTCACCATCTGCGATCATATCGGTGGGATGGAGAATGGCCAGGATGGACGCATCCGCATCCACATGTTTGGAGGTGCTATAGATCTCCGCTGGGACGACAGCCCGCCAGAGGCATTGGATCCGCTCTTTGAATGGATTGACGATGTTCACCACCTCATTGAGGAAAAGGCCTTCGACGAGGAATTCGCGAATGCGTGAGATGAACTTCCAGGGCTGGATGGTGGGGAGGAGCGCGGAGACTCTTCTCTGCTTCTTCATATGTCGCGGCTCCTCCGCTTCACTTTTTCGATGGCGGGCGAGAATGCCCGTGCTCCCTTCCCCAGGATGAAACGCTGCCTGCTCATTTACCGCGAGGATCGCGAGTCTCTGTGTGACCCGAGTTACGGTTACAGCAACCACCCAGTTCTGGAGGAGCAACAGTTTCCTGCCAGTACTACAGACAGTGAGATTCTGGCGGCTGCACGCCGTCGGGAAGTGAAGGATTTGCTGGAAGATCGCAATACCGCTAGTGAGGGGAGGCTGAACCGCGTCCTCCTGAGGGTCATCCAGATCGCCCGTGAGATTCCGATTTGAGCCAACTCTGCATTCCCAAACTCAAAGAACATCTCTGCCGCATGAAGATGAATTGCCGGCGAAGAAGCCCCCCCCAACCCAAAACACCTGCCCCATGAAACCCAACCCACCCCTCATTCGCGTCCAGGGCAGCGGCCAGGTGGCCTCCACCCCGGACACGGTCATTCTTGGTCTGGAACTGATCAGTGAACACCGCGACTATGGCAAGGCCACGTCAGACGCCGCCCGCAAGCTGGAACTGCTGCGTGCCGCACTGCCCAAGGCAGACCTGACCACCGAACAACTGAAAACCGACTCCTTCAACGTGGGCGTGGAGCGTGACTACGATTCAGGCAAATACACCTTCAAGGGATACAGCGTGAAGCATAATCTGAGTCTGCGGCTGCCCTTTGACCCGGCCCATTTGGGCCGCGTCCTGACCACCGTGACGGCGTCCAACGCCAAGGCCAGTCTCTCACTGACCTTTACAGTTGCCGACCCCGAGGAGGTGAAGCGCCGCGTGCTCGAAGACGCCGTGCGCAACGCACGCAGCCGCGCAGAGATCATCGCCACCGCAGCAGGCCAAAAACTCGGAGCCATTCACGGCATTGAATACGGCCATACAGAAATCCTGATCCGCTCGGAGTCGCACTCGCTAAGCACCGCCTACGAGTCCCCCGCCATGGACTTGAACCTCAACCCCTCCGACATCGAGTCTGAAGACACCGTGCTGGTGGCATGGGAGCTGACCTGAAGTCGGGGTCATGCAAATAATTGACACCGCTCCCACCCACCAAAGCCCTGAACTCAGTCCATTCCACTGCCAAAACATTCCTCTGCCAAAACCAAAGCCCCACAGGCGCTGCCCAGCCCCGAAAGAACCATCCAGAATCCAGGATTTCTGAATGCCTTTATTAGTGTCTCATGAGTATGTGATGAGTGGTTAAAACTCGGCTCTTCAGCCTGCCACCTGAACTCAGTCCATTCCTCAGCCAAATCCAAAGCCCCACATCCGCTCCCATGCCGTCGAGCGAGGGTGATCGAAAAGCCTCACGCCAGACTCTCTCGTCCCATCCGCCCAGCCATCATCCGTGTCAGGTTCATCCCCCGCAGCTTCAGCAAAGCACCGATGGACGAACCAGCGGCTCAATTCCGGCCCCTTCTCCCAGCACACCCCGCACCGCCAGAATTTCTGAACCACGAATCAGACGCTAATCAGGCACGATGAATCCGGCATTACGATAGCGCATCTGGCCACGAACAATGAACTCATTGAACCACGAATTTCACGACCAGCACGGATCAATGCCATACCTTCAGTCTCAGTCATCCGTGATAATCCGTGTCATCCGTGGTTAGAAACTCCGTGTAGAACAGTGTCAGGCTGCAAATACATGCCAAAAAGGCCGCCCTCCCAACGACTGAACTCAGTCCATTCCTCTGCCAAAACATTCCTCTGTCAAATCCAAAGCCCCGCAGGCTCTGTCATGCAGCCAAATTCAATCTCCGCCTCCTCCGCCCCCTCTGCCTCTCCACCCCCTCTGCGGCAAATACGAACGTCCACAGCTCACCGCCCCTCATCTCCGCCTCTTTTTTTGCTCATTTTTGCGTCCCTTTGCGGCCACCCCTCCGGGCGGCGCAAATTTTATTCTGTAAAAGTGGCGATCAGGTTTGGGATGGTTCAGCGGAGTTCATGTTGAGGTAAATTTTGCCGTTGCTCCACTCATCGCTTTGCTCGCAGAGCAGGGCGGAGACGAGGCGCAGGAGGGAGGC
>CAINGK010000236.1 GCA_903848465.1 uncultured Verrucomicrobiota bacterium
AAACCTCTATAGAGGTTTGAACCCGTGAACCCATGAACCCACGAACGGCTGTCGGCGGGCTTGGCTCACAGCGGGTTGGATTCTGACCCCGTTGGGTTCAGCTCCCCACTGGGTTCAGGATCACAGGATCATGCCCTTTATATAGGGCGTGATCCTGTGATCCTGATAGGATCAACGGGATCAAATGAGCCTGTTTGATCCTGTGATCCCAATAGGCTCACAGGCTCAATGAGCCTGATTTGAGCCTGCGTGATCCTGACGGCGGCGGGTGGTAGCCAACGGGTTGCCGCCAAGGCTGGTTTCTGACCCCGTTGGGTTCAGTTCCCCCTCTGGGTTTCAGGCTCATAGGCTCACGGTTTGAGCCTGAGCCTGTATCCTACCCCTCCGATGGGAATTGAAGCCTACCGCCGCCACACCCAGAGGGATCAAGATGATCCCCCTCCGCCGGAGGCCGCACGCTCTGGAGGAGTGGGATCGTCCCGATCCCTCACGCCTGCGCACTGCCCAGCGGGTGCGCGCAGTTCCAACGCCCCAACGGGTGAACCCGAATGATCCGCTGAACCCGCCTTGCCGCCCCAGGTTTTCGAGCGTCTTCGCGGCGAAGTTCATGAGTGGATCAGGCGCAGATAACGATCTGGGAGTTACATCGGCGTGACAGCACAGCAGGCAAGGTCTTGCTTACGTGAGGAGGTGCGTTGCGCCAGAAGTCTAGCTTCACGGGTTTTAAGTAGCGATATTAGCGTTACATTGGTGTGTGCTTCGCTCCAGTTGATCGACCACTCTAAGGACGGCGGACCTTTTTCAGCGCCTGCGTCGTGACAGACCCGAAACCAGGGACCCGCACAGCGGTTTCCTACCAGCCCTGAGGTGTCGCGCCACGCAGGGCGGGTAGGGACGCGCTGTGCGTGTCCCTAGAATCCTTCGTCCCAGCTCGCGCTGCTGAGTCAACGCTCCCCCTCCTTTCAAGGCGCGCCGCCTCCGATTTGTGCGATACGACCCCACATCCCCCATCTGCAAAAGTAGCCCCGCGCAAAATTTAGGCTGTGAAGCACAGCAGTGTCAATGCCATAGAAATCACGGTGATCGTAAGATGGGTGTGGCGACAGCCCGCCCGTCTGACCGAGCGAGTGGCCTCACCCATGGCTCTCGCATCCACTCCCAGAGTCGGGCGGTTTGGCGGAGGGGGGTTTTGGAGGATGGGAAAGCAGGGCGCGCCAAACACGCCCAACCTCCGTCCGGACTCGCTCTGCTGCAACGCCCTCGGCGTTACTTCTTCACCCACCCATCCTTCAGCGTCACGGTGCGGTTAAACACGGGCGCGCCGGGCTTGGAATCCTGGGGATCGGCGTAGAAGTAGGCGACGCGTTCGAACTGCCAGTGGGTGCCGGGGGCGGCGTCTTTGAGGGAGGGTTCGAGTTTGGCTTGGGTGATGGTTTCGCAGGAGGCGGCGTTGAGGAATTGGGTGAAGTCGCCGTCTTCTCCGGCATCGGCGTCGGGGGTTTCTACGGTGAAGAGGCGGTCGTAGAGGCGGACGGTGGCGTCGATGGCGTGGCGGGCGCTGACCCAGTGGATGATGCCTTTGGGCTTGGTGCGGCCTTCGGGCTTTTTGCCGTGGCGCGTGGCGTCGTCGTAGGTGCAGCGGAGTTCGACGATGTGGCCGGCGTCGTCTTTGATGATCTCCTGGCAGATGATGCAGAAGGCGAACTTCAGGCGCACTTCGCCACCGGGCTTGAGGCGGTGGAAGCCGTCGGAGGGGAACTCCATGAAGTCGTCGGACTCGATGTACAGCTCGCGGCAGAGCGGCACCTGGCGCGTGCCTGCGGCGGGGTCTTCGGGATGGTTCGGCGCTTCAAAGTGCTCGACCTGGTCTTCGGGGTAGTTGGTGATGACGACCTTGATCGGGCGCAGCACGCCGTAGGCGCGGTGGGAGATCTTGTTGAGGTCTTCGCGGATGGAGTGCTCCAGCAGGGCGATCTCGGTGAGCGAGTTGAATTTGGTCAGGCCAATCGTTTTGCAGAAGCTGCGGATGGCGGCGGCGGTGATGCCACGGCGGCGCATGCCGCTGATGGTGGGCATGCGGGGATCATCCCAGCCGCTGACGAGGTCTTCTTTGACGAGGCGGAGGAGCTTGCGCTTGCTCATCACCGTGTAGGTGAGGTTCAGGCGGGCAAACTCGCGCTGATACGGCGCGCCGGGCAGGCCATCGACGTTGCTGATGAGCCACTCATAGAGCGGGCGGTGGTGCTCAAACTCCAGCGTGCAGAGGCTGTGGGTGATGCTCTCCAACGCATCGCTCAGCGGGTGCGCGTAGTCATACATCGGGTAAATGCACCAGGCATCGCCGGTGCGGTGATGGTGGGCATGCAGGATGCGGTAGAGGGCCGGATCACGCAGGTTCATGTTGGGCGATGCCATGTCGATCTTCGCGCGCAGGACGCGCTCGCCTTCCTTAAATTCGCCTTTCCGCATGCGGCGGAAGAGGTCCAGGTTTTCCTCCACGCTGCGGTCCGCGCCCGCACTGCGGGTGCCGGGGGAGGTGAGGGTGCCACGGCTGGCGCGCATCTCCTCATGCGTCTGGTCATCCACATAGGCGAGGCCCTTGGTGATGAGCTGCTCGGCAAAGCCGTAGAGCTTTTCAAAGTAGTCGCTGGCGTAAAAGAGGTGCTGGCCCCAGTCAAAGCCGAGCCATTTCACATCCGCCATGATGCTGTCCACATACTCGACTTCCTCCTTGGTGGGATTGGTGTCGTCAAAGCGCAGGTGGCAGCGGGAATTCGGCGCGTGCTCCTGCGCGAGACCGAAGTTCAGGCAGATGCTCTTGGCGTGGCCGATGTGCAGGTAGCCATTCGGCTCTGGCGGGAAACGGGTGACGACCTGACCGCCGTTGCGACCTGCGGCGAGATCGGCAGCGATCATTTCACGGATGAAATCAAGGGAGGCGGGAGGTGTGGCGGCGGCTTCGGACATGGAGGGCGGAGTTTGGGCCGAAAGTGTAAAGTTCAAAGAACAAAGTTCACATTCACCTGAACTCAGTTCACGATAAAAGAGTGGGATTAAGACAGCGTCAGAGGCTTCCAACGCGAATGGAGAAGAATAGCCGCGAATCCACACGAATGGCGCTGGGTTGGAGTCTGATTCGCGCTTATTCGCGGGCATTTTTCTGCATTCGTGTTGAAACTCATGCCGGATTGGCAATTTCCGAACTCTGTTCGCAGTTGCACAGGCGCGGAATCCGTTGTTTTTCACCGGAACCATGTCCCATCCCGCTCCAGCGCCCACGCACCTCGATCTCTCAAAACTCGGCGAGCCCGTCTATCGCGGCTCCGTGCAGAATCTCTACGCCGTGCCGGACCATCCGGGCTACGTCGTGTGCGAGACCACGCCCGCAGGCTCCGTCTTCGATGTGGGCTCGATCTTCAACATCGAGGGCAATGACCTCAACCGCGCCATCTTCCGCCACGCGATGTATTCTCGCCTCGCCCAGCCAGAGACTTGGCAGCGCGTGAAGACCGCCATCGAAAACACGCCGATGGATGCCACCTGGCGCAAGGAATTGCTCACCGGCCCCATGGAAACGATGCTGGAGCGCGGCGCGGCCACGCATCACATCGGCATGGTCGATGCCGTCACGGGCGAGATCGTACGCAGCGGCCTCCCAGCAAATCCGAGCTGCTACAATGTCGTGCGCCGCTTCCCGGTGATGCACCCGCCGCAGCGCAATCTGCTAGGCGCGCATGTCTTTGATTACGCGCAGTTTCACCAGAGTGCCACGTATGTGGTGCCGCTGGAGTACATCGTGCGCTTTGGCGTGACCAGCGGCTCGTCCATCCTGAAGAAGTACCAGGGCCTCAGCGACGCCGCCAAACGCAGCTACGAGCAGGAACTCGGCATCACAAAGCCCATGGGCGTGTGGGAGATGCTGGAGCGGCCCATCTATGACCTCACCAGCAAGTACGAGCCGGAAGACCGCGCCGTGAGCAAGCAGGAGGCGCTGATGATGTCCGGCCTCAGCAGCGATGACTTCCTGCACACCGTCAAGCTGGCCATCCTCGGCGGCTGGGCCGTGCGCGAGCTGTTGGAGAGCGCAGGCCTGCTGCTGTGGGACCTCAAGTGGGAATTTGCCGTGGAACGCGAAGAATTGCTCTTTGTGGACACCATCGACGCCGACTCCTTCCGTGGCACCACCTTCCTCGATGTGGAAGGCCGCAAGCTGGTGATCCACTACAACAAGCAGGCCATGCGCGACTACTACCGCCTGGTGCATCCCGACTGGTATGCCGGCATCAATGAAGCCAAGACGCAGGCGCAGAAGAGCGGCACACCGTTTAAAAAGGTGCTCAAGGCCGGACAGGCCGAAGGCAAATGGCCGCAGACCCCAGTGGTGGACATCGAATTCCTCGATTTGCAGGCGCACAAGACCGCGCTCATCCGTCAGCACGTCGCTGCCGAGCGCGATGCCGCCGCCATTCGCGCCGATCTGGAAGCCACCGGCGCAGCCGAAGTGGAGTTCTACCGCCAGCGCGGATTGCTGGGTGATTTGTTGAAGGCGAACGCGGTCAGTTAAAAACTATTCAAATTCAGTGTCAAAAGAGCTTGCGTGATGGTTGGGAACGTTTATCCATCTCGCCCCCTTCTTCGGGAGCGGGAAAAAGTGATTCCTGAGTAGCTCAGCGGTAGAGCGGGTGGCTGTTAACCACTAGGTCGTAGGTTCGAACCCTACCTCAGGAGCCATCGCAATGGCAGAGTAGCTCAGGGGTAGAGCAGAGGACTCATAAGCCTTTGGTCGGGAGTTCAAATCTCCCCTCTGCCACCACGTTGAAAATCAACGTGGTAGGCGTATGGAAGGGGTCAACTGAGAACGTGGCTAAGAACATGTCCGATTTCGTCCAGCCTCGTCCGCTTGCTGCCGGAATGCGGCGATGCCGGGGCAGGGGATGCCTGCGCGGCTTGATCAGCCGTCCGGACCGTTGTCTGCGGCTTCTGGTCCTTGGGTCCCTGGATACCATGGTATCACATGGGCCTCGATGTGGGCATCCAAGCTTTCGGCACTGATGAGTCGAATGCCCCGGACATTGCCTTTTTTGCGCAAGAGCGAGGATTTGATTTTGCCGTCGCGAAGCAACTCGTAGAGGAGGCTGCGGGATATGCCGCGCGTGCGTGCGGCTTCTTCCACACGGAGCCAGCGCAACGGCTCCATCGTATGCTTTTGAACTGTGACTGAGGGTTGCGAGGCTGGGTTCATGATGCTGGCGTGGGTTGTTCGGAAGGCGCTGGGTTGGTGGTCGGTGCAAACTTGTTCTCGAGACGCTGATTGATCCACGCGGCGAGCTTCAGGAGTTCGTTCGCACCGAATTTCCGCATGGAGTTTTTGGCACGGTTCATCAGCAGACCTGACGGTTCCACACGTTGCGGTTTCGTTTTTTGCTTCAGCGATGTCGGCGGGTGTGAAGGTGCTGACTGTGCGGTCACAGTGGGTTGAGGAACAGCAGTGGTCACGTTCAGGGAGGGAGCCGCCGAATTCGTCTCTGTGGTTCTCTGATGGGACTCCACTTGAGCGGTACATGCTGTAACGGGTGCGGGGGCTGGCGGAGGCGCATCTGGGGCAGGGCCACCGACTGGCATCAGTGGCACGACTGCAGGCATCTGATGTGCCATGCTCGGCTGCGCTTGGTGTGGTATGGCTGGTGCAGTTTCGACTCTGCCAACGGCGGAAGGATTCCGCTTGTCGTTATAGGCACGGACATCCGAGATGCGCACGCGGCATCGGACTCGGGCACCTTCCTTGATGTGTTGCCATTGGATAAGCTTCTTTCTGCACCATTTCCTGATTGTGACTTCTTTTACGCCACAAACGGCGGCTGCGCGTTGGAGGGGCGGCGCAAATTTTATTCTGTAAAAGTGGCGATCAGGTTTGGGATGGTTCAGCGGAGTTCATGTTGAGGTAAATTTTGCCGGTGCTCCACTCATCGCTTTGCTCGCAGAGCAGGGCGGAGACGAGGCGCAGGAG
>CAINGK010000237.1 GCA_903848465.1 uncultured Verrucomicrobiota bacterium
ACAGCATCATCCAAACCGCCCGCCGCCGTGCCCGTGGCTTCCGCAACTTCAATAACCTCAAAGCTATCTGCTATTGGATGGCTGGAGACCTCAACATCAAAATCCCTTCAGCGTTTACCCACCCAATCTAGCGAAGCGCCCTTTTTTCCGCCTTCTGTCCCTAACCCAACCAGTGCCAGCCAGTGGTCCACGGACGGCTTTGCTCCGCTGTTCATCACGTTTGAGCGTGCAGCGCGCCTCGCGCTGAATGAGACGCCGGCGACCATCAACCGCTTCAAGCGTGCGTATGAGAGGCCGTTTTATTTCATCTGGTGGCCAGATCCTGCGGCCCGCCATCTCGGAGCCGTGGCCAACACCTTTACCTCGACTGATCCGCGCCAGGCTTACAATCACATGGCCGGACGTACCGGCTTCATGTTTACCGTGCCGATTTTTCCGGCGCTCTGAAACCAAGACATGCGCATTTTCCGACATCGTCATCGCAGCACACGCGGCGCCCTCATGGCGGCGGCGCTGATGCTCATGGTGGTGAGCGGCATCTTTGTCACCTCCTGGGTGACGCTCATGAGCACACGTGCCTCCCAGGTCAGCTACTTGGAAAATGTGTGCCAACGCCACATTGGACTCGAAAGCTCGCGCCTACTGGCCTGGCAGTGCATGACGAGCAAGGCTTTCGATCCGAATAACTCCCTGGCGACTGGCCAAAACACCATCCTCGGCACTGACATCGGCAGTTTGAGCACCGGATCTGGCTGGAGCAGTCTCAACGTGTACACCTCTGCGAATACGGTGGATGACATGAGCACCGTGTTCCCCTTCAACTACACCGGACTGCGGCCAGGCGCGACCTTTCTCAACACCGAGCAATTGGCACGCCCCTCCGCAAACTTGGCAGGCAACATTGACGATTACAACGCTTGGCAGTTTCTCAAAACCATGCCGCCGGTGCTCAATGGGGATGTCTTCTGCGTCTATCGCAAGCCCGACGGGGTTACCACACAGCTTGACATTTACGCCAACGCGGGTGCTGGCGCCACCGGTCATAATGCGAACTGGACTGTCGAGGGACGCACCGTGCTGCATGATCCGCCCTCGTTGTTTGTCGCCAGCACTCCCAGCCCGCTGCAACTGCCCTTTCTCACCAATTCGCTCTACATTCAATCCCACTCGACGGCGGAGCCACCCTCCATCCCCTACCCCATTTACGGCACCGATCTGAATAGCCACGCGCTGTTGCCTTCCAACATGGCCGTAGCCCCCAGCACCACTGGCCCCATCGACACCTCCGGGACTAGCAATTTCCAGGGGTACCTCAATGTCGTGCGTAACGACAACAACCCTGATAACTCGCTCTGGCACTTCCAAGACCGCGAAGCTGCGGCAGGCCGCGCCCCGACCGTCACCATTGATGTGGAAAGCGTCTTCAATTCTGCCACGGAGGCCTACTGGATCGCCGAGCAAGCGAACCCGACCTACCCCCCCGCCGGGCTGGCCCTCCGGCTACGACACCAAGCTGAAGGTACTCTTCATCAAGCTCGACAGCCAATACCTCAAAAACATGCGCATCTACGGTGTTGTCGATCAAATCATCTTCGTCGGCCAGAGCAACGCCAGCGCCTTCAGCAATGCCGCCTCCCTGCCTCCGGTCATCATCACGATCATGCCCAACGCTGCCAATGGGCGCTGGGTGCGAGACATCCGCTGCGAGCGCGAAAACAACCGGCGGCATGTGCTTGCCTTCAAGGATGACAATGGCCGCGACGTCGAGCTATCCTGGGTCAACAGCCCCATCGGTGGCACCGAGTTTCGCTGGCGCTGCGTGCTAGTGAACGAATACCAGACTATCATGTTTAATATGCCCCCGCTGCTGACTCAAAGCGTGCGCTGGATCGGTGGAGTGATGACCAACTGGACCGTCAAACGCCGTGCCGCTGGCGGCACCAATCCCAGCCGTCTGCTCTTCACCAGCGACAGCGATCCTGCCGTCCCTGCCGCAACCAACACCGGCCCCGCTTTCGCCACCTTTCTACCGCGAGATGCCTGGCTTGAATCCTATTTCCTTCCTGTTGCACCGCCATGAAGATCCCGCAGAAACAGAGTTGGCAATGGTTGGCCATGGTTTGCACTGGTTTGCACTGGTTTGCACTGGTTTGCACTGGTTTGCACTGGTTTGCACTGGTTTGCACTGGTTTGACCAACCACCGCAAACAATCGCAAACAATCGCAAACAACGGCCAACCGCCCGCAGCGCCTCCGCCTACACGCTCATCGAAGTGCTTGCCGCTGCCGCCATTATTTCCATCGGCACCACCGCCATGGTCAGTCTGTCCTCCACGCTGATGCTGCAGGAGGAGTTGGCCAACCGCGTCAGTGTCACGCGTAATTATCAGGAAAACACGGTGCGTCTCTGGCAGCTCGGCCTGTCCACGGTGCAGATCACCGCGCTGATGCCAGCACTCAATCAGAACGCCATTCTACAGCAGGCACTCTACATCAACCCGACACTGGTCGAAAGCGGCCTCACCACCGTGAATGGCGTGGCCATGGAGACGGCACTCTGCACCGCCGTCGTGAACATTTCGCAAAATCCTGCCGCAAAGGCCGCAGGAGCCTCCTTCACCCTCACGGCTTATCGCCCGCACCTCATCGCGACACTTCGTACCGCACCGCCATGATGACGCCGCAACAGAGTTTACCGTGGTTTACGATGGATGACCGTTCTTTACAGCGGTTTGGCAAACCATCGTCCGCCACCGTCAACAACGGTCAACGGCGCGCAGCGCCCTCAACTCCCTTCTCGCGCCATGCTTAAAAAAGTAAAAATCACCAACGTTCACTCCGGCAAATCTTCCGAAGCCCTCGTGGAGACGGATTCGGATGAAAAGGCTCTTCTCGGCGCTGGCGTCGCGCAGAATGAGACCACCACCATTCAGACCATCACCGGTATTGATGAAAAACTGCACCGGCTTACCAGCCCGAAACCGGACACGGATGACAGTGCCGCCTTTTTCTCTGGCCTTGGCCGCTGCCTTGAGCGCAATATCTCGCTCACTAAATCGCTCCTGCTACAGACGAACCGCGTCAAATCCGCGACCTACAAAGGCATGATCGCCGAGGTCGTTCATGGTATTTCTGTGGGTGATAAATTCAGTGATGCCATCGCCAAGTATCCCAAGATCTTTCCGGATGATATGCTTTCCCTCATCCTGGCGGGTGAAGAAGCCGGTCAGCTTGCCAAAGTGTGCAAACGCATCGCCATATCGCAGAAGAAATCCTCCAAGATCATCAAGAAACTCAAGGGCGGCCTCATCTACCCCGCCGTGGTCATCGTCCTGGGCGTGGGTGTGGTCATTGTCATGAGCTTCACGCTTGTGCCTGCTATGGCAAAGCTGTTCTCCTCATTCAAGACCGAGCTGCCCTTGGGCACCAAGATACTCATCGGCCTGTCCGATCTCTTTCTGCACCGGCCCTACATGGCCATTCTCCCCTTCATCGGTCTGTACTTCTTTTTCTCCAACTGGGGCAAAATCAGCTCGCTGCGCCCCATGCAGGATCTGTTTCTCAGGATCCCCGCCGTCGGCGTCATCGTGCGGAAATCCGCTGCGGCCACCGGCTTCCGCACCCTGGCCATGCTCACCGAATCAAACGTACGCCTCAGCAGCGCGCTGGACATCACCGCTCAGGCCAGTTGGCACTATCATTACAAGGAGTTGTTCGTTCGTCTGCGCGAACACATCGCCGTCGGTCGCACACTGCATGAGGCCTTCCTCATGGAATCGCACTGGCTCGGGCCAGATGCCCGCAACCTGTGCGGCCTCATCGAACTCGCCTCCGAAACCGGTTCCGGCACAGAAATGCTCGCGGAAATTGCCGACGATTACGAAGAGGATCTGGATAACCTAGCCGCCACACTCGACAAGATGATTGAACCCCTCACCATGCTCATCCTCGGTGTCATGGTGGGCTTCCTCATCTACGCCATCTACGGCCCCATGTTCAGCCTCGGCGACGTCATCTTGAAGAAGAAGTAACGAGCAGTGCCCCCTGCAAAAACAAGTTGGGAAATCGCTCAACCGCGTTCTCTTCCCATCATGGCCGCACACGCTGATCAATTCTCCATCTCCACCCGAGGCAAAGGCACCTACGAGATCACCGAGCGCTGCGAGCAGATCGTACGCGCCAGTGGCATCCGCACGGGCATGGCCACCGTCTTCGTGCAGCACACGAGCGCGAGCCTAGTGATCTACGAAAATGCCGATCCCTCAGCGCGCACGGACCTGCACAGCTTCTTTGACCACCTCGTGCCGGAGGATACGCCGTATTTCATCCATACCCACGAAGGCCCAGATGACATGCCAAGCCACCTGCGCATGGCGCTGACGCACACCTCCGAAGTCATTCCCGTGATGAATGGCCGCCTCGCGCTCGGCACATGGCAGGGCCTATTCCTCTTTGAGCACCGCCGGGCACCGCACACGCGGAGTGTGGTGGTCAGCGTGGTGGGAGAGTGAAAATGACGAATGTCGAATGACGAAGGCCTGAAATTTGGTACTTCGGTCATTCATTCGTCATTCGTCATTCGTCATTCGTCATTCGTCATTCGTCATTCGTCATTCGTCATTCGTCATTCGTCATTCCTCTACTGCCCCGCTCACTTAATCCCCGGCATCAGCTTGGTGATCCAGCGTGCCAGAATGAGAAGCACAATCCCCGAAATCCCGGCGGTGATCGCCACATGGATGAAGCGCTCCGGCATCTGCGCGGTGGCATCGCCAGTCACACCGCCTGCGAGCAAGCCAGCGAGGATGTCGCCCAAGGAGCTGCCGAGAAACCAGATGCCCATCATCTGACCGGTGAGGCGTGGCGGAGACAGTTTGGTGACGGCGCTCAAACCGACCGGGCTGAGGAAGAGTTCGCCTAGGGTGTGCAGCACGACGACGGACATCAGCCAAGTGGGCCACACGGGACCGTTGGACAAGGCACGCTGGGCCGCCCAACCCGCGACCACAAACCCCAGCGCCAGCATGAGCAGCGCCCAGGACATCTTGGTCGTCAGCGAGGGTGAGCGCTCACTGCGTGCCAGCCTGGACCAGAGCATCGCGACGAGTGGCGCAAGAGCGATGACGGCAAGCGGATTGAGCGCCTGAATCCAGCTCGCTGGCACCTCCCAGCCACCGAATTTCCGAATGGTGAAGCGTTCGGCGAAGATGCTGAAGGATGAGCCGACCTGCTCAAAGCCTGCCCAGAACATGGCCGATGCCAAGAAGAGCACGAGGATGACGACCATGCGCCTCTTCTCGACCGCATCCAGCCCAGCGAGGAAAAACGCCCAGAGGAAATACAGCAGCGCCACCCCAGCGATGAACCACGCGGTGCTGTGCGCGAACTTGATTGCATCGATTTGCAAGAAACCCGTCACACCCAGAACGACCAACACTGCCACTCCAGCCAGACTCAGCAGCAGGAGCGTCCATTCACGCCGCACATTCTGGCCTGGATGCACCACGCGCTCGCCGATGTTGGCCACATGCTTGTGCGTGAGCTTGAACTGCACCAAACCGAGAAACATGCCCACCGCCGCCACCGAGAACCCCCAGCGCCAGCCGACGTTCTCGCCCAGATAACCGCACATCAACTGCCCGAAAAACGCCCCGAGATTGATGCCCATGTAAAACAGCGTGAACCCGGCATCTCGCCGTGCGCCGCCTTCGGGATAAAGCTGCCCCACCAGCGCGCTCATGTTTGACTTCAGCAGCCCCGAACCGAAGGCCACCAAGATGAGGCCGATGAAAAACGCCTGGGTGCTGTGAATGCCCAGTACTACATGCCCGGTGGCGATGATGATGCCGCCCCACCACACGGCGGACTTCGCCCCGATGAGTCGATCCCCCACCCAACCGCCCGGCAGTGCCGTCATGTAAACGAGCGCCGTGTAGAGTCCGTAGATGGCAGCGGCCATTTCATCCGTCAGCCCCATGCCACCGCGATTCACCTCCGCCACCATGTAAAGCACCAGCAGCGCCCGCATGCCGTAGTAGCTGAAGCGTTCCCACATTTCAGTGAAGAACAGCGTGTAAATGCCGCGAGGATGGCCGGTGGGTGCGGAGGTCATGGCGTGAGAAAGTCGCCATCCAAAGACAGCTTGAGCCGCAATGCGAGCTTTTTACTCAGCCCGCCGCCACCAAATGGGTCTTGAACTAGGAATGACTGCTCTGCTACGCTCGCGTGAGCGCTGGGCTTCCAGCCGCGCGACAGCGTCGTGGACTGCGGTGACAGAGATGCAGGGCGCAAGCCTGCATCGGCGGCACCGCTTTCGCGAGGTGAAAAAGGTTTTGTGAACGCAACACTCTGTCCGGCCTGCGGAAGCAGCAGCGCTTTCGCGCGGTATCGAATGCCTGCGGCCTCAGCACGCCGTCCGGCCTGCGAAAGCGGTGCCGCGCTAACGCTTGTCACCGCAGTCCAGACGCTCCGCGCTCGCGTAGGCGCTGGAGCTTTGGGCTGCGAGCCTTCACTATTGGGTGAGTTTGAACAAAGAATTCGACTGCATGGTGACCGCTCAGCCCGCAGGCACCAGCTTGGCCTTAAACTTCACCATCGCTTTTTGGATCAGCTCATCGTTGTAGAATTCGTCCGGCGGCGTGGGGGGCGCAGGTTCAAGCTGGGCGGGCTTCATGAGTTCTGGCTGAGTCGCAGTTGGCACCTCGGCTTTCGGTTCAGCCTTGGCGGCTGCCGCAGGTTTGGACTCGGAGCCTGGCTCATTGAGCGTGGCCAGATCAATGTCGGCGAAAGTTGGGGGCTTGAGGTTGGGATCGAGGATGAATTCAAACTTCATCGCCTGGCCCAGCAATTCCTGCGCCAGACCTTCCAGGAAGCTGATCTGCGCGGGGCGCATGAGGCTGTCGCGGGCAAAGCTCTCGCTCGGGGGGAAGCCCACTTTGATGTTGTTGCGCGCTACGCCCAGCAGCGTGGCGGAATGCAGCCAGGAAACCGCCAGCGGGCGACGCACCTGCACTTGATGGACGAACTTCGCCCAGAAAACGTCTTCGCTAAACAGCTCTCCCGGTTCCTGCACCGGAGAGGGTTCGACCTTGGCCGCGACCACGGGTTTCGGCTCTGGCGCTTTCGGCACGATGGGCGCGGGGGCTGGCTCGATGGGCTTTGCTTCTACGGCTGGAGCCTTTGCTTCAGGCTGTGGCGCTGGCTCAGGGGCCCTGACCACGGCGGGCGCGGGGGCCTCCTCACGCACCACGGGCTGGGGGATCACCAGCGGGGCGGCTTTCACCGGCTCTGCGGCGCGGCGCAGGGGTGCTGGTGCCTGCACGCGGGGGGCCTGCTTGGGCAGGCCTTCGCCACCGCCGGAATCCAGCGCGTCGATGACATCGCTGAGGGAAACCTCATTCAGGCTCTGCACGGAGGCGATGACGCCGAGTTCAAAGTGCAGGCGCTTGTTGCTGGCCCAGCGCATGCGTGCATCCACATCGGCCAGGCCATCGACCACGCGGAGCAGTTGCTCCGTGCTGGCCATCTGCGCCTGGATCACGACTTCCTCGGCCACTTCCGGGCTCAAATCTTCCGCTGCCGCTTCGGGATCGGCCTGCTGCACCAGCAAGGTGCGGAAATGCTGGATCAGATCGCCCAGGAAACGACCCAGCTCCTTGCCGGCTTCGTTCTGCTCATAGACCGCGCGCAGTGCCCCCACGGTATCGCTTTCCAGAATGTGCCGCGCGAGGCTTGCCACGGCTTCGCCTGAGGTGAAGCCAAACACGTCCAGCACGTCCTGTTCGGTGATGCTGCCGCCGCAGAAAGCCACGAGTTGGTCCAGCATGGACTGCGCATCGCGCATGCCGCCTTCCGCGCCTTTGCCGATGGCGTAGGCCGCTTTTTCATCCAGTTGCACATTTTCAAGCTGGGCGATGTGCAGCAGGTGCTTGGCGATCACTGCATTGGGGATGCGGCGCAGGTCAAAGCGCTGGCAGCGGCTGATGATCGTGGGCAGGATCTTGTTGGGCTCCGTCGTGGCAAAGATGAACTTCACGTGCTCCGGCGGCTCTTCCAGCGTCTTGAGCAGGGCATTGAAGGCCCCGGTGGTGAGCATGTGGACCTCATCGATGTAGTAGATTTTGTAACGGCAGCGGGAGGGGGCGTACTTCACGTTGTCGCGCAGCTCGCGCACCTGCTCCACGCCGTTGTTGCTCGCGCCGTCGATCTCCAGCACGTCCATGCAGCGCCCTTCGGCGATCTCGATGCTCAGCTCGTCTTCGGGATCAAAGTCGATGGTCGGCCCGTTCTTGGCGCAGAGTGCCTTGGCAAAGATGCGCGCCGTGGAGGTCTTGCCCGTACCACGTGGCCCCACAAACAGGTAGGCATGCGCCAGCCGCTGCTGGGCGATGGCATTGCGCAGTGTCCGTACGACGTGATCCTGGCCGAGAACGTCTGCGAAGGTCTTGGGGCGATATTTGCGGGCAAAAACTTGGTAACTCACCCGTCCAGACTAACGAAGCCGATTCTGGAAGCCACCGGAAGTTTGCACGAACATTGAAGCGGGAAAACGTGGAACGCTGAGTCAAGGCATCCCACAGGCTCTGGAGAAAGCGACACCGCAAGCCGCAGCGCCCAAGCCCTGGCGGCAGCAAATTTCCACCATTCGTCATTCGGATTTCGTCATTCGTCATGTCCCCCTCCCCCCGCCCGCTTGTGAAATTTTTCACAAATCCCAGTTGCCCACCTTATTCACACTCGGATACTGCGAACCATGGCCTCCCCCGTCCAGTATCTTCCCGGAAAAGAACCCCATGCGCATGAAAAGCGCCTGATCTTCAAGAACATCGACCGCGCCGGTTACAATCCGTCCATCGAGTGTTACCTGGAGAATGGGGGCTATGAGCAGCTCAAAAAAGCGTTCACCATGGAGCGCAGCGCCATCACCAACGAGGTCAAAGCCAGCGGTCTCCGCGGCCGTGGGGGTGCAGGTTTCCCGACTGGGGTGAAGTGGGGCTTCATCCCGCCGACGAACACGAAGCCGGTCTATCTCATCTGCAACGCAGACGAATCCGAACCCGGCACCTTCAAGGACCGCTACATCATGCATCAAGATCCGCATCAGCTGATCGAAGGCATGACCATCGCCTGCTTCGCCGTGGGCGCCAAGCTGTCCTACATCTACGTCCGCGAAGAATTCCCCTACGCTGCGAAGATCCTCGAAAAGGCCATCGCAGAAGCCCATGAAAAAGGCTTCCTCGGCAAGAACATCCTCGGCACCGGTTTCGACTGCGAGATCTACGTGCATCGCGGTGCAGGTGCCTACATCTGCGGTGAAGAGACCGGCCTCATCGAATCCCTCGAAGGCAAGCGCCCCTACCCACGCATCAAGCCCCCTTACTTCCCTGCGGCACTCGGCCTCTACATGAGCCCGACCATCGTGAACAACGTGGAATCCCTCTGCCACGTGAAGCACATCATCGAGATGGGCGGCGCGGAATACGCCAAGCTCGGCACGCCGAACAACACCGGCACCCGCATCCTCTGCGTCAGCGGCGATGTGGTGAACCCCGGCTACTTCGAAGTCGAAGTCGGCAAGGTGACCATGGGCGAAGTCATCGACGTGCTCTGCGGCGGCCTCAAACCCGGGCGCAAACTGAAGGCCATCATCCCTGGCGGCAGTTCTTCCAAAGTGCTGCGTGCCGATGAAAAATTCAAACTCAAGGACGGCCGCGAGCTCGGCATCATGGACATCCCCATGGACTTCGACACCATGGCCCAGTGCGGCACCATGGCCGGATCCGGCGGCGTCATCATCATGGACGACAGCCGCAGCATGACCTGGGTCATCAACAATCTGAACGCCTTCTACGCGCACGAGTCCTGCGGCCAGTGCACCCCCTGCCGCGAAGGCAGCCTGTGGATGAAGAAGATCAGCGACCGCATCGTGGCCGGTGACGCCAGCCCCGATGACGTGGACACCCTGGAAACCGTGGCCAATCAGATCGAAGGCAAGACCATCTGCGCCTTCGGCGAAGCCGCCTCCTGGCCCACCCAGAGCTTCATCAAGAAATTCCGCGACGAACTCAAAGGCGACTGCAAACCCGATTTGGCAGGCAAGATCGTCAATGAAGAGACGCTGGTGGCGGCTGCGGGTTTGGTGGTGTGAGCACCTAGCTCCTCGGCCTTTGGTTCGAATCTACAGCGGGCCGAAGGTCCGCAGGAGTCAGCCCAGGGCGCAGCGCAGCAAGCCCTGGGTTATCCACGCAAAACCCACTCCCACCGAAGGTCGCGCTCTGAAGGAGCGCAGGAGATGGAGTGCGTCCCACCGCCCCCTGGAATGGCAGAATCTTCCGAGTGTCTGCGCAGAATCTCCCGCGCTCTTTCAGAGCGCCCACTTGGAAAGAACACCATGGGCGTCAGAATCCCAGGGCTTGTCGCTGCGCTCCTACGCCCTGGGCTGACTCCGGCAGACCTTCGGCCCGCTCTGGCACATCATTTCCGCTGCAACCTCGAAAGCCCTCATCCCTGCGCCTTCCGAATCACGCACACCGCATACACTTTCGCCGTCAGTTCGTAGAACTTCACCGGCGCTGGGCCATCTCACAGCGGATCGCGGGCGAGGTATTCCTGGCCGTCTTTGCCCACGATCTCGCCAGTGCCCGCTCATCCCGTGCCCCCTATTTGAGCCGATGCTTGTTCATCCAGCGCTTGGCGCAGTCCGCCTGCTCGCGGGTTTCTAAGCAGCACTTCCGGCGGGCACGAATCCACTGCACGGGATCACTGCCTGCGGGGATCAAACCTGCCTTGGCACACCAGGCCACGATAAACTGCCCCGTCCGCCCACAGCCTGCGACGCAGTGTACCACCACGGGCTCGCGGGCGGCTTGGTGCGCATCCATCAGCGTGATGAAGCGCTCCATCTGCGCATCCGTCGGCACGCCGTAGTCCGGCACATGGATGAAATGGTAGGCCAAGTGAGGCGGCACGTCCTGGCGATTGTCAAACTCGCAGCAGTTGACCACGGCGCGTATGCCGTGCTCGTCGTAGAGGTCGAACACATACGGATCTGGCCACCACGACGCGGCGATCACGCCCTCCACAATCCAGGTGAAGGGCTCGGTGCGTTCGGGCTGGCCGCGTTCAGGCCAGTACCAGGGACGGATCGGTGTCGGCATGGGTTCGATTTCTCTCATGCACGCTGTTTCCGGCGAATTCAAGCTGACACCGCCCTTTCAAACTTAGCTGTAACCACGCATTAGGGATCCAAAGAGCGCGCCAGCGTCGTGGAGTGCGGTGACAGAGATGCAGGGCGCAAGCCTGCATCGGCGGCACCGCTTTCGCGGGGTGAAGGATGTACTGCGGCCTTACCCCGCCGTCCGGCCTGCGAAAGCGGTGCCGCGCTAAAGCTTGTCACCGCAGTCCAAGACGCTTCGCGCACGCCTGGGCGCTGGGCTTTCTGCAGCGAGCCTTCACCAACTGGTGAGTTTGGGCCTCCATGAAGCAAAGTCTTCGACTGCATGATTACGGCTCAGCACCGTTGGAAGGTCTTCCCTTTCTGGGCAGCGTGACGCTCCAGGGCATCACACGCGCATACACCCCCCGGAGAATTTGGAGAAGATGGAGGAGTTTCTCCGCTGGCAGGGACTTTACGGGTGCCCCTCACTCCGCCCGCCGGATCACCCGCACCGCGTAGATCTTCGCGGTCAGCTCAGAGAGCTTCACCGGCTCTTGGTCATCCCGCAGCGGATCGCGGGCGAGGTATTCCAGACCGTCTTTTCCCACGATGACGCACCAATGCTGGATGCCACCGAGGAGGAAGTATTTCACGACGGGGTAGGCACCGTGTTCCAGGGCCTCATCCATAAGGGCGTGGCTGGAGGCGGGGTGGTATTCGGCGCTGAGTTTGCCCTCGGTCACGCGCGGGATGGCGTTCCAGACGACCCAGCCTTGGGGCAGAAAGCCTTTGGCTTGTTTCAGGCGCTCATTGAGTTCCTTGGGCGTGAGTTTGACGCCGAGGTTTGAGCAGGCCATGGCCACGCTGGAAACCAGGCACCCGTGGCTGCCCAGCGTGCCGGTGGAGGTGCCGAGCTGGTCTGCGGCCCAGCGCTTGTCTTTTTGCAGATGGGTTTTGCCCGCATCCGGCAGGCGGAGGTGCAAGTCTTTACCGCCAGTGGAGGCGATGGCAGGTGCCATGCGCACCCAGCAGGTGCGTAGCAGCACACAACTGGTCGCTACGAGCACCAGAGCACTCAGCCCGATGAAGGCATAGCGGCGCATGCGCGAGTCTTAGTGCGCCTTCTTTTCGCCGTGCTCGGCAGGCTTGGCGTCGCCGTGCTCTTCGGCGTGGGCCTTGTGCATGCCTTCATGCAGCACCTGGGTTTCCTTCCAGGTGTGCTTTCCACAGGAAGTGGAGGCAAGGACGATGGCGGCGGCGCAGCGGAAGAACGAGGCGGTTTTCATGTGGAAAGGGGGTGCGGTATCCTATCGGCAGAGGCCCGTCGTGCAAATGGCATTTCTGCGCCAGTTGCCGACCCGCTGCGGGGTGCGGCGGCAAGAAAATGAGCCAGAACGGTGATTTCTTGCTAACCTGCGGGATGATGGAACGTTACATAGATTGAAGACAGTGCCACGGCTTTCCAGCCCGGTCGTTTTCACCTCCGCGCAAAGGACGATGGCCCCACTGGGAACGACTGAAAGTCCGCGTTGCACGTCACCACGAACAATGCAAACCTAGTACCATCATGAACCCCACATCCATCCTCGCTATCGGACCTCTCGGCCCGCCCGAGATGATCATCATCGGCATCCTCATTCTCGTGCTGTTTGGCGCGAAAAAGCTCCCCACCTTTGCCCGCAGCCTGGGCAAGAGCATGGGCGAGTTCAAAAAAGCCCGCACGGAATTCGAAGCCGAACTGCAGAACGCTCAGGAAGAAGTCGAGCGTCCGAAGATCCAGACCCCGCCGGCAGAAAAGCGCCAGCCCGTGGCCAACGTCGAAGATTCCTAGCCGACTCCATCCTGCTGGCATGCTGCCACCCTTTCAGTTCACGCGGCGGGTCTTCGGACTCGCCGTTTTTTTTGCTCTGGCGGCACGGCTTGCCGCTGCGGAGTCGGAAGCGCTCACCTTCTGCTCCTACAATTTGCGGAACTGGCTGACGCAAGAAGCCTCTGGTAGCCAGCCCGCCAGCACCAAGCCGGAAAGCGCGCGCGCCCGGGCAGTGGAACTATTGGCCGCCATTCACCCGGATATTCTGGGGGTCTGCGAGATCGGCACAGCGGACGATCTGGCCGACCTGCAGCAGCGCCTGCAACAGGCCGGGGTGGACCTGCCCTACACGGAGCTGGCCCATGGCGGCGACCCCGTGCGCCGCCTCGCCCTGCTCTCGCGACTGCCCATCAAAGCGCGCCATTCGCAGACCACGCTCACGTATCAAATCGGGGCGCAGACGCTGCCGTTTCAGCGTGGCATTCTCGATGTCACGATCACCATCACGCCCACCTTTGACCTGCATCTGCTGGGCGTACACCTGAAGTCCATGCGCACGCTCCCTGACGCTGATCAGGCGGAAATGCGCCGCAACGAAGCGCATCTGCTGCGCCTGCATATGGATGCCCTTTTTGCCAAGGAACCCGGCGCACGCATCCTCGCCTATGGCGACTTCAACGCCCACCGCAACGACCCCACCATAGCAGAGGTCATGGGCAGCCCACGCACTGGGGACACCACCATGCTGGACGTCCTCCTGAAGGACGCGAATGGCGAGGTCTGGACCCATTTTTGGGACACGGCAGACGTGTACTCACGCCTCGACTACTGCTTCACCAGCCGCCTCCTGCGCCCGCACATCGACACCCGCAACTCCCACATCCACGCCGAGCGCGATTTCATCAAAGCGAGCGATCACCGCCCCCTGGTGCTCAAGATCAGGCCGGAGCCGGTGATGAAGTGACGCATGCAGCAGCGAATGGAATGACACCGGAGAGGTTAGGTAGAAAGATTGGGGGTAGAAAAATTTCAGGGAGGGAGGTTTTGGGAGATGATTGGCACTCTGCATTGGTGATGCTGCCACGAAGCACTCACTTTCATTTTGCGAGGGGGGCTTTTGAAGATGGTTGATGCAAGTCGGTCTCGCACGAATCGGAGACGACAGCGGATGGAAAGGGGGTGAGCGTTGAGTCAGCAGCCCACGTTGGGACAAAGGATTCTAGGGACGCGCACAGCGCATCCCTACCAGCTCTGCGTGGCGCGGTGCCGAAGGGCTGGTAGGGAACCGCTGTGCGGGTCCGTGATTTCGGGTCTGTCACGGCGCAGGCGCTCAAAAAGGTCCGCCGTACTTGTTGCGGTCGATAGACGGGAGCGCATCACCCACTTCTTTTGAGAGGGGTTACTTTTGAATGTTTGTAATGCGTGGCAGTATAGCATTCGTAGGGTTTGAAGCTGGGAATGAGGGGGCAGAAGGCGCTCCGTGCAGTGAGGGACCTCAGAGCAGAATCTCCCCAAAGCGTGAATTGACCAACCCACTAGGCTTCTTGTAGTCTGTCGGTGAAACCATCCCCACTCCTCATGCGCACTTCCAATCCCACCCTGAACGACCAAGTCTTTCTCCAATCACGCTCCGGCAATCGTGCCGATGGCGTGATGACGCTCAACGGTACCGTGCTTAAAACCGCCATTCTCACCCTGCTGCTCGTCACTTCAGCAAGCTGGAGCTGGAAGGTCTTCGTGAGTGGCAGCCCTCCGGCGTGGTTTGGAGCCGCGCTTCCGGTCAGCGGCATTCTTTATCTGGTGCTGGGACTGATCATTTCCTTCAAACCGACCACCGCCCCGGCACTCGCGCCGGTGTATGCTCTGTGCAATGGCGTCATCGTCGGCATCATCTCCGCCATGTATGAACAGCAGTTCGGCGGCATCGTCCTCAGTGCCGTCTTGCTGACCTGTGGCATTCTGTTTGCCCTGCTCGCCGCCTACACGACCGGCCTGATCAAACCGACCGAGAACTTTAAGCTCGGCATCGCCGCCGCCACCGGGGGGATCTTCCTGTTTTACCTCGTCTCCATGGTGCTCGGCTTTTTCGGCATCCACATTCCCCTCGTCTTTGGCAACGGCCCGGTCGGCATCGCCTTCTCCGCCTTCATTGTCGTGATCGCCGCGCTGAACCTGGTGCTCGATTTTGACTTCATCGAAAACGGCTGTGCCGCTGGCGCGCCGAAGTACATGGAATGGTATGCCGCCTTTGGTCTGCTCGTCACCCTGGTCTGGCTCTACCTCGAAATCCTGCGCCTGCTGAGCAAACTGCGCAGCCGCGATTGAACATCTTTCTCCTGGAGAAATCCAACCAACCCCCATCCATGAAAACCTCCCTCCTCTGCTCCCTCCTGCTGGCCAGCGCCTCCTTGTGCCAAGCCAATCCTGAAATCGCCACGGTCATTGATCAGGAATACGGTGCCGCCACCGCCGCAGGCGTGGTCCTGCTGCAATCTCCCGCCAGCGCCACGGACCCCATCCAGTGGTCCGTGTATGCGCGTGATCCCTTCCGCCAGGGCGAACTCGTGCGTGCCACCGTCACCCTGGACAAAAGCGCCTGGATTCCGCGGGTCAACGGTGCCGGGACCAAGCTGCTCTCCCGCGTGCCACCGCAGGTGATCGTGTTCAATCGCATCAAATACCGTTCGTCTGACGCCCTCAAAGTCGCGCAGCAAAACGCGATGCTGGCCAAGACCAACTTCGTCACCGCCTCCTATCAGCTCGCTGCCGATGCCGCCACCGGAGCACCCCAGTGGGGCCTTGCCCTCAATGGCACAGATGGCAATGAAGTCGGTTTCATCGTCATCTCTGCCGAAACCGGAGCCATCATCCATCAGCAGTGGAACAACGGCTTGGCCAACACAGATCCCGGCGCACCAGCCCCTGGTTCCAAAGGCGAAAGAGCCGCCGACGATGTCAAACGTGCCGCCCGCAATGCCTGGCAATGGACCGGCGACACCGGCCTTGAAGTCGGCCACTTCTTCAAGCGTTTGTTCAAGAGCAGCAACAACTGAGGAAAGCGCTCCCGAGCTTTAGCTCATTCTGGAAAACGCTGTCACGTCCCAGAATGAGCCATGGTATTTTAAATGATATAGTAGCCTTCCAGGCTCGTCACAGTGCGCGGCCACAAAGCGCCCCCCTCTCCCCACCAAGGAAATGGCAAAGCCCAAGACGTTCTTTGGGGAGAGGCTGGGTGAGGGGTCATCCCATGCTGGCGAAGGCTCTCTGTTGTCCCCTCACCCCAACCCTCTTCCCGAAGGACGTTTTGGGCATCGTCTGTCAGGGGCGGGGAGCGGGAGAGCCGCTTTTGGCTGCACTGGATTATTCGGATATGAATTTTGGAAAAACCTCCAGACGGCGATTCCCACAGCTTAAACGCTCACTGTCATTTTGAGTGGGGGGCTTTCGAAAGTTTGTGATGCGCGGCGGTATAAAAAGTGTCAGCATCTTTTCCCAGATGAACGAACGCTATGACATACTTGCCCCGCTTGGCGCAGGGGGCTTAGGGACGGTGTTCAGAGCGCGGGACACCCAGACGGGCCGCGAGGTGGCGGTCAAACGCATCCTGGCAGGCCAGACGGGGGACTGCGGCACTGCGGTGGATGCCCTGATCCGCGAGGCGCAGCAGCAGACGCAGGTGCAGCACCCCAACATCGTGGCGGTGCATGATTTCGGCGTGGATGCCACGGGCGGCTTCATCGTGATGGAGCTGGTGCCGGGCGAGAACCTGGAAGACGTCATCATACGCGGTGCTTTGACGGCGGCTGATTTCGACGCCCTAGTGCGGCAGAGCCTAGCAGGGGTCAGCGCGGTGCATGCGCAGGGCATCCTGCACCTGGATCTAAAGCCGGGAAATCTCATGCTCGAGCGACTGCCGGAGGGGACGCTGCGGGTGAAGATCCTTGATTTTGGCCTGGCGAAAGCCGCGCCACAAAAGGGCACACTCAAAGCCCCCCCTGGCAGCGGGCTGCACGGGTCGGTGTACTTCATGGCCCCAGAGCAGTTTGAAGCTACCGCTGTCGATGTACGCACGGACCTCTATGCGCTGGGCTGCGTGTTTTACTACGCGCTGACGCAGCAGTACCCATTCGGTGGGGAAACGAAGCCGCAGGTGATGGTGGCGCACTTGCACCACCGCACCCAGCCGCTGGCGGCGCTACGGCCCGACCTGCCCACGCCCACCGTGCAGTGGGTGGAATGGCTCATCAACCGCACGCCTGCCAACCGTCCGGCATCTGCTGCCGAGGCACTGAGGGCGTATGAAACAGGGGCCGCCGACAGCGGCGCGGGCGCAGTGGCGGGGGCGTGATACCCCCCTGCCCTGCCGGTGGGGTAGCGGAGTGAGGGCCGCAGGAAGAAAGCGCCCAAATACGAAAGCCTCTTGCCATCGTAGCGCGTGCCGCCATCTTGGCGAAATCTGTTTACTGCCCCCATGATGCGAGTTTTATCCGCCCTGCTTTTTGCCGCCTTCAGCCTCACGCTATGCTCCTGTGGCATGATCAAGAGCATCCTGCCCGACTGGCATGTGCCAATGCCCAAACTTCCCAAGCTGGGCCTGCCCAGCCTG
Source organism: uncultured Verrucomicrobiota bacterium (assembly GCA_903848465.1). Taxonomy (GTDB): domain Bacteria; phylum Verrucomicrobiota; class Verrucomicrobiia; order Verrucomicrobiales; family Verrucomicrobiaceae; genus Prosthecobacter. The sequence goes on from CAINGK010000237.1 coordinate 17,572, forward strand.
CCGAGCCGCAATACCGTGGCCAAGTGGGTCCCCGGCATGGATGAGCGTGACAAAGCGGACGCTGACGATCCCGATGTGCCGTTCAATTCGCGCCACACTCTGGGCTTTGGCCACACCCTCCGGCTGGAAGTGTACGAAGGCACCCGCAGTCCTGACCGCATCTTCCGTGGCATTGTGATGATCAATGTCGAAGGACTGCTCCCACTGGGCAAAGTAGGCACGGCGCGCATCGGCGGCCTGCACCTGCCGCAGGCGGCGGATGCCATCGCCACGGTGTTCCGTCTGGCGGGCCGCAATACCCGCGAGATCACCGTACAGATCATCTCCGTGGAAAACACGCCAGTCATCTCCTTCAACGGGGATGTGCAAGCACCCGAATTCATTCCAGTCTTTGAAGGCATCACGGTCAAGAAGGCTTTGACCGTCGCTGGCGGGCGCAAACTAGGCTCCACCATGCGGGGCGTTTACATTTCACGTCAAGGCCAGCGGCACTTCTTCACCTCGCTGGAAGCAGCGAACCACAACTGGACACCGCAGGCCGGTGACATCATCACCCTTTCTCCCGACATCTGATTTTTTCGCCATGCTTGAATTTACTGGCGGCAGCCCTGCCGCAGCGCAAACCCCGCTGAGTTCCCTGTTTCAAACCGCCGCCATCCTACGCATTGGGACCGGCCTGCTGCTCATGACACGCTACGGCCTGGACGCCGTGCAAAACGCCTACCATTTCTTCTTCCAGGAAAAGCCCTGGGCCTGGGTGCCAGCCTTTCATGAGGCGGGCATGCCCTACGCCCACCTGCTCGCCCCCATCGTCGCCCTCATCATCGTGGCCGTGGCCGTCAGTTGGACCATCGGGTTTTTGACGCGGCTCTTTGCCTTCGCCTTTCTGCCCGTGGTCATCACCACCCTCGTGGTGCTGCAGCATGCTGGCTCCCCCCGTGTGGAGGCCGCCTGGCTGTACCTGATCATCACCGTGACGCTGCTGCTGTTTGGCTCCGGCACCGTCTCCGTGGACCAACTCTTCCGCCTAGGCCAGAGCGGACCGAAAAAACGCCGCTGATGGCCCGCATCGTCCGCAGCTCTGACGTGGCACCTGCCACGAGCGCGGTCGAACGCGTCCTCGCCATCGACCCCGCGCTACGCAAAACCGGCTGGGCCGTGGTGGAAAGCAGCGGCGGCGTGGTGAAGGCGCTGGAGTGGGGCGTCATTCAGAACAAACCCGCCCTGCTGCCCTCCGGCTGCCTGGTGGCCATCCGCACCGCATTGAACGATGTCATCGTCCGGCATGCGCCGACCGTGTGCGCCATTGAATCGACTATCTTTGTGCAGAGCTACAAAACGGCCATCGTGCTAGGCACCGCACGCGGAGCCTGCCTGATCGCCGCCGCCGAGCACGGCCTGCCGATCTATGAATACGCGCCGCGAGAGATCAAACAGGCCGCCGTAGGCCGTGGTGCCGCGCAGAAAGAGCAGGTGGCCTTCATGATCCGCGCCCAACTCCGCCTACGCGAAACGCCCGAACCCGACGCCGCCGACGCCCTCGCCACAGCCATCACCCATTTTCAGAACAGCGCCGCTGCGCGGGTGACGGAGCGCGAGGCGCGGAGGGTGTGAGGGGGGGGAATCGCCCGCCCAATTCAAGCCACGCGCCAGCGTCTTTGACTGCGGTGACAGAGATGCAGGGCGCAAGCCTGCATCGGCGGCACCGCTTTCGTGGGGTGAAGAAAGGTCTCTGGCCTCAGCGCACGGTCCAGCCTGCGAAAGCGGTGCCGCGCCTAGGCTTGCCGCGCGCAAGACGCTTCGCGCACGCGTTCGCGTTGGCCCGAGCGCTGCAGGGAGGCCCATGGAACACTTGAAGCCCAGCCGCGCCTGAGCAGCAGCCTCAGGCGATGTGTTTCTATTTCTTCTTAGCTGCCGTCTTCTTCGCCGCAGTCTTCTTCTTCGTTACGGTCTTCTTCGCGGGCGCAGCGGCCTCGCTGGTGCTGGCTTTGGTTTTGAGCTTGAGTTTGCCGCTTTTCACATCGCGCTCCAGTTTCTCCAGCCTACGCAAGAGTTTGGGCCATTGCTTTTCTTCGACGATGTAGCCGATGCAGCGGTCGGCGCCGCAGCGGCAGGGGTGGTCTTCCCAGGTGTCCACGTCAAAGCTGTAGTTGTAGGTCAGCTCTTCGCCAGCCTTGATCTCGCGCAGGGAGTAGATCCAGATGCGGCCACGGATGATGTAGGCTTCGCAGTTGGGGGCGCAGGAGTGGTTGAGGTAGCGGGCGGGATTGTGCCCTTTAGCGCCATCAATGTCGTAGCGCTGGTTGAGGGTGAAGATATAGACGGCAGCTTCGCCGGTCTTCTTGGCCCGTTCGACCAAGGCCTCGCCGCGCCGGGTGGATTCCGCTTTGGTAACTTTTTCGCCCAAGTACTCGATGATCGGCACATCGTAGGGAATGTCACATTTGGCAAAAATACCACGGTTGTGAATGGAGGAGGAGCGGACGGTCCAGTAGCGTTTCGTAGGGGCTTGGGGCATGAGGGAAGACGATCAACGGAAAAAATGGGAGCGCATGAAGTGTGCCGGGTGCCTGCAATGTCAAGAGATGAGGCCGAATGATTCCTCACTCTGCGAGTGGTAATGCGCTACTTTCCGGTTGCCGCCGGGGTGCGGTGCGGCTTATTGCGCGCCCTTCAACCGCCCCGACCTCCCATGCTCGAATTTTTCCGCCGCCACCGTGGTGCCTTCCTCAAAACCCTGACCGTCGTCATCGTCCTCTCCTTTGCAACCTGGGGTGGCTGGCGCCGAAGCGGCGGCGACTTTGCGCAAAAAGTCAAAGTCACCGACACCGCTCTGACCGTGTTTGGCAAAGAATACACCGTGGCCGATGTGCAGCGTGCGCAGCGCTCGGTGCAGTTTGCGCAGTATTACATGCAGTCGTATGAGCTGCCTTCGATGCTGATGATGCTGTCCCCGGACCGTGGCATGGGCGGCGGCGGCATGGACACCTTTGCCAATCTGTTTGTGGCGCGCCAGATGATGGAAAAGCTCGGCATCCGCCCGAGTGATGCAGAGGCCCGCGCTGCGCTGGAGAAAATCCCGGCGCTGCAAAACAACGGCAAGTTTGACGTGTCCCGCGGCCAGATGCTGGAGCAAAACGCGGCCTCCATGGGTTTCGACAGCGACGCGCTGCTGGGCATCATGAAGGACACCATCGGCCTGCAGAAGCTGCAGGACATCGTGACGAAGAGCTACACCGCCTCCCCGCTGGCGGCTGAAAAGCAGTATGTGAGCAGCTACCAGACCTTCAAAGGTGCCAAGATCACCTTTGAAACCGAGACCTTCAAAAAGGCCGCGACGGTGAGCGATGATGAGATCAAGAAGTACTACGACGAGAACAAGGACGACTACAAGACCGTGGAAAAGCGCACGGTGAACTACGTCTTCTTTGAGAATCCCAAGGAGCTGGACAAGAAGCCCCTGGAAGAGCGCCAGAAAGCGCAGAATGACCTGGTGAAGCGCGTGAATGCCTTCAATGACCTGACGGTGAAGGGCAAAAAGTCCCTGGCCGATGCCGCAAAGGAGACCAAGGAAAAAGTCGAAACGACTCCGGCCTTTGCTGAGAGCGAGCCGCCAGCAGCGCTGAAGGCTGAGAAGAATGTCCTCGGCATGATCTTTGCCCAGGCCAAGGATGCGAAGGGCGCGGCGGAGGCCGTCGAAGGCACCAACGGCTGGTATGTTTTTGACGTGACCCAGGTCGAGGAACCCAAGCAGCAGACGCTGGCTGAAGTGACCGGCAAGATCAAGGATGTGCTGCAAGGCCAGAAGGCAGATGAAGCACGCAGCAAGGCGGTGAATGACGCACGCAAGGCGCTGAACGATGGCTTGAAGGCCGGCAAGAAGATCGAAGATCTGGTGAAGGAACAGAAGCTCACCCTGGACGCGCTGCCAGACATCGACACCGCCAATCCGCCGCAGGAAGTGCCCAACGGCTTTCTCATCGCCCAGGAAGCCGCCAAGACCGCCGTCGGCAGCGTCTCACGCGGTGTGGATTACGACAAAGGCACCCTGCTCGTCTATGTCAGCGCCAAGGAGCTGCGCAAGCGCCCGGATGCCGTCGAAGTGCGCAAGAACCAGGTGGAGTCCCTTTCCCGCCAGGAGCGCATGAGCCTCTTTCACGCCTGGTTCAAGAAGCAGCACGAAGCCGCGAAAGTGGTGGTGGCGAAGCTGGGCTGAGGGTGGTGATCGCCAAAGGGGCGAGTTCAGTACCGCTGGCGTAGCTTGCCAGCGGTTCACTGCCTCACGGATTTTCGCTTGCGGTGCCTCTGACTGAAAGCAAAGTACCCATGCCTTGCAATCATCCGATGCCACAGGAACCGAAACCAGCCAAAACACTGATGCCCTACGAGGAGCTCCGCAGGAGCTTCTACGAATCGCGGCAAAACATGTCGCGGATGCAAGGCCCCATCACGGATCAGATGATTCAGCGGCTGCAGGAAAGTCGGAAATACGCGCACTCGCCGATTTCGGCCGCACAGCGGGCCTGATGCTTGATGGCGGCTACGTGCGTGGACTGCTGGCCCAAGTCTGTTGCGTGACGCCCTGGCCTTGATCAAGCCCACCGTCACCAGCCATGGCGCACTCAACGAAGACATCCGCTTCCCCTTGGTGCAGGGGGCCAAACCCATCACTGATGAGGATGTCGCCCGCCTGCAGGATGAAGCTTGATTCCTGACTCCGATGATCTGGCTCCTAGATGGCAACCTGCTCACCGTGCTCGCGATCAGTTCGCATGTCCATCACGTGGCTGATTTGGTTTAATTTCCCATTTCCAGGATGCGGTGAATACTCTCTGCCACCGCTAGTCCTAGAATCTGGCGCGTGTCTTGAAAGGTCATTTGACAACTCGTTCTCTCAAGCTGCAAAAACCCGAGATAATAGGCCGTAACTGAGCGCCATTGTAGGCTGGCCTTTTCCCCTTCCCCCTGCACTTTACGTCTTCTCATCATGCACGACCGCCGCCACTTCCTCTGCCAATCCGCCGCTGCTTTCGCGGGCATTCAAATCCTGCCGCGCTCGGTCTTTGGGGCGAATGAGAAGCTCAACATCGCCTTTGTCGGGGCGGGTGGGAAAGGGTGGCATGCGGTGCAGAGTCTGCTGGAGAACGATCTTGTGAACCAGGTGGCCTTTGCAGATGTGGATGAAGGGCATGCCGCGCAGTCCCGCAAAGCGCGGCCGGACACGCCGTTCTACTCCGACTTCCGCAAGATGCTCGACCAGCAGGGCAAGAGCATCGACGGCGTCATCATTTCCACGCCTGACCACACGCATCACTTCAATGCGAAGACCTGCATGCTCGCGGGCAAGCCCGTGTATCTGGAGAAGCCGCTCACGCACAGCATCGCCGAGGCGCGCGATCTCATGGCACTGGAGAAGCAAAGCGGACTCGCCTGCCAGATGGGCAATCAAGGCCACTCGGGCGGCGGCATCCTGATGCTGGAGGAGTGGGTGAAGGCAGGCGTGCTGGGAGACGTGACGGAAGCCCACGCCTGGGCTGGTCCGCAGTGGAGCCATGATCAGCCACGACCCACGGGTGTGCCGGTGCCTGCGGGATTGGACTGGAACCAGTGGATCGGTCCCGCCGCCATGGTGCCCTACAGCCCGAAGTACATGCCGGCCATCTGGCGCGGTTGGTTTGAGTTTGGCTGCGGCACGCTCGGCGACTGGGCCTGCCACAACATGGACGCTCCGTATCATGTGTGGGGTCTCGACTGCCCTAGCCGCATCGAGATCGAATCCTCCGGCCCGATCCCGCTCTCGTTCCCCAAGACGGTTCACATCACCTTCACCTTCCCGGCCACAGCGGCGCGGGGAGAGTTCAAAATCCACTGGTACCACGGCGAAAACCATGCCCTGAAACGCCCACCCGAGCTGGAGGCCGAGCGCACCTTCCCCGATGGCGGCACGCTCATTCGCGGCAGCAAGGCCACCGTCCTCATGGGCACCCACGCTGGCCCGCCCCGCGTGATCCCCGAACTCAAGATGCGCGAACTCGCCCCCAGCCTGCCGAAGGTGAATCTGAAGCGCTCCAACCATTGGGACAATTGGCTGCTCGCCATCAAAGGCCAGGAAACCTGCCGCTCCAGCTTCGCCTATGGCGGCCGCCTCACCGAGACCATGCTCTTTGCCAACATCGCCCTCCATGTGAATCGGAACCTGACCATTGATCCGGTCACGCGCAGCATCGTCGGCGATGCCGAAGCCGCCGCGATGATCCACGGCCCTGCTGCCCGCGAGGGGTGGAAGGTTTGATGCGGGAAAAGTTTCCAGTTTCCAAGTTTCCACCCTATAGGGGGAAACTTGGAAACTTTTCAGAGTCACGCAAACCGTGGCATTATATGGCAACGAAGGGAAGCCGCTCATTAGAGGACGCGGCGGCACGCTTGGCGAGGCCCATCCCCGGTCATTCTTTAGGCGTTACTCGCACGCTCAATGGGGCATGAATGGTGGCACCGTCGCAAGCCAGGAGGTTGGCTGAGGCTGCGGCGGGCAGGCTATCAACGGTGGTCATTCATGGCAAGCTGACCCCGCAGGGTGGTTAGTACACATGTAGGCATAGAATAATAT